>NZ_JBFAMQ010000002.1:159628-474890 GCF_040674615.1 Glycomyces sp. NPDC049804
GGGCCCTGGCACTGCCGCCCCGCCCCCCCCCCGCCCCCCCCGCCCCCCCCGCCCCCCTAAAATCATAACACCCGCCGGGGGGCCGCAACCACCCCCCCCCCCGCCGCACTGCTCCCCTAAGGGATTCAGAACCCGGGTGCGTCCCCGCGAAGCGCCCTGTCGCTCCGGGCCGGAGTGGTCACCCCGGCGGAGTCCCAGGGCTCAGCTTTTGGGGGCTCGTCCGCGCTCGCGGTGAAGTTCTCGACGATCTCGCCGAACTTGGTGCCTTTGATCTTGTCCTGCGCCGCGTCCACGGCCTTGTTCGCCTGCGTGCGCACCGTTGACGCGACCTGCTGCACCTTGTCGTTGCCGGTCACGCGCCTGGTGTAGTCGACGATCTGGTCGTAGCGCTCGCGCCCGGCCTTCGCCCCCAGGACGTAGCCGACCGCGAACCCGGCTACGAGATACCACTTCCGCATATTTGCCTCCTCGGCCGACCCAAGGGCCGAACGCTGCTCTGGTTGCTGTGCTCTGGAGTTCACTGTGCGTCGCCGCATATAGCGGCCATTCTGCCCCATCTCGGGGTGCCCACGCGGCCCATGACGGAAACGCGCCGCCCGTTTCCACCCCGGATCGGACCCACACCACACCGACCCCGGTGGCACCCGCCCGCGCCAGTCCTGTACTGTCATATCCGGTTCGCACGGCGGAAGCCGAGCTAGAACCCCTTCCCCAATAGCTCAATTGGCAGAGCAGCCGACTGTTAATCGGCAGGTTCTTGGTTCGAGTCCAAGTTGGGGAGCAGATACAGAAAGGCCGGTCGTTCTCGACCGGCCTTTCCTCTTGCCTCAAGCTTCCGGGCGTTGAGCGGCATCGGCGATCTGGCGGCAGATCGCGGCGGCCGCCCAGCCGAGGGCCAGCAGTAGCAGACCGGCCAGGCCGATCGAGGTGCCGGCGAACTGGCCGGCAGGACTGGAGTCGTCGAAGCCACCGCCGTAGGAGTTGGGGTCATAGTCGAAGTCGGTATTGGCGAGCCAGATGACCGCGCCCACGACGAACGCGGCCGTCCCGCAGAAGATCATGGCGGTGAGCGGGCCGTTATCGAGGGGTCGTTTCTTGTCCATCCTCAGACGGTAGGCGCCGCCCATCGCTCGGGGAATCGGCCAAACTGCCAAGACCGCCCTCGGGCAGGGCAACTGCCTGCGGGGATAGACTCGTTTGCGCCCCTTTCGTATCCCCGCTCGCTGGACGGACCTCTCATGCCCCCGGACACCCCGAAACGACCGCGCAATCTCGCCGCAGAGCTCATGGCCGAGGCGAAACTGCGCGCGCAGCTCGAGGCGTACCAGGGCTACAGCGACCAGGTGTGGTCAATGGGCAGGGTTGCCGACCTGCTGTGGCGCCACTCCGATGCCGCACGGCCGCTCATCCGCAAGGCACTGGTCGTTGAACTCGATGACGCCTTGGAGCGAGAAAGCATGCCGCTCCCTGCCAGCGACGGAGTGCTGCTCCTTGAATACTGCGGCTCCGTACTCCGACCGCTGCTCGACGACTACCCCGAATCAGCTGAAGCGCTGAGACAAGAACTGCAGATCATCCGGTACGTCGCTCCCTACCGCGGTCCCGATGATTCGGACTACGTCACCGACCTCTTTGACTACTACATCCTGTACTGGCTTAGAACGGACCAGTACCGGTCCATCGTCGAGGCCTGCGACCCCGAGATCGGGGCCCTCGTCCTCGAGAACTTCGACTGACCCGAGTCTCAGACCGTGGGCGAGTCGAAATCGCGAAAGGGCCTTGAGGAAGGGAGCAGACACAAAAGGCCGGTCTCCTGACCGGCTTTCGTCCTCTTGTCGTATGGCGGTGCTAGTTTCCGAGCGGTTCATGCCCTCCGACCGTTGGAATCCCGATGCCCTTCACCACGCCTGACCGCACGTTCGATCTCGCCGCCATGTTCCCCGAGCTTGCCACGTTGGCCCGCACTGCTGTACGGCTGCATCCTCGGCACGGCAACCCGACCGCAGAGTAATCCTCCATCGGGGGGCCGTTGTTGTGGCCCAGCGAGGAACCCTGGCCGACATGTTCAGGCCCTCACGAGTGGGACTCGCTGGCAACGTTGGACGAAGTCTTCGAGGAGCGGCGAATTATGAACCTGGCATGGAGCAGGCGACGCGCAGGTACGCCGGACATGTTCAGCGCGGAGGAACGAGCCTTCTTGGATGCTCTCCGCGAACCCGAGCGCCGCAACCCCCGGCGAGACGAGTCTGGCACCGCAACTGCGCCGCTCCTCCCCGTGGCCCAGTTGTTCACACGCGATGTGGCAGGCCTGCCGTTCAGCGAACGCTTCGACCTGCTCCAGGTCCTGTGGTGCCCGTTTGACCATCCAGCGACTGAGGAGTACTGGCCCGCGGTCCAGCTCCGGTGGCGAGACACCACCCAGTCCGTGTTCAAGCCCATGTACCCGATGGGTTCCACGCTGGTCGGCTTCGAGGACTACGTGCCGAGCCCATGTGTGCTCGCCCCCGAAGAGGTCACTGAGTATCCGGATATGAATCTGCTGTCCCCGGAGCTCAGGGAAGAGATCAAGGCGACCTCTGAACGGTTGGAGACCTTCGACTACCACGACAACGCGCTGGCACCTGGCTGGAAGGTGAACGGCCACGGAGCAGCGTGGATGATCATCGATGCCTACGACGTCCTCTGCGAATGCGGAGCGAAGGCGAAACCGCTGCTGACCGCCACCAGCGGAGAGACCGGTGCTCCAACATCACACTGGACGCCATCCGAGGAACGCGACAAAGCGGCAAATGCCGAACTCTTCTACTCCTGCGCCGACGTCTACCTCGGTCGCGGCTATGACCTCCAGATCTTCCACTGCGGCCTCGACCCGGAGCACCCGCCAGTAATGGAGATGAGTTGACCCGGTCCGAGCCTCAATCCTCGGCTATCACGGAGTCGGGTTCGGGGGTTATTAGGGCCGCTAGGCGGTTTCGCAGGGCCGCTACCTGCGGGGATAGACGCGCATAGGCCTTGAGGAGGGGAGCCACACCGAAAGGCCGGTCGGGAGACCGGCCTTTCTTCTTTGTCCTCGCGAGCCAGATCGAGGCTGCGGCTACCTGGCGCGACACAAGCCAAATGTAAGCGAAGCCCCCGAAAAGTAACCCTGCTCAGCTTACATTCGTCGGATCTACGGAGGCTCCACCGAAGTCCAGCGGCTCTTCCGTTCCCTCCTGATGTCACTCCCATGCGGCCAGGATGTCGTCTGGCCCCCACACGATGTCGGCGGCCACGCCGTCGGCTACACCGGATCGACTCACCACTACCATGCCGCCCGCGTTGTCCGAAGCCCCAGGGACCGCCACCGCGGATTTCCTGAGACTGTTCAGGTCGTGGCGGTCGAAGGGCGTGCTGAGCCACTTGATCGAGCCCGTATAGAAGACCTTCCTCGCCACAGGTCCACGATCTGCTCCGACGAGGTCCACCTCGGGGTCGAAGCTTCGCGGCCACCAGCCACCGACCTCGACCGCCTCCGGCCACGGAAACTCGTTCCATGCGGATGCGCGAGCGAGCGCTTCTCGAACCACCGGCTCGATCGCTCGGCCCCGCCAGCTTTCCCATCGCCGCTTGATCATCCGCAGCGCCTGCTCGTGACGATCGCGCTTCACTTCCTCATGAGCGCTGGCGAGCATCGCCAGATACAACCGCAGATACGAATCGGCGACACGGTACAGCTTGCCGCCATTGCCGGGTCGGGTGGCGAGAGGCTGATCGAAGGCGATCGCGTACTTGTCGTGGAGACGGTTGAGGATGGGACCGAGCGAGCCCGACTTGATCGGTTCGTCCGGGCCCCGCCCCGCATGGGCGGCGATATTGCCGAAGGTCCGCTCACCGCTCCCGATCGCCGAGAACACCTTGCGCGTCTGATCCGGTTGCGGGAACTCCGAGTCCAACATCTGCTCACCGATGGTGAACAGGGGGCTCGTCGCTCTGCGGCACTGCTCGGCGAAGAAGTCCAGGGCGTTCGAACCGTTGCCCCACGTTCTGCAGAGCGCAGGGAATCCGCCGGTGATGAGGTAGGCGTCGAGCGCGTCAACGCCGCGCAGGCCGGTGAGCTCCGCAGTGTCCGCGGGGTTCAACGGCTTGACCACCATCGGATCCGCCCGCCCGTAGAACGGGCGGTCATAGCCGATGAAAGCCTCCATCATGTGGATATCGCTGCCTACCAGTAGCAGCAGCACCGGCTTGCTTTTGAGCAGCCGATCCCATGCCGTCTGCAGATAGCCTTCGAGGCGCGAATCCTGCTGGAACAACCATGGGATCTCGTCTATGACCACCGCTGAAACGCGATCCTCGGGCAGAGCGAGCGCGAGCAGCTCGAACGCTTCGAGCCATGTTCGAGGCGCCGCATTCGGCAGAGCAGCGGCGCCAGGGAGGTCTGAGGCCCGAAGCGCGGCCATGAACAGCTCAAGCGATTCAGCGGTTCCAACCCCCCTACTCGCCTGGAAGTACAGCCTCGGCAGCGCCGCCTCGACGCAGAACTGCTCGACCAGTCTCGACTTGCCGGCCTGCCGACGGCCCCGGATGGCGACGGCGGCGCCCTCGCCATCACGTTCGACCAGTTCCTGCCTCCACCGAAGATCTGCCATCTCCCGTTTGCGCCCTACGAATGGAGCCTTGCGCATGTCGCCCCCCGACCAGTCAGTCATCACTAACTTAGATCACATCTAAGTTAGCACGAATCTAAGTCAGACGGTTCGGGGTATGAGACCCGCTAGGCGGTTGCGCAGGGCCGTTACCTGTGGGGATCGACGCGCATGGGCCTTGAGGAGGGGAGCAGACACAGAAGGGCCGGTCGTCGACCGGCCCTTTTTGGCGTGTTCGGGTGGCGTCAGTGGCCGCCGATTTCTACGAGGAGGACTCCGGCGCCGACGAGGGCGATGCCGAGGGCCATGAGCTTGGTGAGCGGTTTTTTGAAGAGGAGGCGGCTGCCGATGGCGGTGAGGGCGACGCCGGAGGCGACCCAGATGCCGTAGGCGACGCCGATGCCCAGGCCGCGGTCGAGGGCGAGGGTGAGGCCGGTGAAGGCCAGGAGGTAGCCGGCGGTCACGACCGCGTACCAGGCCTTGCGGCCCGAGGTCGCCGCCTTGAGCGAGAGGCTCGCCGTCACTTCGGTGAGGATGGCCCCCACCAGGAACGCCCATGCCATCACGCCGCTCCTTCTGTCACGCGGGCGGCCGCCCGCTCCGAGCCGACTTCGATCGTGACGACGCCGGCGATGATGAGCGCGATGCCGAGCCCCATGACCGCGGTGAGCGGCTCGCCGTAGACCACCGAGCCGAGCACCGCCGTGAGGACGACGCCCATCGCGCCCCAGACGCCGTAGGCCACCCCGAGGGGCATGCCCGCCTTGAGGACCGCGCCGAGGAAGGCGAACGCCGCCACGAACCCGGTGCCGACCACTATGTACAGCAGCGGGTTGTCGATGGCCGCCTTCAAGGTCAGGGAGGCGGTCACTTCGCTGACGATCGCTCCGGCGAGCAGGAGCCACGGCTTCGCGTTCATCGCTCAGCCCCCAGCACCTCGGCCGCGAGGGCGCGCAGTCCTGCGCGCGTGTCGTCGTCCGGCGGCACGGCCGCCATCGCGTCGGCGAACCAGACGCCGTCGGCCATGAAGCGGACGGCCGCGAGCCGGGCGCGCTCGGTCGCGGGAAGGTCCTCGGGCACGTCGAACCACGGCTTCATGCGCGCGATCCACCGGGCCGTGAGCTCCTCGCACAGGCGTGGGTCGGCGAACATGACCAGGTCGCTCCAGTCAGCCTCGCCCGCCAGCGCCCATTCCAGGTACGCGGCGAGGCGGGCGGCGGGGGCGGCCTGGTCGAGCGGGCCGTCGAGGGCGTCCTCGAGCCGGCGCTCCCAGCCGTCGATGACGCGGTCCACCAGGGCCAGCATGAGCGCTTCCTTGGTCGGGAAGTGGTACATCAGGCCGGGTTTGGTGAGCCCGGCGCGTTTCGCGGCGGACTCCAGTGAGACGGACTCGCTCGCGCGGAGCATCGCGAGCGCGCCGTCGATGATCTGCTCTCTCGAACTCATGCCCGCAACTTTACCTTCCGGAAGGTTGGTTCCGCAAGCATGGCTTGACCAGGGCAGTTGTCGGGACTGCACCGGCTCAGAGCTGGGAGCGGGCCTCCATGAGGGCGAAACCGAGAAGATTGAGGCCCCGCCACGCGGCGGGGTCGGCGGCGGCCGGGTCGGCGGCGGAGAGGCCGATGCCCCAGATGCGGTCGCGGGGGCTCGCCTCGACCAGGACGCGGTCCCCGGTGCCGAGGAGGTAGGCCTGGAGGTCGGGGTGCTGGCCGAACTTGGCGAGGCTGCCGCGCACGACGATGCCGAACCGTTCGGCCTCCCAGGTCGCCTGGTCGAAACCGCGGACCTTGCGGCCGAGCGCCTGCGCCTCGCCCGGGTGGCCCACGGCGAGGATCTTCTTCGCGGCGGCGGCGTCGCCGAAGAGCCAGGCCTTGTGCGCCATCATGTAGTGCTCGGCCGAGGCGAAGCGGTGCCCGTCCTCGGCGAAGGCCGCGGGCCACCACTGGCTCAGGCACCCCCGCCCAGCGCTGCCGTCGGCTTCGGGCGAGTGGCCCCAGAAGTGCACGTACTTGAAGGACCGGCCGGCCGACGTCAGGGCGATCGCCTCGTCGACGTCGCGCGGCAGAACGAGCGCTGCAGACATGCGCCCCACCTTGCCACACCGACGATCGGCCCGGGCGGCGGTTACCTCGGCCGCGTAGGGTCGCTTCATGAGTGATCCGAGTCTTGACGCGCTCGCGCAGCGGTACTTCGACTTCCATCTGGCCGACAACCCCACAGCGGCGAGCTTCTACGGGATTCCGGGATACGACGACAGGCTGCCCGACCCGAGCCGGGAGGGCGACCAGGTGCGGCTGGCGCATCAGGCCGACATCCAGGCGGGGCTCGCTGCCGTCGACGCCGAATCGCTCACCGGGCAGGACCGCATCACCTACTCGATGCTGGCGCGGCTCACCGCGGACAACACCGCGAGCCTCCAAGCGGCACTGGGCGAAGTGGGGGTCTCGAACACGATCTCCGGGACCGTCTCCACGATGCTCTCCTCACTGCCGCGCATGAGCGTCGACACCGGGCAGCGCAGCCGCGACTACCTCGTGCGGCTCGGCGCGCTCGGGGACTACTTCGACGCCGTCCTCGAGCGGTACCGGCAGGCCGGCGCCGAGGGCCGGACCCAGACCCGGCACGGCGTGCTCGGCGTCATGGAGCAGCTCGACGACTACGTCGCGACGGGGCTCGACACCGATCCGCTCGTGTCGCCCGCGCCCGCCGGGGTCGATGTGGCGGAGTGGAAAGCCGCTGCGGCCGAACTGGTCTCGCAGCGCGTGCGGCCCTCGCTCGCGCGTTGGCGCGAGGCGCTCGAGAGCGAGTTCCTGCCCGTCTCGCGGCTCGACGAGTACTCCGGGGTCTGCCACGTGCCGGGCGGGTCGGACGGGTACGCGGCGGCCACGCGCCAGTACACGACCACGGACCTCTCGCCCGAGGAGATCCACCGGATCGGGCTCGAGGAGGTCGAGCGGATCCGCGAGGAGTTCGCCGAGGTGGGATCGCGGGCGCTCGGCGCGAGGGACACCGCCGACGCCATCGCGCGCCTCCGCGACGACCCTTCGCTGCGGTACGAGACCGGCGAGCAGATCGTCGAGGACGTCACCCTCGCGCTGCGCCGGGCCGAGGCCGCGCTCCCGGAGGCGTTCCTGGAGTACGACATCGCGCCGTGCACGATCGCGGAGATCCCCGCGGCGTCCGCCAAGGGCGCGACGCTCGCGTACTACACCGTGCCCGCCGCCGACGGCTCCCGGCCGGGCACGCACTGGGTGAACACCTACGCGCCCGAGACGAGGGCGAGGTACGAGTACGAGGCGCTGGCGTTCCACGAGTCGGTGCCCGGGCACCACCTGCAGTTCGCGCTCGGCCAGACCCTCGACGGGCTGCCGCGGTTCCGCCGGTTCGCGTACGTCACCGCGTTCGGCGAGGGCTGGGGCCTGTACACCGAGCGGCTGTGCGACGAGATCGGGCTCTACAGCGGCGATCTGCAGCGGCTCGGCATGATCTCGTTCGACGCGTGGCGGGCCTGCCGCCTCGTGGTGGACACCGGCATGCACCTCCTGGGCTGGTCGCGGGAGCGGGCGGTCGCGTACATGCGCGAGAACACCGCGCTCTCGCAGGTGAACATCGACAACGAGATCGACCGCTACATCGCCTGGCCGGGCCAGGCCCTCGCGTACATGATCGGGCGCCGGCACATCGGGGCGCTGCGCGAGCGGGCCGAGCGGGAGCTGGGGAACGCGTTCGACCTGCGGCACTTCCACGACCGCATCCTCTCCAACGGGTCGATCCCGCTGGCGGTGATGACCGGCGTCGTGGAGGACTGGATCGCCGAGGGGGCCTAGGGGTTCGGGGCCTGACGGTCCGTTGTCGGATTGGTGACAGACAGTTCCGGCCCCGTATTGCACGATATGAGTCGCGGCGGTGGCTCCCCCCGGGCGCCGCCGCAACTCAGTCTCTTTCACCGTGCCCGCAGCGTCTTCACTGCGGCGCAGTGTGATCTATCAGTCCACATTGGACTTCATCGCGACGCCGCTGCGCGCGCAAATGCCGTGAGCGGGCAGCTTCCGCAAGCATTCGTGGAGAGCGTCACCATTCGGGATCGACCCTTCTGCGCGGGCGTGATTTAGGTTAGCCTAACCTACACGTTCCCCGGCATTCCGAGAGACCTGTGCTCGTACGAAAGGTGACCCTCCGTGCTGACAAGCGCCGACCTCCGACCGGCTCCCGCGCCGCTCGCCAGTTCCGACCCGCCGGCCCTCCTGGGCCGCGAATCGGCCGCCGCCTACCGCGGCATGATCGCCGACGTCGCTGGCCGCCTTGCCGATCGGTTCGCCGCCGTCGACCGGCCCTGGACCGGCGCCGCCCCCGCCGACCTCGGACCGGCCATCGCCGCGGTCGACCTCGACCGGCCCCTGGCGTCCTTCGAGGACGCCTTCGACGAGGTCGGCGAGCTCTACCTCAAGGACGCGGTCTGGTTCCACCACCCGCGCTACCTCGCCCACCTCAACTGCCCCGTCGCGCTCCCCGCCGTCGCCGCCGAGACCGTGCTCGCAGCCGTCAACACCTCCGTCGACACCTGGGACCAGAGCGCCGGCGGCACCTTCATCGAGCAGCGCCTCATCGACTGGACCGCGCAGCGCATCGGCCTCGGCCCCGACGCCGACGGCGTCTTCACCTCCGGCGGGACGCAGTCGAACCTGCACGCGCTCCTCCTCGCCCGCGACGAGGCCGTCGAGAACGCCCTCCTCAAGCACCGCCTCGAGTCCGACACCCCACTGCGCGGCGTCGAGGTGCTCCCCCGCCTGCGGCTCTTCGCCTCGCCGCACTCCCACTTCTCCGTCGTCAAGGCGGCCCGGCTGCTCGGCCTCGGGGAGGAAGCCGTGATCACCGTGCCCGCCGACGACTGGTTCCGCATGAACCCCGCCGCCCTCGACGCTGCCATCGAGACCTGCCGCGAGCAGGGCCTCATCCCCGCCGCCGTCGTCGCCACCGCCGGGACCACCGACTTCGGGTCGGTGGACCCGCTCGGACCGATCGCCGAAGTCACCGCGGCGCACCGGGTCTGGTTCCACGTGGACGCCGCCTACGGCTGCGGCGTCCTCGTCTCCCGCAAGCACCGGGGCCTCCTCGGCGGCATCGAGCACGCCGACTCGGTCACCGTCGACTACCACAAGTCGTTCTTCCAGCCCGTCAGCTCCTCCGCGCTCCTCGTGCGCGACCGCGCCTCCCTGCGGCACGTCACGCACCACGCCGACTACCTCAACCCGGCCGAGGCCGTGTTCCCCAACCAGGTCGACAAGAGCCTCCAGACCACCCGCCGCTTCGACGCGCTCAAACTCTGGATGACCCTGCGCACCTTGGGACCCGACACCCTCGGCGACATGTTCGACCGCGTCTGCGCGCTCGCCGACCAGACCTGGGACTGGCTCGCCTCCGACCCGCGCTTCGAGGTCGCCGCGCCGCCCTCGCAGCTCTCGACCGTCCTGTTCCGCCTCGCCGGAGCCGACGACGACACCCACCGCCTCGCCCGCGAAGCCCTCGCGGCCTCCGGCGAGGGCATGGTCGCGGCCACCAAGGTCGAGGGCCGGACCGCCCTCAAGCTCACCCTGCTCAACCCCGAGACCGGGCTCGCCGACATCGTCCCGGTGCTCGAAGCCCTGGCGCGCCACGGCAAGAAGGCCCAGGTGGCGTCGTGAAGGTCTACGACTTCATCGGGATCGGCCTCGGGCCGTTCAACCTCGGGCTCGCGGCGCTCACCGCGCCGATCGAGGAACTCGAGGGGATCTTCCTGGAGCGCAAGCCGAACGTGGACTGGCACCCCGGGATGCTCATCGAGGGCACCACGATGCAGGTGCCGTTCATGGCCGACCTCGTGACCCTCGCCGACCCGACCTCCGAGTACTCGTTCCTCAACTACCTCAAGGAGAGCGGGCGGATCTACCCGTTCTACATCCGCGAGTCGTTCTTCCAGCTGCGCACCGAGTTCCAGGACTACCTGCGCTGGGCCGCCGAGAAGCTCGAGAACCTCCGCTACGAGCGGACCGTGACCGCGGTGACCTGGGAGGACGGCGTCTACGCGGTCCACTCCGACGGCCCCGCGGGCGCGGCGGTGGACTACGCGAAGCGGCTCGTGCTCGGAACCGGCACGCCCCCCTGGATCCCGCCCTCCTGCCGGGACCTCGAGAGCCCGACGGTCTGCCACGCGTCGTCCTATCTAGAGCACCGCGACCGGCTGCGCGAATGCGGCTCGATCACCGTGGTCGGCAGCGGCCAGAGCGCCGCCGAGATCTACCGGGACCTCCTGGGGGACATCGAGGAAGGCGGCTACGAGCTCAACTGGGTCACCCGCTCGCCGCGGTTCTTCCCGCTCGAGTACACGAAGCTGACGCTCGAGATGACCAGCCCGGAGTACGTGGACTACTTCCACGGGCTGCCGTCCGCCAAGCGCGACGAGCTCAACGCGGCCCACAAGAACCTCTACAAGGGCATCAACGCCGAGCTCATCAACGAGATCTTCGACCTGCTGTACCAGAAGCGGTTCGAGCGCGGGTCCGTGCCGACCCGGCTCTTCACCAACTGCACCGTGGAGAAGGCGGCCGGGTGCGGGAGCGTCAGGCTCAGCGTGCGCCAGCACGAGCAGGACCGGTCCTTCGAGCTGCAGACCGAGGGCCTGGTCCTCGCCACCGGCTACAGCTACCGCGTGCCCGAGTTCATGAACGAGGTCCGCGACCGGCTGCGCTTCGACGCCACCGGGCGCCTCGAAGCGCGCCGCGACTACAGCGTCGACGCCTCCGGTGACGGCGAGATCTTCGTCCAGAACGCCGAACTCGCCACGCACGGCTTCGTCTCACCCGACCTCGGCATGGCCGCCTACCGCAACTCCTGGATCATCCGGTCCCTGACCGGCCGGGAGGTCTACCCGATCGAACAGCGCATCGGCTTCCAGGAATTCGGAGCACCCGCATGAGCCTGCAGGCCCCCGACACCTTCTACCACCTGCACGAAAGCCTCGGCGACTTCGGCCTGCGCCTGGTCGATCCGCCCACCGACTCGCCGCTCCTGCACGAGTGGGTGACGCACCCGAAGGCGAAGTACTGGATGATGCAGGACGCCTCCGTGGCCGACGTGCTCGCCGAGCACGAGGCCATCGAAGCGAACCCCGCGCACGTCGCCTACATGGGGCTCTACCACTACCGGGCCCGGTTCCTCGTCGAGGTCTACGACCCCGCGGAGTCCGAGCTGGCCGCCGTCTACGACCCGGTCGCGGGCGACATCGGGATGCATGTGCTCACCGCGCCGACCGACAAGCCGATCCCCGGGTTCACCAAGGGCGTCATGGCCACGGTCATGCACCTGCTGTTCGACGGCTTCGGCGCGCAGCGGGTCGTGGTCGAGCCCGACGCGGGCAACGAGGCGATCCACCGCCTCAACGAGTTCGTCGGGTTCAAGCCCGAGCGCACGGTGGAGCTCAAGGACAAGCAGGCGCTGCTGAGCTTCTGCACCCGAATCGATTTCGAGCGGTCCGCCGCGAGAGGAGTGCCCGCGTGAGCGCGATCGACCACCTGACCCCCGAACTGTGGCAGCGGGCCACGCGGAACCTGCTCGCCAAGGCCATCGGCGAGTTCGCCCACGAGCGGCTGCTCGTGCCGGTGAAGGACGGCGAGGCGTACACGCTCTCGGCCGGGCCGGAGCGGTACCGGTTCACCGCGCACCGGCTCAAACTCGACCACTGGATGGTCGACCCCGCCTCGATCGAGCGCACCGACGCCGCCGGCGACGCGCTCGAGCTGGACGCGGCCTCGTTCTTCCTCTCGTTCAAGGGCGAGCTGGGCCTGGGCGACGCGGTGCTGCCGGTGTACCTCGAGGAGGTCGCCGCCACGATCAACCGCGGGGCCTACCAGCTCGGCGAGGGCCAGCCCAGCGCGGAGGCGCTGGTGGACGCGGGGTTCCAGGCGATCGAGGCGGGCATGACCGGCGGGCACCCGTGCTTCGTCGCCGGTTCCGGCCGGCTCGGCTTCACCTCCGAGGACTACCTGTCGTACGCGCCCGAGACCGGCGCGGGCGTGCGGCTCATGTGGGTCGCGGCGCGGCGCGAGCACGCGATGTTCGCGGCCTCGCCGGAGCTCGACTTCGCCTGGCTGCTGGAGACGCAGCTCGACGCGGACTCGCGGGAGTACTTCGCGTCACTGCTCACCGACAAGGGACTGTCCTATGAGGATGTGTACCTGATCCCGGTGCACCCGTGGCAGTGGCGCAACCGGATCTCGGTGACCTTCGCCCCCGAGATCGCCGCGGGGCGGCTCGTCCCGCTCGGCGAGGGCCACGACGACTTCCAGGCGCAGCAGTCGATCCGCACGTTCTTCAACCGCTCCCGGCCCGAGGCCGACTACGTGAAGACCGCGCTCTCGGTGCTCAACATGGGGTTCATGCGCGGGCTCTCGACCGAGTACATGGAGGTCACGCCCGCGATCAGCGACTACGTGGCCGACCTCGTGCACGGCGACCCGACCCTGAAGCGGCACGGCGTGACCGTCCTGCGCGAGCGCGCGTCCGTCGGCTACCGGCACCCGGCCTACACGGCGGGCGCGCCGAAGGGCTCGCCGTACCGGAAGATGCTCGCGGCCCTGTGGCGCGAGAGCCCGGTCCCGAAGCTCGCCAAGGGCGAGCAGGTCGCGACCATGGCCTCGCTGCTGCATGTGGACGGTGACGGCAAGCCGCTCGCGTCGGCCCTCATCCGCCGCTCGGGGCTGCGCCCGGCCGACTGGCTGCGCGGCTATCTCGACGCGTACCTCGTGCCGGTCGCGCACTGCCTGTACCGGTACGGCCTCGTGTTCATGCCCCACGGCGAGAACGTGATCCTGGTGCTCAAGGACGGCGCGGTCGAACGCGTCTTCTTCAAGGACATCGGCGAGGAGTGCGCCGTGCTCGAGGCCACGACGCCGGTGCCCGAGGCGATCGGGCGCATCCGGGCCGAGGTGCCCGACGACGTGCGGGCGCTGTCGATCCTCACTGACGTCGTCGACTGCTTCCTGCGGTTCCTGGCCGGCCACCTGCACCTCGACGGCGTCTTGAGCGAGGACGAGTTCTGGCGGGTCGCGGCCGAATCGCTGCGTGACTACCAGGCGGCGCACCCGGAGCTCGCTGAAGCGTTCGCACGGTTCCCGCTCTTCGAGGACAGCTTCACCCTCTCGTGCCTGAACCGCCTGCAACTCAGGAACAACCAGCAGATGGTCGACCTCGAGAACCAGGAGGAGAGCCTCATCTACGCAGGGAGGCTCGACAACCCCCTGGCCGCCTGGCGGTGACGGCACGCACGAGAGAAGTGCGTGTGGGCCAACCCCTCGGGGTTGGCCCACACGCACTTCGTTTGAATACAGGGTATTCAGCGCCAAGGATTGATCAAGTCGATCCCGATGCCCTCGAAATCCTTGATGTTCCGCGTCGCCAGGGTCAGCTGGTTGGCGTAGCAGATCGAGGCGATCTGACAGTCCCCGATGTCGATCGGCCTGCCCATGCTCTCGCGTTTGGCCGCGATGAGCCCGAAGTGGTTCGCCGCGATTGCATCGTAGGAAATGATATTGCCGTTGAGGTCGTCGCGCACGAATCGCTCGAGCTGAAGCAGCAGTTCGCGCTTCCTCCGCCCGTCTGGAAGCCGATCGATGCCGTATCGGATCTCGCCGAGAGTGACCGACGTGATGCCGATCGTTCGCTGGGTAACGAACCAGAATTGGACGTTTTCGTCGACACCCTTGAGTTTGCTGACCTCGGAGACGACATTCGTGTCGAGGATGATCAAGACCCGAATTCCGCCCATCGCGCAGGGTTGTTCCGGGTGGGGAACTCAAGATCCGCGAGTCCGCCGCCGGAGGCGAAGCGTTCGCGGATCACATCTGCGAAGTTCACTTCCTCGGCGGCAGCGGTCGCCTCGTCCAGGAGTTTCCGTGCCTCGTCTTCGATGGATCGGTGGTGGAGTGAAGCCTGCCTGCGGAGTCGATCGTAGGTTTCGTCGGAGATGCCGGGGACAGACACCTCGTGGCCTTCCGGTGCTGCATCAGTCATCGTGGTCACCCCCTCACGATATCGATGGTAACAGCGGGACACGGGTTGGAACACGCCGAACGTTCGTCTCGATTCGGACGAAACCCGCCGATCGGCGGGTGCGAGGACGAGACAGGGCGAGCCATTATGTACGCATGCAACTGAACAGCCCTGTTCTCATCACCGGCGCCAGCCACGGCCTCGGCATGGCCACGGCCTCGGTGCTCGCCTCCGAAGGCGTCCCGCTGGCGCTCTGCGCGCGCAACGCCGCCCCCTTGAACGAGTTCGCCGAGAAGCTCCGCGCCGACTACGACATCCCGGTCGCCACGCGCGCGCTCGACGTCAACGACACCGAGCTCATGGTCGAGTTCGTGCACGAGGCGCAGCGCCGCCTCGGCGACCTCAAGGGCCTGGTCGCCAATGTCGGCGGCTCGCGCGGCCGCAGCATCGTCGACACCGAGCCCGACGACTGGGCGTACTCCTTGAGTGTCAACGTGACCAGCGCGATGACCGCTCTCCGCGCCGCCCTGTCGCAGCTGCGGCGCACCGGCGGCGCGGCGGTCCTGGTCTCCTCGATCTCCGGCACCAAGCCCTCGCCGGGGCTCGCGTACGGCTCGACGAAGGCCGCGCTCAACCACGCCGCCACCGTGCTGGGCCGCGAGCTCGGCCCCAGCGGCGTCCGCGTGAACGCCGTCGCGCCCGGCTCGATGCTCATCCCCGACCGCAACTGGGACCGCCTGCGCGTGGCCGACCCCGGCCGCTACGAGGCGTTCCTCGAGGAGTTCCCGAACCGGGAGCTCCTCGACCCGCGCGACGTGGCCGAGGTGATCGCCTTCCTCCTGTCGGACAAGGCGAAGGCGATCAACGGCGCGGTGATCCCGGTCGACGGCGGCCAGAACGCGCCCAGCGCGTACGGCTACTGAGCCAATTTACGGCTCCGCAAGCTACGCCGAGGGTGCGGCTTCTTCGATCGGCTTCGGGCCGGTGAGCCGGCCCATCAGGCTCTACTTCATTGACCTGCGAAGCAGGTGCGGGAACACGAGCAGGGCGACGACGGCGCAGAAGACGCAGAGCATGCCGTAGCTGGCGTACTCGACGATCGGGCCCGAGGCGAGCCCGGCGGCCATGGCGGCCAGGCCCATCACGAGGTCCGAGAAGCCCTGTGTGGACGGGCGCTCGGCCGGGGTGATCGCGCTCGTGACGAGCGCGGCCGAGCCGACGGTCATGGCCGACCAGCCGAGTCCGAGCAGGATCAGGCCGACCGAGAGCCGCACGTGGTCGCTCGCGGGCGAGGAGCCGGAGACCGCGCACGCGGCGACGAGGACCGCCGTGCCCGCGATGAGGATCGGGCGCGCGCCGTACTTGTCGACGAGGCGCCCGATGACCGGCGCGAGCGCGTACATGCCGCCGATGTGCAGGCCGAGGATGACGCCGACGACGCTGAGCGCCTCCGCGGGGTCGGCCATGCCGTGCTTGATGTGGACGGCGGTCATGGCCATGACGCCGACCATCACGAAGTGGCCCAAGGCGGCGGCGATGACGCCGGTGCGCACGGCCGGGTTGGCCTTCGCGGTGCGGTAGCCGTCCGCGATGGAGCGCTTGGGCGCGTCGGTCTCGCCGCTGATCTCGCGGGCGGTCAGGAGCGGGTCGGGGCGCAGGAAGACGAGGATGACCGTGGCCGTGACGAGGCAGAGCACGCCGATGGCGGCCATCGAGCCGACATAGGCGGGGCCGCCGAACCAGCCGGTCCAGATCCGCTCGGCGAGCCCGGCGAGGGACGGGCCGGCGACCGAGCCGATCGTGGTGGCCCACACGATGAGCGCGAGATGTGAGCCGCGGCGGGCCGCGGGCGCGAGGTCCGCTGCGGCGTAACGGGACTGGAGCCCGGCGAAGGAGGCCGAGCCGAGCAGGAAGTAGCCGACGACCGCGAGCACGGCGTTCCCGAGGTGGATCGCGGTGGCGACGATGAGGGTGCCGACGACCGCGCAACCGTAGCCGAAGGCGAGCCCGCCGCGGCGGCCGAACCGCTCGGTGATGCGCACGGCCGGGACGACGACGAGCGCCGACCCGCCCACGAAGAGGCTCTGGGCGAGGCCGGTGAAGGTCGCGGAACCGGTCATCTCCTCCACGAGGAGGGCGCCTACGGCGATGCCGATGCCGACGGCGAGGCCGCCGAGGATCTGGGTCATGAAAAGCGTGCGCAGGACGCGCTGTTGCAGCGGCGCGGTGTCGCGCGCCTCGGCGGGGGTCACGGGCGGTCGGGCGGTCACGGGGGGTTTCCTTTCTGCGGGTGGGTCCGGCCTGGAGCGGCCCGGTGGGGCCGGGCGCGCGGCCGGTCAGATCGGCGGCGCCGCCGGTCCGGAGGCCTGGGCCACGGCGTCGGCCACCGCCGCGGCGAGTGCCGGGTCCAGGCGCGAGGTGCTGATGCGGATGCCCTGGTGGCCGTGGAAGGAGTACGCGCGGCCGGGGGCGACGGCATAGCCGGCGTCGCGCAGGGCCACGACGGCGGCGGTCTCGTCGGCGACCGGGACCCACACGTTGAGCCCGGAGCGGCCCCACACGTCGATGCCGTGCGCGGCGAGCGCTTCGCGAAGGGCGCCTTGGCGTTCGGCGTACACGCGGCCCGCGTGGGCGACCTGCGCCTCGACGGCCTCGTCGGTCCAGGCGGCGATCACGAAGTGCTGCAGGATGCGCGAGACCCAGCCGTGGCCCATCTGCATGCGCCCCTGGATGCGGGCCTTCGTCTCGGGGTCGGCGGCGACGAGCGCGCAGCGCAGATTGGGGCCGTAGGGCTTCGACACCGAGCGCACGAACATCCAGCGCTCGGCGGCGTCGGCCACGAAGTGCAGCGGCACCTGCGAGAGCTCGGCCCAGTGGTCGTCCTCGATGACGAAGACGCCCGGGCGGCGGGCGAGGACCTCGCGGAGCGCGGCGGCGCGCTCGGCGGACACCGCCGCCCCCGTGGGGTTCTGTCCGCGCGAGGTGAGGATGAACGCCTTCGCGCCCGCCGCGAGGACCGCGTCGAGCTCGTCGGGCAGCGGGCCGTCGCCGTCGATCGCGACCGGGGTGACCTGGTATCCGGCCGAGAGCAGCAGGTCGCGCCCGTTGGACCAGGTGGGCTCCTCGACGGCGACGGTGTCGCCGGGTTCGAGCCGGGCGGCGAGGCCCCGCTCGAAGGCGTCCAGCGCGCCGGAGGTGACGGTGAGGTCGCCGTGCACGCCGTCGGCGGCGAAGCGGTCGCGGGCGAGGTCGAGCAGGTCGGGGCAGGGCCCGCCGTCGCGGTAGTTCCCGGGCGAGACCTCGACGCGCGGCATGAGCGACGCGAGGTCGGGCAGCAGATCGGGGTCGGGTTCGCCGGAGACGAGGTCGAGCACGCCGGAGGGGACCTTGAGCGTGCCGGTGGGGGTGAAGGCGGAGCGCTGGCGGATGAAGGTGCCCGCGCGGCCGCCGGTCTCGACGACGCCGCGTTCGCGCAGGCGCCGGTAGGCGGAGGCGACGGTGCCGGGCGCGACGCCCAGGTCGGCGGCGAGTTTGCGGACGGGGGGCAGGGTGCGGCCGGGCGCGAGGTCGCCGGAGCGCACGCCGGACTCGATGCTGGCGGCGATCTCGGTTGCCGCCGACCCGGTGATCTGATACTGTACCGACATAACCAACTGATTGTATCAGTACAAAAATCGGCGATTGGAGCCACCCCCGATGTCCGCCCTCGAATGCCCCCGCAGCAGCCGGTTCACGCAGACCGAGCGCACCACCCCCAAGCGCTCCCGCGAACGGGTCACCTATGAGCGCGAGGCCGCCTACCAGGTGCTCGACGAGGCGCTGTTCGTCGACCTCGCGTTCGTCGGACCGGACGGGGCGCCGCGGGTGCTGCCGACGTTCCATGTGCGCGTGGGGGACACGCTGTTCGTGCACGGCTCCACCGGATCGAGCATGGGCCTGGGCGGGCGCGAGGAGTTCGCGGTGAGCGCCACCGCCACGATCGTCGACGGGCTCGTCTTCTCCAAGAGCTGGTTCCACCACTCCATGAACTACCGCTCGGTGGTCGTGCACGCGAACGCGCGGCTGGTCACCGACGAGGACGAGCGCTGGGAGGTCTTCAAGGCCCTCATCAACCGCATGGCCGAGGGCCGCGCGGACCGCTCGCGGGAGGCGAACCCCAAGGAGAACGCGATGTCGGCGCTCCTGGCGATCCCGCTCGAGGAGGTCTCCATCAAGCAGCGGTCGGGTCCGCCCGTCGAGGAGCCCGAGGACGAGGACCTGCCGTTCGTGAACGGCGTGGCCCCCGTTTCGACGGTGGTGGCGGGACGGCTCTAGCGGGCGCCGGAGGATCCCCTAGACTGCGATCCGCGCGGTGCCGGACCGGCCCCGGCCTCCAGACGACATGACCGTCCGGAGCGTGGGTCGTGGGAACTTCCCTTCGGGACCGGTCCGGCGCCGTCTCAGGCGCAGGAGGTGCACCGTGCGGATCGCTTCGCAATCGGGCGGGCCGAAGTTCGAGACGGCCCGCCCGATCCCGTTCTAAGCCGCGGCGGCTTCCCTTTCGCTCTCGGCCTTGTCCAAGCGCCACACGGCGATCGAGCCGCCGCCCGCGACGGCGACCACGAAGAGGACGAAGGTCAGCGTGTACGGCCAGGCCGGCGCGGCGTCGTCCGAGTTCTGCACCATCGCGGCGTCCTCCCCCGCGCCCCACCAGATCGCCTGGCGGATGAGCTGCAGGAAGTCCCGGTCGCCCCAGGTCTTGCCCTCGCCGCCCGGCGAGGCGTAGAAGACCGGCAGCTCCTCGTTCACCCAGGCGACCGCGTCGCCCGAGCCGAGCTGCGCGAGGAGCGTCGAACCCGGTTGCGCCGGTTCGGGATCGAAGAAGTACCAGCGCTCGGTGAGCTTCAGTTCCTCGTCGAGGCCCTCGGTGACCTGCGAGCCCGAGTTGAAGTTCACGGCCTCCTCGGTGGCCGTCTCGGCGCGCGGGAGCGCGGTCGCGCTGAGGGACTCGTGGAACCAGGTCCAGTCCGGCTCGCTCTCGATCGCGGTGTTGGTGGCGATGAGGCCGCCGCCCTGCTTCACGAACGTCTCGACCGACTCCTGCTGCGCCTCGTCGAGGAAGTCGCCGCCGGTGTTGAGGAACATGACGACGTCGTAGGCGCCCAAGTGCTCGAGGTCCTCGGGGGTGCCCTCGATGAGCGTGAAGTTCCAGCGGCGCGCCTCCATGTGCAGGCGTTCGACCGCGTAGTCGGCCACTTCCTGCTCCTCGTTCCCGGTCGAGACGACCAGGACCTGCGGCCCCCCGGCGGCGAGGGCCGGAGCAGGGGCGAAGACGGGCGCGCAGGCCAGCGCGACGACGGTGCACAGTCGCAGCAGGGTTCTCACGCGCCCAGCCTATCGGCTCTCGTCCGCGGTGCTCCAAGCCGCTCAGGCGGGAGCGGGAGCCGAGGCGGAACGAGGTCGGCCGCGCTCCCCTTCGGCGAGCATGAGCTCAGGGGAGCGCGGCCTGCTGCTTGACCTGCCTTCTATTTGTACAAGGCCTTCGCCAGCCGCCGCTGCGCGATCCACATGCCCGCCACGCACAGCGCCATGAGGTAGGCGATGTGGACGAGCATCATGGGGCCGAGCTGGCCGAGGCTGAGGCCGCGGACCAGTTCGATGCCGTGGTACAGCGGCATGATGTAGACGATCGGCTGCGCGAAGCCCGGGTAGGCCTCGACGGGCGTGAAGGTGCCGCCGAACAGGAACATGGCGAACACGACCGCGTTCATCCAGTCGAAGTCGGGCCAGTCGCGGAAGATCGTGGCGAGGGTGAGGCCGATGCCGGCGAAGGCCAGCGCGATGAACACGCACGCGGGCACCGCCAGGAGGGCCCACCAGGAGTCGAGGAGGCCGAAGAGCCCCATGACGACCACGAACGCGCCGATGTAGGTGCCGCCGCGGATGAGCGCCCACCAGACCTCGCCGAGGGCGACGTCCCAGGGGCGCAAGGGGGTCGCGAGGATGCCGTCGTAGACCTTCATCCACTTGAACTTCGCGAACACGTTGATGGAGGTCTCGGCGAGGACGCCCATCATGGCGGCGTTCGCGAGGATCGCGGGGGCGACGTAGGCGGTGTAGGAGACGGTGGTGCCGTCGGGGAGGGTGATGTCCCCGACGAGGGAGCCGACGCCGAACCCGAAGGCGAACAGGAAGAGCAGGGACTCGACCGCGCCGGAGATGATGAGGATCCAGGCGCGCCGCATGGCGACCCAGTTGCGGTTGAGCAGGGCGCCCGAGGCCTTCAGGGAGGCGCGGGCGGCGCCGTAGGCGATGACCGACATGGCTGGGGCTCCTAGAAGTTCAGGCGCTTCTGGATCCGCCAGCGGGCGGCGTACCACCCGGTGACGGCCAGCGCGGCCAGGTAGGCGATGTGGGCGAGGGGCGGCAGCGCGGGCGCGACGTCGGCGGTGGCGGCGCGCGCGAGTTCCGTGCCGTGCCACAGGGGCGAGGCCCACACGAGGGGCTGGAGGAACCCGGGCATCTCGGCGGCGGGGAAGAAGACCCCGGAGAACAGCGAGATGGGGACGACGGCGAACCGGAAGATCATGTTGAGGTTCGAGTCGTTCTTGATGCTCGAGGCCCAGAAGTGGAGCCAGGGCGCGAGCGCGGCCGAGACGAGCGCGGCGGCGATCACGGCGAACGCGGCCCACCAGCCGTTGGTGTAGACCCCGAAGAAGGCCAGGACGATCGCGACGACCGTGCAGTTGGTGAAGGGGCGGAAGACGACCGCGTAGAGGAGGTGGCCGTTGAGGATGTCGACCGGGCCGAGCGGGGTGGCGCGCTGGGCGAGGTAGTGGCCGCCCCAGTCCTCGTAGCCGCCGTGGACGGGGAAGACCATGTCGTTGCCGAGCATCATGACCGCGACGGAGGCGACGAGGCCGGGGGCGATGAACTCGGCGTAGGTGAGGCCGCCGACGGCGGACGAGTCGATGTAGGCGCCGACGCCGATGCCGATGGAGACCATGTAGAGGACCGGCAGGAGGCCCGAGGTGAAGACGGTGCCGTGCCAGACGTGCTTGTACAGGGCGAGTTGGAGGTTGAAGGCGCGCCAGGCGGCCTGGGCCGGGGTCGGCGCGGAGCGGTCGGCGATCGCGGTGGTCACGCTTCGTCCTCCACGAGGGCGCGGCCGGTGAGCCGCAGGAAGACGTCTTCGAGGGTGGCGCGGCGGGCGAGGACCGAGGTGGGGTTGATGTCGCGGGCCTCGAGTGCGGCGCCGGTGTCGTCGGCGTCGTCGGTGTAGACGAGGATCTTGTCGGGCAGGGCCTCGATCTGGGCGCCGATGCCGCCCAGGGTGAGGGCGAGTTCGGCGAGCTCGGTGGTGTGGGCGGTGCCGAAGCGGAGTTCGACGACCTCCTTGGTGACGTGGGTGTCGATGAGCTCGCGCGGGGAGCCGGAGGCGATGATGCGGCCCTCGTCCATGACGACGAGGCGGTCGCAGAGCTGCTCGGCCTCGTCCATGTAGTGGGTGGTGAGGAGGATCGAGACGCCGCGGTGCTTGAGTTGGAACAGCCGCTCCCACACCAGGTGGCGGGCCTGCGGGTCGAGGCCGGTGGTGGGCTCGTCGAGGATCACCAGCTCGGGTTCGTTGATGAGCGAGCGGGCGATGGCGAGGCGGCGCTGCATGCCGCCGGAGAGTTCGTTGACCTGGTCTTTGGCGCGGGAGGAGAGCTGCACGAAGTCGAGGAGTTCGGCGGCCTTGGCTTTGGCGGCCTTCTTCTTGATCCCGAAGTAGCCGGCGTAGACCACCAGGTTCTCGAAGACCGTGAGCATCCCGTCGAGGGTGTTGTCCTGGGGCACCACGCCGAGGCGGGCGCGGATCTCGGCGCCCTGGGTGCGGGGGTCGCGGCCGAAGACCTCGAGCTCGCCGCCGGTCGGCTGGGAGACGCACCCGATCATCCGCATCGTGGTGGACTTACCCGCCCCGTTCGCGCCGAGGAAGCCGAAGGCCTCCCCGCGGCGGATCTCGAAGTCGACGCCGCGCACGGCCTCGTGTTCGCCGTAGCTTTTCCGCAGGTCCGCGGCGCGCACCAGGATCTCTTCGTCATGTGGCATGGGGTCACCCTAAGCCCCCGGGGCGACATTCTCCAACGCTTTTTGAAGCGAATCTTTCATAAATACCCGCCGGTAGGGGTAGTGCTTGCCCTACCCCCATTGACGGGTCAGCGGTAGTTACAAGTCGCGGTGAAACGGGAAGGATCTAAAGAGTCGCAGTTCCCGACAGATCGGACCTTCTCCATGACGCTCATCGCCGACCAGGCACCGCCCGCAGCCGCGCGACCGAAGACCGGCAGCGACTTCGCCGAGCTCGGCCGCCGGATCAACGCGGCGGGGCTGATGAACCGCCGCCCCGCGTACTACGTGATCCGCTTCGCGGCCATGGCGGCGGTCTTCATCGGCGGCTGGACGGCGTTCGCGCTGATCGGCGACACCTGGCTCCAGATGTTCACGGCCGCGTTCATGGCCCTCGTGAGCGCCCAGATCGCGTTCCTCGGCCACGACCTCGCGCACCGCCAGGTCATCCGCAGCCGCGCCACCTCCGAGCGCATGGGCTGGTTCACCGGCAACCTCGCCAACGGCATGGGCTACGGCTGGTGGAACGACAAGCACAACCGCCACCACGCCAACCCCAACCACGAGGAACTCGACCCCGACGTCGCGCCGGGCCTGTTCGTCTGGTCCAAGCGCCAGGCCGGCTTCGCGCAGGGCATCGCCACCTGGTTCGGCAAGTACCAGGCGCAGCTGTTCTTCCCCATCCTCACGCTCGAAGGCCTCAACCTCAACTGGTCGGGCATCAAGTCGGTCATGAAGCCCGGCCTGAAGAACCGCGGCATGGAGGCCCTCTTCCTCGCGATCCACTGGGCCGCCTACCTCAGCGCGCTGTTCATCGTCCTCTCCCCCGGCAAGGCGATCGTCTTCCTCCTGGTGCACAAGGCCGTGTGGGGCCTGTACATGGGATCGGTCTTCGCGCCGAACCACAAGGGCATGCCGACCTTCGTCGGCGAGACCGAGCTGGACTTCCTCCGCAAGCAGGTGCTGACCTCCCGCAACGTCAAGGGCGGCTGGTTCACCAACTTCGCCCTCGGCGGCCTGAACTACCAGATCGAGCACCACCTCTTCCCGGCCATGCCCTCCGTGAACCTCGCCAAGGCGCAGCCGATCGTCGAGGAGTTCTGCCTGGAGAAGGACATCCCCTACCACGCGACCGGCCTCATCCAGTCCTGGAAGGAAGCCCTCGGCGAACTCCACGCCCACGGCGAGCCCCTCCGGGCCGCCGCCCGGGCGGCGAAGGCCGCCAAGGCGTAAGCACGACGCGAGAGCCGCCCGCGCGATGCGCGGGCGGCTTCTCGCTGCGCTCATTCGGCGGCCACGAACAAGCGCTGGCCGGAGGACCAGTAGTCCTCGATGCCGATCGCGGCGGTCTCCGCGCCCGCGCTCGGCACGGTGATGCAGTAGTCGCCGGTGGCGTTGCCGCCCGCGAACACCTCGGGGGCGTACGAGAGGTGGTCGGGGATGAATCCGCAGGCCTCGGTATAGACGCTGTCCTGGATGAAGACGCCGAACAGGAGGTCGGCCCAGGCGGTGCTGGAGGCCTCGCCGTCGTAGGTCGCGTCGACCGTGAACATGAAGAACTGGTACCCCTCGGGCGGGGCCGCGTTGAACGGGTCCGCCTCCATGACCTGGTCGGTCGCGTCGGGCACGACCTCGCTGATGACCACCGTCCAGTTCCCGGTGGTGACCTCGCTGCCCGCCGGGAGCGGCGCGGTCGGGTCGGTGCCGTCGACGACCTGGTCCTGCGGCGCGTCGCCGTGCCCTTCGTCCGAGTCCTCGCCGTCGTCGCTGGTCTCGTAGTCCGTCGGCCAGTCCTCGATGATGTCCTCGGCGGTCTTGCCCACGGCGATCGTGACGATCACGGTGACGATGAGCCCGACCACCGCGAGCCCGATGCCGATGATCGACATCAGCTTGTGGGACTTGAAGATCCCGAGGATGCCGAGCACGATCGCGGCGACGCCGAAGGGCCCGCCGATGAAGACGCCGGCGACCGGGATGAGGCCGAACAGCAGGGCCGCACCGCCGAAGACGAGCGCCAGGATGGCGAGGGTCTTCGGCCGCTCGCCCCACTGCTCCGCCGGCGGGCCGGGCGGCGGCGGATAGTAGGGCGGCGGCCCGGGAGGCTCCTGCGGGAACGGCGGCGGCTGCGGTGAAGCCGGTGGCTGGGACATGACTCCTCCCAAACGGTGAGTAAGTCTGTTACCTGCATCACAGCATGCGAAATCGAGATTGTCTCGGATACCGCCCGTTCCCGGCCCGGGGTCGGGCGCCCGCGATCACTCGAAGGCGTTCGCGGCCTGGTCCCGCAGCGAGCGCACGTGCTGCTCCAGGCCCATGAGCTGGCCGAACAGCCTCATGTACTCGTCCTTGTCCGTGCTCGGGTTGATGCGCTGGAGGCGGCGCTTCAAATCCGCGACCTCGGCTTCGACCACGGGCCGCTGGATGCGCGCGAGGATCGTGCGCACGTAGAGGCCGTCGGGCTCGCCCGCGAGGCGCAGCTCCTCGACCGCCAGCTCGCTCACCAGGGCGCCCGCGGCGATCTCAGTGCAGGCGTTCTGCACGGCGGCGATCCAGTTCGGACCGGCCGCGGCATGCGCCGCTCCCCCGGCGGCCGCGATCGCCTCGCGGACCGCCCGGTAGTTCGGGTCGGTGTACGGCGTGGCGTCCACGGCGTCGAAGTACGGCCCGGCGACCTGCGGCTGCTGCAGCGCGACCTTGAGGACCTCGCGCTGGGCGCGCAGCTGGGTCGAGTCCGCGCGCGGCTCGCGCTTCGGCCCGGCCGGTGCCTCCGGCGCCTGGCCGGTGGCCGCGCCCTGCACCGCGCGCCGCAACTCGGCCTTCTCCTTGCCGAGCCGCCCGGCGTAGACGCCGATGTACTCCTCCACCAAGCCGCGGTCCTTGACGCGGGCCAGCAGCGGCGCGATGGCGCGCGTGGCGTGCAGGCGGCCCTCGGCGGTGTCCAAGTCGTGCTTGGCGATCGCGCGTTCCAGCGCGAACTGCACCAGCGGCGTGTGCCGCTCGATCAGCTCGCGCACCGCCGCGTCGCCCGCGCTCTGGCGCAGCTCGCACGGGTCCTGCCCGCCCGGCGTGACCGCGATGTACGTCTGCGAGACGAACCGCTGCTCCTCGTCGAAGGCCTTGAGGGCGGCGCGCTGCCCCGCCTCGTCGCCGTCGAACGTGAAGATGATGCGCCCGTCCGCCGACTCCGAGTCGAACAGGAACCGCCGCAGGATGCGGATGTGCTCGGGCCCGAACGCGGTGCCGCAGGTCGCCACCGCCATCGGGACGCCCGCGAGGTGGCAGGCCATGACGTCCGTGTACCCCTCGACGATCACGACCCGGCCGGTGCGGGCGATCTCCTTGCGCGCCAGATCGATCCCGTAGAGCACCTGGGACTTCTTGTACAGCGGCGTCTCGGGCGTGTTGAGGTACTTGGGGCCCTGGTCGTCGTCGAAGAGCTTGCGCGCGCCGAAGCCGATCACCGAGCCCGAGGAGTCCCGGATCGGCCAGACGAGGCGGCGGCGGAACCGGTCGATGAGGTTGCCGGTGCGCGAGGGCTTCGCGAGCCCGGCCGTGTTCAGCTCCTCGGCCGTGAACCCCTTGGAGCGCAAGTGCTTCGCGAGCGCGTCCCACGAGTCGGGGGCGTAGCCGCAGCCGAACGTGGCCGCCGCGTCCCGGTCGAAGCCGCGCGAGGTCAGGAACTGCCGGGCGGTCAGGGCCTCGGGCGACAGGAGCTTGGCGGTGTAGAACGCCGCCGCCGCGGCGTGCGCGTCGAGGAGGCGCTGCTTGAGGCCCGGCGCGCCGGAAGGGCCGCGCTGCACGCGGCCGTCGACGTCCTCGTACGTGAGCTTGAGGCCCGCGCGGGCCGCCAGCCGCTCGACCGCCTCCACGAAGGTGAGGCCGTCGAGCTCGGTGAGGAAGGTGATCGCGTCGCCGCCGACACCGCAGCCGAAGCAGTGGTAGACGCCGCGCGCGGGCGTGACGTTGAAGCTCGGCGAGCGCTCGTCGTGGAACGGGCACAGGCCCTTGAGGTTGCCGCCGCCGGCGTTGCGCAGGGTGACGCGCTCGCCGATCACATCGGCGATGTCCACGCGCTCGCGCACCAGCTGGATATCGGCGTCCCGGATCCGCCCTGCCACTGTTCACCTCTTTTCGCTGCCTTCCCATTCTGCCCGGTCCCACCGACGACCCGCTCGCAGACGCCGCCCGGTGTGAGCCCCGGACCCGCCGCGGGCGGACGCTCGGTAGCGCCCCGACCCCGGTGCGCAGCCGCAGTGAGTGTTCGGCCACCATGGACGGGTCGCGGAGGTCACGTCGCCCAGCGGCCGCGCGGAAACCGTTGGCGCAGATCAGAACCGGTGCGACACGCCGCTGTACCATGGTTCTCGCACGCCTCGTTCCCGACCACGCCTCACGCGAGCGCGGTCCGATCCGCTAGAGTCGCCTATCATGCCGGACCCATCGCCCGAGCAGCCGCCCTCCTGGCCTCCCACCAGTGAACCGGCGGCCACACCCACCAATCCGCCCCGCATCACCGCGCGCGGAGTGGGCCACCTGCCTTCCGCAGCGCCGGACGACGAACCGTCGGCGGCCGACCGGTTCATGCGACCCCCGCCGCGCCCCCAGGAGAGCGGCGGCCTCTTCGAAGCGGCGCAGCCGCAGCAGCCCGGGGCCTTCGACGAGCTCGACCCCGAGGCGCGCCGCGGCGAATGGGGCGCGTTCGACGACGCGACCCCGTCGGTGCCGCAGCAGCCGGGCCCCCAGCAGGCGCGGCACTCCGAACCGCCGTACGGGCAGCAGAGCGAGGCCGCGTACGGCGACGCGCTGCAAGGCGACGCCTCCTACGGCGGCGCGCCGCGCCAGAGTCAGCCGAGCGCGCCCGAGCCGGGCCGCCAAGAGCCTGCGCCGCAAGGCGAATGGGGCGAGGCTCCCGACTGGCCGCCGAAATCGAGCCAGGACTGGATGCACCAGCAGTCCCAGACCGGCTGGGGCCTGACCAGCGGCGGCGCCTCCTGGACCGGCGCGGGCGAAGCCCCGCCGCCCGCGGCCGCACCCGCGCCCGAGGCGCCCGAGCAGGGCTTCGGGTCCGCGCCGCAGGGCTTCAACCAACCGCAGCCCGCCCCCGAGCAGGGCGGCGGCCTCGAATTCCCCGAGCTGCGCTCCGACCCGTACGAGGCGGACGTCTACGGCCACAACCAGTACCGCGGCGAAGCCGGGGGCCAGGACCTGTACCGCTCCGACCCGTACCAGGCCGAGCGGATCCAAGCCGAGGCGCAGCAGGCCCGCGAGGAGTACCAGGCCCAGCAGCAGGCCGCGCCGCCGTTCCCGCCCGTGCCCCAGCAGCAGGGCTCCTATGGGGACCAGCGCACCGGCGCGGCCTTCGGCTCGGGCTCGGACGCGTTCGGCCCCGCCGGCGGCGAACCCCAGCAGCAGCAACAGGACCCGTACTTCGGCGCGCCCGACCCGTACGCGCAGCAGGACGCCCCCGCCGCGCCCCAGTCCGCGTACGCCCCGAGCGGGTACGACCAGCCGTTCGAGGACCCGGCCTACGCCGACCAGGCCGCGCCGGCCCCTGAAGCCGTGCCCGCGCAGCGCAGCGAGCCGGCCGAAGCGCCCGAGGTCCCGGCCGAGCCCGCGCCGGGCAACACCCGCGTCGCCCCGCCGACGCACCGCGGCGTCCGCTACGCCATCTACGGTATCGGCGGCCTCATCACCCTCGGCCTCATCATCGGCATCGTGCTCATGCTCGGCGCCGAACCGCCGCGGGAGCCGACCCAGCCGGGCAACGAAGGCGCCGGCGACGCCAGCGAGACCGGCGGCGCCGACGACGCCCTCACCCCCGAGCGCTACACCGAGCTCGCCGCCGCCGCGGGCACCGCCGAATGGTTCTCCTGGCGCTACGGCGACGCCGGCGAGAACGGCGCCGAAGAGCTCGCGGCCGCCTCGGGCGACGCGCTCGCCACCGAGCCGCTGTTCGGCGACGCCGACCGCAGCATCCAGGGCCAGCTCGGATACGTCACCGACGAATCCGGCCTCAGCGGCATCGACCACGTCACCGTCGTCGAGTCCACCGACGCCTCGCTCGGCCTCACGCCCCGCGCGGGCGGCAGGTTCACCGACGAGGGCCGACCCGAACTCGAACTGCAGGAGGGCACGACCGCCGACTGCGTCGCCGGACTCGGCGGGGAGCTCGGCAGGCCGGTCGCGCTCGCGCGGCCCGAGCAGAGCGCCGAGGTCAACGCCCACGCCGTGATCGCGTTCTCCTCGGGGATCATCGCCACCGCGGGCATCAGCGGCGCGCAGGGCGGCACCTGCCTCCAGCTGCCGGACGGGCAGGTCCCGACCGACGTGGCGCTCACCGACGGCAACGAGCTCGCGCTCGTCACCACGTGGACGCCCGAGACGCAGACCGGCTCGCTCGTCGTGATCGCCTTGGGCGACAAGGCGGAGTCGTACCAGTCCAGCTGGTCCGAGTCCTACCCCGGCCTGCCGAACCCGGGTCACTTCGGCGCCGCCGAGATCGCGGGCACCGTCGAGCTGCCGTTCACCGCGCCGACCTCGGTCGACGCCTGGTCGAACTCCAGCGGCTCGCTCTCGACCGAGCGCAGCGACGTCGCCGGCGGCGCGGGCCGCGACCAGGTCGCGACCGCGGGATACGCGATCGTGGGCGACCTGAGCACCAGCCAGGTCGCGGTCGTCGACCTCGCCTCCACGCTCGAGGGCCTCGCGGCCCGGCACTACGACGGCGCCGAGTTCAAGTTCGACGCCGCCGCGGGCGACGCGGTCGGCTTCGACGGCGGCGTGGCCGACGTCGCCGCGACCGAGGGCGCCTCGGCCGTCGCGACCGCCGACGGCAAGGTCCGCGAACTCGACGGCTCCCTCAAGGAGACGGCCGCGACCGACGTCGGCGCGAACCCGACCTGCCTGGTCGTCGGCAGCCAGAGCGGCGCGTTCATCGCGACCAGCCGCGGCGACGCCAAGGTCAGCTGGGTCTCCGGCGGCGAAGTGCAGCAAGAGCTCGCGGACTCGCGCATGGCCGACCCGCTGTGCGCCTCCGAGACGCCCGCCTTGAACGCGCAGGGATACGACGGCACCGCCGCGGTGGTCCTGGTCGCGGACTACACCGGGCAGCGGCTCCACTCGTACCTCGACGGCCAGGCCACGATTCCTGGCGGCGCCGCCGTCGGCGGCGACGGGTTCTCCTACGCCGGGGCCTACGAGGTCGCGGGCAACCCGTGGGGCGCATCGGTGACCGTGGACCTCGAATAGACGCAGACCCGTTCGAGGGCCGCCCGGCGCACCGCCGGGCGGCCCTCGTCATATCGGGTACCTTGAGCGGCAAACCGAAACTCGATGGAAGGCAGGAATGGACGGCTACGGTTGGAACCTCGCGCTCGTCGGCGTGCTGGTGCTGTTGAACGCCCTCTTCGCGGGCAGTGAGATGGCGCTGGTGTCGCTGCGGGAAGGCCAGCTGCGGACGCTGGAGCGCGAGCCGGGCAAGGGCGGGCGCACCCTCGTGCGGCTCGCACGCGACCCGAACCGGTTCCTCGCCACGATCCAGATCGGCATCACCTTGGCCGGCTTCCTGGCCTCGGCCACCGCGGCCGTCTCGCTCGCCGAACCGATCGTCCCGGCGCTGAGCTTCCTCGGCGGCGCGGCCGACGCGGTGGCGGTCGGCCTGGTCACCGTCGTGCTCACCTTCTTCACGCTCGTGTTCGGCGAGCTCGCGCCCAAGCGCCTGGCGATGCAGTACTCGCTGCGGTGGGCACTGCTGGCGGCCAAGCCGCTCGACTTCCTGTCCACGGCCGCGCGGCCGGCGGTGTGGGCGCTGAGCAAGTCCACGAACCTGGTCGTGCGGGTCTTCGGCGGCGGCAACGAGTCCGACGGCGAGCAGATGAGCGCCTCCGAACTGCGCGAACTCGTCTCGGGGCAGCGGGCGCTCAACCCCGAGCAGCGCGAGATCATCGTCGGCGCCCTCGAGATCCACGCGAGGCGGCTGCGCGAAGTCCTGGTGCCGCGCCGCGCGGTCTTCGTGCTGCCCGCCGACACCGCGATCGCCCAGGCGCGGGCGCTGCTCGCGGCCTCGGGCCACTCGCGGGCGCCGGTGACGGGCGAGACGGGCCTCGACGACGTGCTCGGCGTCGTGCACCTGCGCGACCTCCTCGACGACTCGCGGGCGCTCACCGAGGCGATGCGCCCGCCCGTGGTGTTCCCCGAGTCGCTGCGGGTCTCGGACGCCCTGCGGCGCTTCAAGGCCGACCACGAGCAGTTCGCGGTGGTCGTCGACGAGCACGGCGGCATCGACGGCATCGTGACCCTCGAAGACCTCCTCGAGGAGTTCGTGGGCGAGATCTACGACGAGACCGACCGCGACGTGATGGCCGTGCAGCGCCGCGCCGACGGCGTGATGACCGTGCCCGGCACCTTCCCGATCCACGACCTCGAAGACCTCGACATCGAGCTGGTCGACCAGCCCGAAGGGAGCTTCACCACGGTCGCGGGCCTGCTGCTGGCGCGCCTCGGGCGGCTCCCGGAGGCCCCGGGCGACAGGGTGCGCCTCTCGGGCTGGGAGTTCGAGGTCGCGGACGTCGAGCAGCACGCGATCACCACCGTGCGGGTCCGCCGCCTCGCGGTCGGAGACTGACGTCACCGGGCGGGGCGGCCGGGCCGGTCCGCTGGAATAATGGACCGGTGACAAAGCAGCTCTCGCTCGCAGGCGCCACGGTCGACCCGCCCGTGGTGCTGGCGCCCATGGCCGGGATCACGAACCTGCCCTTCCGCAAGCTCTGCCGCGAGCAGGGCGCCGGGATCTACGTGTGCGAGATGATCACGACGGTGGCGCTCACCGAGCGCAACCCGAAGACCATGCGGCTCATCGAGTTCGACCCGGAAGAGAAGACCCGCAGCCTGCAGCTGTACGGCGTCGACCCGGCCGGGATGCGCAAGGCCGTGCAGATGGTCGCCGACGAGGATCTCGCCGACCACATCGACCTCAACTTCGGCTGCCCCGTCCCGAAGGTCACCCGCCGCGGCGGCGGCTCGGCCCTGCCGTGGAAGCGCGGGCTGTTCCGCGAGATCGTCACGGCCGCCGTCAAGGCCGCCGGCGACCTCCCGGTGACCGTGAAGATGCGCAAGGGCATCGACGACGACCACCTGACCTACCTCGAAGCGGGGAAGATCGCCCAGGACGCGGGCGTCGCGTGGGTCGCGCTGCACGGGCGCACCGCCGCCGAGCGGTACTCGGGCACGGCCGACTGGGACGCCATCGCCTCGCTGAAGGAGCACCTGGACCTGCCGGTGCTGGGCAACGGGGACATCTGGGAGGCCGACGACGCGCTCCGCATGGTCGAGCAGACCGGCTGCGACGGCGTCGTGGTCGGACGCGGCTGCCTCGGGCGGCCGTGGCTGTTCGGCGACCTCGAAGCCGGGTTCAGGGGCGAGGTCAAGCGCATCATGCCGTCCCTCGGCGAGGTCGCGAAGGTCATGTACCGCCACGCCGAACTGCTCGTCGAGTGGATCGCGGGCGCCGAGTCGTACGAGGCCCGGCGCAACATCGACGCCGAGGAGCACGGCTGCCGCGAGTTCCGCAAGCACGTCGCCTGGTACCTCAAGGGCTTCCCGGTCGGCGGCGAGCTGCGCCGCGAGCTCTCGATGGTCTCGCACCTCAACGAGCTCGAAGACCTGCTCGGCAAGCTCGACGCGGACGCGCCCTTCCCCGAGTCGACCATCGGCAAGCCGCGCGGCCGCACCAACAGTCCCGGCAAGGTGAGCCTGCCCGACGGCTGGCTCGACGACCGCGACGACCTCACGGTGCCCGAAGGCGCCGAGATCGACTCCTCGGGCGGCTGACCCGGCGCTCGCGGGAGGGGTCCCGCACCCGCTGTAGGCACAATGGGAACCGGACTCCATTGCCCCGAGAGGACGGTGCCACCGCATGACCGACCAGGCCTTCTACCCGCAAGTGCTCCCCCCGTGGGTGCGCAGTCTCGCCGCCGGCGTCCCCGAGGCGCCCGAAGGCGAGGACCCGCTGCCGTACCCGCCACTGGGCACGGTCTTCGCGCTCTCGGCCTACCGGGGCTGGGCGGTGCCGCCGCGACCGTACGAACTGCTCTTCGGGCGCGACAAAGACAACGTCAACCTCCCGCTCGGCGTCACCGACGACCGGATCAGCCGCCGCCACGGCCGCCTCATCTGCCACGGCAGCGAGTGGACGATGCGCAACGAAGGCCGGCTGCCGATGCTGTTCCCCGGCGACGCCATGCTGCTCCGAGGCCAGGAGCGCCTGGTCGAGGACGCCTACACGCCCGTCTACATCGGCAACCCGCGCGAAGAGGTCCACTTCCTCGAGATCCGCGTCATCGGCGGCAAGCGCCCCGACGGCGAGGCCGCGCCCGAGGACGAGACCGCGGTGCCGGTGGTGCACCTGCTGAGCCGCACCGAGCGGCTCGTGATCGCCTCGCTGGCGCAGCGGTACCTGCGGGGCCTGGCGCAGCCGCAGCCGGTGTCCTGGAAGACCGTGGCCGGGGACATGGCCGGGCTGCCCGGCCCGAAGGACCGGGACTGGAACGAGAGGACCGTCGCCCGCGTCGTCGCGTCGGTGCGCGAGCGGCTCTCGGCCCCGGACTACAAGCACCGCGTCTACGGGCTGCGCCGCAGCGAGGTGTTCGGCGAACCGCTCGGCAACGCGCTCAACGACAACCTCATCCGCGCGCTGCTGCAGAGCACGACGCTCACGCCCGAGGACCTCGAGCCGTTCGACGCCGCCGAACGCTCCGGCGCCTGACCGCGCCGGTCAGAGCTCCACGTAGCACATGATGTAGCGGATCCTGTCGACCTCGGGATCCCACTCGCGGCCGGACTCGTCCTCGTCGAGCGAGTCGTTCCAGTACCACTCGTAGTCGAAGTCGTAGCCCTCGCCGCGGCAGGCCTCCCAGGCGGCGTCGTCGTGGTTGGGCTGCATGGGGTTCGGGTCCTCGGGGTTCATCACGATCTTGAAGATGAGCTCGTCCGCGAGCGGCGAGTCGCACGCGACCACGATCCAGTCGTCGGGGTGGTCGACGACGCACTCGCCTTCGACGGGGCGGCGCGACGCCCTGGCGTCCCCCGTCACGGGCGCCACGGTCGGCGACGGCGGCTCGAGGTTCACGGTCGGCGACGCGGAAGCGGACGACGAGGCGCCGTCGCCCGCGAGATCCGCGGCGGCGTCGCCGTCTTCGGCGGTGAAGAGCTGGTACAGCAGCAGGCCGCCCGCGAGCGCGACGGCGAGCACCGCGGACAGGACGCTGAGCAGCATGGTCCGGTGCTGCGCGGCGGGGGCCGGCGCGGACGCGGCGAGGGCCGCCGTGCGGTCGCGGTCGGCGGGTCCGGTGCGCAGGCGGTCCTGGATGTCGCGGAGGATCGGCAGGGCCGCGCCGTCCTGGGCGACGCCGAGTGCCTGGGTGAACGCTGCGGCGAGGTCGCCGCAGGTGCGGTAGCGCTGGTCCGGGTCCAGGTGCATGGCCTTGGCGACCACGGCGTCGATCTCGGCGGGGACGTGGTCGCGGAGGGCACTCACCGGGACGAGGTCGCCGCGGCGCTGCTGGTCGGCCGCGGCGATCCCGTCGGCGTTGTCGAAGGGCCGGCGGCCGGTGAGGCAGTGGTAGAGCACGGCTCCGAGCGAGTAGACGTCGCCGGCGCGTTCGCGCGGGGTGCACGGCAGCATGCGGGCCGGGTCGGACGGGTCGGCCGCTGCGGCCTCGTCGGGCCGGGCGTCGAACACCTCCGGTGCGGTGTAGCCGCGGGTGCCGATGGATTCCCCTGTGGCGGTGAGGTCTTCGCCGAAGCGGTCCTTGGCGACGCCGAAGTCGGTCAGGTACACGTGGCCGTCGGCCCCGAAGAGGATGTTGCCGGGTTTGACGTCGCGGTGGACGACGCCGTGCCCGTGGGCGTGGTCCAGTGCCCGGGCGGTCTGAGTAACGACGTCGGCGGTCTTGGCGAGGTCGAGCCCGCCGTCTTCGAGCAGGCGCTTGAGGTCGTGGTCGGCGCGGGGCATGACCAGGTAGAGCAGGCCGTGGTCGTGCTCGCCGGAGGCGGTGAGCACGTACATGATGTTGGGGTGCTCGAGGTTCGCCATGAGCTGGATCTCGCGGAGGAACCGCTTGCGGTACACGGGGTGCTGGGCCAGGTAGTCGGCCATGATCTTGACCGCGACCTTGCGGTGGTGCAGCTTGGTGTCGGCGGCCAGGTAGATCTGGCTCATGTTGGTGGCGCTGAAGGGATCGGGGTCGAGGACGTAACCCGGCAGCGACCGGGCGAGTTCGTCACGGGGAGGGAACGGGGAGGCGGTGTCGTCCATAGGGGCGGTGCCTTCGGTTCGGGAGGAAGGGTGTGTGCCGAACACGGTCGAAACCGGTTCACCCCCGAGCAATTGCCATGTAACCAAATGAACGGGCGGTGATGCAAGCCGCCCCACGCGAAAGGGGGACCTCCGGTGCCGGGAGGTCCCCCTTGGTCTCGTCGCGCCTTTACTCGGCGGGCGTCTTGCCGTACTTCTTGTAGAACTTGGCGACCCGGCCCTCGTCGTCCAGGACGCGGCTCTTGCCGGTCCAGAACGGGTGCGACGCGGAAGAGATCTGCACGTCGATCACCGGGTAGGTCTTGCCGTCCTCCCACTCGACGGTCTCGGCCGAGCCGGCCGTGGACCGAGTGAGGAAGGAAAAGTCCGCTGCGCGGTCGCGGAACACGACGTAGTCGTACTTCGGGTGAATACCTTGCTTCATTCCTGGTTCCTCTCCTTGCTTTCGAAACAACCTTCGAAGGGGTCGGGGTATTCCCGCCAGGCGGCGGTGCCTTCGGCCACTTCGGCGTCGGTGAGCAGGCAGGCGTCGAGGGCCGCGGTCAGCTCGTCGGCCTCGAAGTGGATACCCACGAACGCGAGTTGAATCTCGCGGTCGCCGAAATCGGCGTCCCAATGCAGGTCGGCGTAGACGCGCCGCTCGGGGCTCGACTCCTCCCACTCCTCGTCGGGGGTGGCCGCGAGCCAGCGCCCCATGTCCCCCATCGAGACGCCGCCGCCGCTGGACTCCCAGGCCACGATCAGGTCGGGCTGCCCGGCGAGCCAGAGGTGGCCGCGCCCGCGGAGGGTGCGTCCGGTGAGGGTCGGGAGGGCCTGGTGGAAGCGCTCGGGGTGGAAGGGGCGGCGGGCGCGGTAGAGGGTGGCGACGACGCCGCAGTCCGGTTCGGGCTCGTGGCAGCCGACGGCGTATCCCTCGATGCCGCGGCCGTAGGGCTCGGGCGCTTCGGGGTCGAAGCGGCCGCTGCGGCGGATGCGGGCCGAGAACTGCGCCAATTTACGGCTCGCAAGCGTCGCCGAGACCGCGGGTTCGGGCAGGTCGAGGACGAGGTGCCTGGACCAGGGGTTGAGGCGCTGGAGGAGGACCGAGAGGCGGGTGTGCTCGTAGTCCGGATCGGAGCCGGGTGCCCAGAGCAGGACGGTGTCGGCGAATTCGATCTGGCGGGCGGCGACCTCGGAGACGGAGCGGGTGTCGTCGTCGGCGGCCTGGAGGCCGCGGTCGGCGAGGTCCTGGTCGGAGTCGAGGGTCTCGAGGAGGGTCTCGGGGTCGCAGACGGCGACGACGGAGTCGATGCGGATGGCGTCGGAGACGGGCGCGCCGTCGACGTGGCTCCAGCCGCAGGCGGTGGTGACGGCCTCGGGCTCCATGGAGGGCGGGAGGACGAGCGCGAGGTCGTTGGCGGGCCGGGCGCGGGCGAGGCGCACGAGGGCGGGGAGGAGGTCTTCGCGGATCGTGCAGTTGATGCAGCCGTGCTCGAGGGTGACGCGCTCGTCTTCGATGAGTCCGCGGCCGTCGTGCACAGTGCGGCGGACGATGCCGGCGTCGAGGAGTTCGGCGAGGTCGTAGGTCACGACGAGGAGGCCGGGGTCGGCTCGGGTGAGGAGTTCGGCGGCCTCGCGGGTCGCCTTGGGGGCGATGCCGGTCAGGAGCGTCAGCGCCGGCCGCAGGTCGGCGGGTGAGATTTCGAAACCGGGCTGTGCGAGCTGGCTCATGAGGCCTCCGATCTATTTGAAAACGATTGTCATTATACTGGTTGCTGCGAGAGGAGGACGACCGTGTCCAGAACATGCGAGGTGACCGGCGCCGGCCCCGGCTTCGGCAACAACGTGCCGTGGTCGAAGAAGAAGACCCGGCGCAAGTGGAACGTCAACCTGCAGCACAAGCGGTACTTCCTGCCCAGCGAGGGCAGGCACGTGCGGTTGCGGGTGTCGACCAAGGGCATCAAGGTGATCGACCGCGACGGGATCGAAGCCGTCGTGGCGCGCCTGCGGGCGGAAGGGAAGAAGGTCTGAGATGGCGAGCAAGAGCACCGATGTGCGGCCCGTGGTCAAGCTGCGGTCGACGGCGGGGACCGGCTACACGTACGTGACCCGCAAGAACCGCCGCAACGACCCGGACCGGATGGTCCTCAAGAAGTACGACCCGGTCGTGCGCAAGCACGTCGACTTCCGGGAGGAACGCTAGTGACGACCCGGAACATGAAGCACAGCGGGGAGGAACGCTAGATGGCGAAGCAGAGCATGATCGCCAAGCAGCTGAAGCGGGAGGCGCTCGTCGAGCGCTACCGCGAGCAGCGGGCCGAGTTGAAGCGGCTCGTCTCGCACCCGGACACCGACCCGGCGACCCGCGCGGCGGCCGTGGTGAAGCTGCAGCGGCTCCCGCGAGACTCGTCGGCGACGCGGCTGCGGAACCGGGACGTCGTGGACGGCCGTCCACGTGGTTTCAATCGCAGATTCGGACTGTCGCGTGTCCGACTCAGGGCGATGGCGCATCGCGGCGAATTGCCCGGTCTGCGTAAAGCGTCCTGGTAATAATTCACCTCATATCAGACAAATAACCCAGGCGGCCAGCGCTCTCTTGCGACGCTATGGAATGAAAGCGTTATACGTCCGTCGCAAGAGGGCGCTACCCTGGGGTTTGCGAGTGCGCTGTGAGACTGCTCTCAAGCCCGGAACCATGTGAGCTCCTCCTGCGTTTGACTCGGTGAACGAAGGAGCAAGAGAGTGATGGCCCAGCAATTGGAGACCGCGCCGGCCGAGGCGAGTGAGACCGAACCGCTCGCCGCGACCGCCGCTGACGTGCCCGCCAGCCCCGCCGCCCTCTGGGCGTCCGAGAGCCGCGCGAACTACTCCATCACGCACACCGATCAGGTCGAGCACGACTGGATCGACTGCGGCTGCGTCATCCACGGCGAATAGGCGCCGTTCACTCGTCGATCTCGACGACCGCCCGGCAGCGGTCCTCTGAGAGGCCGTGCCGGGGGTCGATCACGAAGCCGCTCTCGTCGTCGAAGGCGGCGTGCAGCCCGTTCACCCAGAAGGGGCAGCTCACCAGTGCCGTGCGCGTCCCGCCGTCCTCGGCGATCTCGACGCGCGCCCGCGCCTCTCCCGCCACGGAGGACTCGAGGGCGAATCCGGCCTCGTGCTCGTACCAGAGCCGGTCGGCGCTCACCTCGGGGTAGGACACCACGTCCCAGTGCTCGCCGGGGGCCAGCGCGAGTTCGCGGTCGGGGTCCTCGGGGAACGCGAACGGGCAGCCCTCGCCTTCGGGTTCGGCGGCGCAGGCGTCGTAGAACTCGCGGATGGCCGCGTTCACCTCGTCCTCGCCCTCCTGGGAGACCACCAGCCAGGGCGTGGGCATCCAGGTGTCGACGTAGTCGTCCTCGATCGAGAGGAACTTGTTCCCCAGCGCGAGGATCGTGGGACTGCCATCGAGTTCCATCGTGGACGGCAGGTCGGGGTAGAACTCGTAGAACCCGGGCAGGAGCATGATGTACGCCGGGCCCTGGTTGAAGTCGATCGCGAACCTGACGCCGTTGAGGTCGAGGTAGTCCAGGGAGCCCCAGGCCTCGACCTCGACCATGGGCCGCTGGATCTCGGCCTCGCCCTTGTCGACGACCACGTGGTAGCGGTGCCCGATGCGGTTGCCGTCGAGGTCCTCGATCTCGGCGTAGACCTGGGCGTTCGCGTGCCCCTTGTCGCCCTCCTCGTAGGCGACCTGCTCGACCTCGGTGATCACCCAGCTGGAGTCGAGCGCCTCGGGGACCAGGAAGGGGCCTTCGGCGTCCTCCAGGTCGGTGAGGGCCAGCGCGGCCGCCACGTCGCCCTCGTGGACGGCCTCGAGGAAGTCGACCACAGTGGACTCGGCGATGGGCCGGTGCAGCGGGGACCATTTGACGACGGCGATCACCGCGGCCGCGAGCGCGACGGCGACGGCCGCATAGGCCAAGGCGACGTTGGGGATTCGCGGGAGGCGGCGGCCGGGCGACGGGTCGGGGCCGGGAGCCGGGCCGGGTTCGCCGAGGGCTCCCAGATCGATCATGTGCTCCTCGCCCCACCGCTGCGGGGAGGGGGATTCGGACACCCTCGCTCCTGTGACTCGACTGCTACCGTTGTCTGTGGAAAGTGTAGCGGTCTCAGCAAGGAACCCCATGCCCTCGAACCGGTGGCCCCGTCGCACCGCCCGCGCGCTGCGGGACGCGGCGACGCACGCCCACATGCGGGCGGAGCTGCTGCCGCGCCTGCCGTTCGTCATCGCGCTCGTGGTCTCGGCCGTGGCGCTGGTCGTCGCGATCGAGCACCCGCCGGGAACGGACTCGAAAGTCGTCACGGTCGACGAGGAGCCCTCGGGAGGGCCGGAGGAGCTCGGGGACTACAGCGACGAGGCGGCGTACTACGAGGAGGAGGTCGAGCTCGAGATCGTCGAGCACGGCTTCAGCCGGGTCGCCGTCGACGGCCTCGAGATGGTGCTCGTCGCCGTCGTGGTCCGCAACCCGCACGACGGGGAGCTGCTGCCCGGCGGGCTGTCGATCCAGACCAGGACCGAGCGCGGCTACCCGGTCGACCTCGACACGGTGTACCTCGGCTCGATCCCGCCGCGGTCGACCGCGGCGATCGGCTACGTGATGGCCGCCGACGCGAGCGCGATCGACCTCGCCGAGCTGGAGCTGACGACGACCGAGCCGTCCATGCTGTACGAAGAGGACGTCGTCACCGGCGACGGGACGTTCGGCCAGCCGGGCGACCCGCTGCCGGAGTTCGAGCTCGGCGACCTCGAGCCGCTGGCGAGCCCCACCGGGTACCGAGTGCACTTCACGGCTGACGCCGCCGTGGCGACCGAGACGCAGATCTCGCTGCTGTTCCGCGACGAGGAGGGGCGCTTGATCGGCGGGGTGCCCGCCGACATGGAGACCGAGTACTACTCGGGTTCGTTCCGGGCGCTGCCGGAAGGCGAGTCGGCGCAGTACGTGGACCTCACCGAGGAGTGGATACCGGAAGGGGCCGACCTCGATCGGATCGAGATCGGCCCCAGCCGGTTCTAGTCGCTCACAGGCGCTCGAGGCGTCAGAGCCGTTCCAGGAGGAAGCGCTCGACCTGGTCGATCGCGACGCGCTCCTGCTTCATCGAGTCGCGGTCGCGGATCGTCACGGCCTGGTCTTCGAGGGTGTCGAAGTCGACCGTGATGCAGTACGGCGTGCCGATCTCGTCGGCGCGGCGGTAGCGGCGGCCGATCGCGCCCGCGTCGTCGAAGTCCACGTTCCAGCGCTTGCGCAGGGTCGCGGCCAGGTCCTTCGCCTTCGGCGACAGGTCCTCGTTGCGGCTCAGCGGCAGGACCGCGGCCTTGACCGGCGCCAGGCGCGGGTCGAAGCGGAGCACGGTGCGCTTGTCGACACCGCCCTTGGTGTTCGGGGCCTCGTCCACGTCGTACGCCTCGATGAGGAAGGCCAGCACCGAACGGGTCAGGCCCGCCGCGGGCTCGATCACGTACGGGGTCCAGCGCTCGCCCTTGGCCTGGTCGAAGTAGGACAGGTCCGCGCCCGAGTGCTTCGAGTGGGTCGACAGGTCGAAGTCGGTGCGGTTGGCGATGCCCTCGAGCTCGCCGAACTCGCTGCCGGCGAAGTTGAACTTGTACTCGATGTCGACGGTGCGCTTCGAGTAGTGCGAGAGCTTGTCCTTGGGGTGCTCGTACCGGCGCAGGTTCTCGGGCTTGAGGCCGAGGTCGACGTACCAGTCCCAGCGGGTCTGCAGCCAGTACTCGTGCCATTCCTCGTCCGTGCCCGGCTCGACGAAGAACTCCATCTCCATCTGCTCGAACTCGCGGGTGCGGAAGATGAAGTTGCCCGGCGTGATCTCGTTGCGGAACGACTTGCCGGTCTGCGCGATGCCGAACGGGGGCTTGCGGCGCGAGGCGGTCATGACGTTCGTGAAGTTCACGAAGATGCCCTGCGCGGTCTCCGGGCGCAGGTAGTGCGTGTTCTCGGAGTCCTCGGTGGCGCCGAGGAAGGTCTTCATCATGCCGTTGAACATGCGCGGCTCGGTGAAGGAGCCGCGGGCGCCGCAGTGCGGGCAGGTGAGGTCGGCGAGGCCGTTCTCGGGCTCCCGGCCGTCGTGCTTCTCCTGGTACGCCTCGATGAGGTGGTCGGCGCGGTAGCGCTTGTGGCAGGACTGGCACTCGGTGAGCGGGTCCGTGAACTCCTCGAGGTGGCCGGAGGCGACCCACACCTGCGGGTTGAGGACCACGGCCGAGTCGAGGCCCACCACGTCGTCGCGCTCGCGCACCATCGCGTTCCACCACTCGCGGCGGATGTTCTCCTTCAGCTCCACACCGAGCGGGCCGTAGTCCCAAGCGGAGCGGGTGCCTCCGTAGATCTCCGAACTGGGGAAGACGAAGCCGCGGCGTTTGGACAGGCTGATGAGCGCTTCGGTGCGGTCTTGGGACACGATGATTCCTCTCGATCCGGCTGGCGGTCGGTGAGACTGCGGATGGTTGTGTTCTCGAACCAGACTGTTCGAGCGGCGGCCCTCGGTCAAACCGGTTTCACGACCGGTTCCGATCCTCGGAGCACGCACTCTCGGCGACGCTTGCGAGCCGTAAATTGGCAGAGTGCGTGCGTCCGCCAGTGAGCAAGCGTACCTCGCAGGGGCGGCCCCGCTCCTCGCGGCCCGCTCAGCGAGTCGCGTCCCTCCAACGCTCCGGCCTCGGCGAACTGGTGAGCCGTCAGTTGGCGAGGTCGCCCTCGCGCAGGTCCGCCAGATGCTGCTCGAAACCCTCCCTGGCCTCGGCGGACTCCGGCGCGGTGAGCCAGGTCAGCGCGTCCTCCCCCACCGTGATCGCCCCCTGCGGGTCCCCCAGCTCCGAGAGCAGCCACATCGTCTGGTGCGCGGTCAGGCTCGCCCGCTCCAGCAGCAGCGGCCCCTCCCGGAACACGGCCAGCGCGCGGCGCTGCAGGTCCAGCACCGGCTCGGCCTCGTCCCGGTGCAGGCCCTGCTCGCCCGCCTGGCTCTCCAGGAACTGGAAGGTCAGCTGGGCGTGCTGCCGGTAGGTCTCGCCGAGCTCGAACCGGGCGGCCTCGCGCAGGGTCGCGGGCGCCTCGGTGTCGGCGCGCACCGCGTGCAGCCGGGCGGCGATCTGCGCCATCGTCTGCAGGCCCTCGCCGAACGCGGAGTCGCCCATGATGGTGCGCAGCAGCCACGCGCGGGCGCGGCTCACGCGGGTCCAGGACGCGAGGTCGCCGACGGTGTCGGCGGCCTCGATCGCGCGCGTGTACACCTCGAGGGCGTGGTCGTGCTCCCCGAGCTTCTCGAGCAGCTCCCCGGTGAGGAACAGCGTGTCCGCGTACAGGTTGACGAGGTAGTCCTCCTCCGCCGACTCCATGAGCGCGAGCGCCGCCAGCCCGTGCTCGACGCCCTGGCGGGTGTCGCCCTGCCGGTCGTAGGACTCGGCGAGGTTGAAGCGCACGTTGCAGATCCGCCACAGCTCCTGGTCCGGCAGGTCGTCCAGGGCGGCCTCAAGGAGCGGCACGGCCTCGGCCCGCCGGTCCATCTCCACGAGCGCGACGCCCATGAGGTGGCGGGCGACGGCGGCCGGGACGGTCATCCCGGCGGCGTCGCAGTGGACGGACGCGGCCAGCGCGTGCTCGTACGTCGCGGCGTGGTCGGCCGCGCGCATCGTGAATTCCGCGGCCTGCAGGTGGAGCTTCGCGGCCACCGTGTGGGCGGGCTCGCCGCCGAGCGCTGCCAGGCCGTCACGGCAGATCTCCAGGGCCGCCTCGAAATCGCCGGTGAGGCCGACCTGGTCGGCGAGGTCGGCACTGGCCCGCGCGACGGCCCACCCGGCCTCGGCGGCGCGGGCGAGCTCGATCTGGGCGGTGAGGAGCGCGGTCTTCGCGGCCGGGTCGGTCTCGAGGCGGGCGCGCAGGTCGAGCAGGTCGCAGCGGCGGATGAGCGCGTAGCGGCGCTCGGGGTGGGCCGCGAGCTCGGCGTCGAGCACGCGGGCGCGGTCGTCGAGGTCCTCCGCGAGCGTGCCCGGCCGGGCGGTGCCGGCGAGGTACTCGGCTCGCATCGCGAGGACCTGGCTCGTGTGGTAGCTGCGGTCGTCGATCCGCTGCTCGGCGTTCAGCGCGCGGGCCGTCTCGGTGATGCGCTCGGCGCCTTCGCGGGTGCCCTCGGGCTCGGTCTCGGAGCGGTGGATGAGGAGGAACGACTCGGCGACGAGCGCCCGGCCCGGCTGCCCGGCGGCGCCGAACAGCTCGATGGCGCGGGTGAGGCCGTCGGCGATCGCGGCGGGGTCGTCCGACTGCGCGGACTCGGCGTGGGCGATCTCGGCGCGGTGCTCGGCGATGAGCTCGATGCCGAGCGCGTCGGCGAGGGCGCCGACCTTCAGCCAGGCCTTCCAGGTGTCGGGCGAGCAGTCGTCGTACGCGGCGTACGCGGCGTCGATCGCGGCGTCCAGGTCGGGCCCCTGGACCTGGTCCGGCGCGGGCGGCGCGATCACCGCGGCCGGCCGGGGCTCCTTGAGGCCCAAGTGGACCGGCTTGTCGTAGGGGGTGGAGTCGACGACGCAGCCGCTCATCGTGGAGTGGTGGTCGTTGCCGTTGCGGGCGTCGAAGCGGGCGCAGATCGCCTTGCGCTCGGCCTCGGCCCAGTCGTGCAGCTCGGCGGCCCGCCACTCCCTGCCGCCGGGGCCGGGGATCGGGGTGTCGGCGTGCCCGAGGGCGGCGAGGCGGCGGCAGGTGAGGACGGCGACCTCCATGAGGCGCTGGCGGTCGCGCACCCCGAGGTCGAGGTCGAAGAAGCGGGCGTGGTCGGCGAGGATCTCGACGGCGCGGTGCTCGTTGCCGGTGAGGGCGCAGAACTCGACGTGGAGCGCCCACATGGCGACCATGTCCTCTTTGCCCTTGCACATCTGGTAGCCGCGCAGGTGGTTGGCGCGGGCCTCGTCGATGCGGCCGAGTTCGACCAGGGGCAGGAGGGAGAGCGCGAGGCCGTAGTGGGGTTCGTGGGCGCAGGTCTGCTCGCCGGAGAGGACGGGCTCGAGCATCTCCATGGCGGCGTCGGCGGAGTCCTCTTCGGCGTAGAACACGATGGTGGCCAAGGAGGTGTACTGGCAGGCGGTGCAGTCGGACATCTCGTCCTCCTCGGCCTCGCCGAGGGACTCGATCGCGGCGGCGACCCGGTCGTAGTCGCCGACGTGGTAGGCCAGCTGCATCTCGTAGGCGGCCGGGGCGTGCATCGAGTAGCCGGCCTCGGCGTAGCGGCGGCGCATCTCCTGGAGCCAGTGCTCGATGGACTCGAGCGGCACGTCGGGCTGCTCGATCATCTTGTCGACGATCCACTTGAAGGTCCAGTACAGGGAGCGCGTCAGGTAGGCGTCGAAGTGCTCGGGATGGGAGTCGAAGTTGCGCAGGAGCCGGGCGAACGGGACGAGGAGGCGGGTCGAGTCGCGGGAGAACTCGTAGGCGTCGACGAGGCCGTTGAGGGCGTAGTTCTGGAGCTCGGGGTCGCCGACGGCGTCGGCGGCCTCGACCGCCCGCTCGAGGGCCGCGACCTTCGCCTCGCTGGCCTCTTCGAAGCGGGCCTCGTTGAGCAGTCGCCAGATCTCGTCGGGGTCGGGAGTGGCCATACCAGTCCTTAAATGTCCTATGTGGAGGAGTGAGCCGTGCCGGGCGGTTCAGTCCTGCGTGATGTGTTCCAGCAGGTTCATGAACGAGCGGTTGAGGAGCGCGGTGTCGGCGCTGCGCAGCGGCCGGTGGCTCATCAGGAGCGCCTGCCCGTACAGGGACTCGACCGCGGTGCCCGCGAGCTGCGGGTCGCCGATCCCGGCGATGCGGCGGACGGTGGGGTTGCGGTGGTTGAGGACGAGCTGGGCGCGCGGCGCGTGCTGCTTGATGGAGGCGAGGATGCCGCCCCACAGGTCGTCGGCCTGCGCCTCGGCCTCGGCCCGCTGGCGCTCGCGCCGGGACTCGCGGTCGTCGAGGAGCAGGGCGGGCACCGAGACGGGATTGAACTCGCGCACGACCACGTCGACGTCGACCGCGTCGAGGCGGGCCTTCGCGGCGTTGAGGAAGGACCGCAGCGCCAGTTCGGTGCCGGTGTCGACCGGGTCGAGGCTCGCCGAGATCACGCCCGGCTGCAGGTTCTCGACCTTGACCTGCGGGTCGAGGCGCGGCAGGGCCTGCACCAGCTCCGCGTCGTAGGTGTAGCCGCCGTTGACGACGCCGATGCCCTGCGCGGCGGCGATCGGCGCGACCTGCCGGTACTCCTCCACGCTGGCGGCGAGGTAGACCGGCTGGTAGGCGCGGGCGAAGTCGGGCAGGTTGGTGTGCCCGGCGGTGGTCTCGAAGCGCAGCCACGGCAGCATCGCCGCGAGCAGTTCGGGGTCGTGGCGGGCGAGGGCCTTCACGCCGAGCTCGTGCACGGCGAGGAAGGCCTCCAGGCGGGTCGGGTCCTCGGCGGCGAGGCGGGAGATCCACTCGCGGATCTGCGCGCCGATCGCGTCGCGCGCGACCGCGAGCGCCTCGTCGTCGTACAGCGATTCGCGGGACGCGGTGGGGCGCAGCGCGTCCGTGTCGATCACGCAGCGCACGAAGAACGCCCATTCGGGGACCAGGTTGTCCGCGGTGTCGGTCAGGAGCATCTTCTTGAGGTGCACGCGGTGCGCCGGGCGCGTCGAGGGCGAGGTGGCGTGCGGGAGGACGAACGCGACCCCCTTGATGCCGGCGAGCGGCACGTCGAGGTCGATCACGTCGAGCGGCGGGAAGCCGAGCACGGTCTCGCAGTACGAGTTCAGTGCGAGGCGGCGCGCGGTCGGGGTCGGATGTTCCCGTTCCCACAGCGGCGGCGCGTCCGTGACGTCCACCGGGGTGCCGCCGTCGGAGACGGTGATGCGCACCGGGAGCAGCGACCCGTACTCGCGGGCCAGGTCGACGACACGCTTGGGCCGCAGCCAGTCCTCGCCGCGGCGGGCCTCGAGCTCGACCGTGGTGCCGGGTTCGGGGTGCTCGGCGAGCGGCACTTCGGTGACCGTGTACGAGCCGTCGTCGCGGGCGGCCCACCTGACGACGGGCGCGGCGGGGTCCTTCGCCGAACGCGAGGTCACGGTGATGACCGACGCGACCGTGAAGCAGGCGAGCAGGCCGATGCCGAACTGCCCCAGGAAGTCCCGGCGCGCGCCTTCGATCTCCTCGTCGCGCTTGGAGGAGCCGCCGATGGTCGCGAGCAGCTTGTGGACCTCCGCGAGGGTCAGGCCCACACCGGGATCGGTGATCCGCAGCCGCTTGCCGTCCGCGACGACCGCCACATGCTGGTCCGCGGGCCGGAACTCGGGGTCGGCCAGGGCGCGCGCCGTGATGGCGTCCACCGCGTTCTGCAGCAACTCGCGGACGTAGACCTTCGGCGAGGAGTACAGGTGGTGCGACAGGAGGTCCACCAGGCCGCGCAGGTCCACTTGGAAGGTATGGGAAGTGGGCGTTGTCTCAACCACAGCGCGTCCTGCTTCACTCGGAGGTCGTTCGGCGTCAGTCAGACTAGCAAACCGCCGCATCACGGGAACGCGTGAAAAGGACCCCCAGGACTAACCGGGACGAGGAGGCCTGGGGGCCCTTGGAACACGGCCGAATCCCCGTGAACCGGCGCGGACCGCCCGATTGGGGGAACTCCGGTAAGGTGGCCGCTACCGAAGCCCCAGAACCAGAGGATTCCGCCCCGATGACCATGCCGCCCCCGCCCCCGGACCGGATGCACCTCCAGTACCGGCCCGCCCCGCCGCCCCCGCCCGGACCGCAGCAGATGGGCCCCGGCGGCGCGTACGGCCCGGCGCAGTACTCGCCCGAGCAGCCCGTCCCCGGGCAGCTCCCGGTCGGGTTGTCGATGTCCAAGCCCGGCACGGTCACCGGCATCCAGGTCATCCTCTACATCTTCCTGGCGGTGAGCGTCGTCGGGAACGTCTTCTCGGTCATGAGCATGGTCGAGCTGTTCAACCCGTTCAGCCTCATCGGCCTCGCGTTCGCCGTGTACTCGGCGATCCAGTCGCTCGCCAGCGGCGTGCAGATCGCGCGCGGCAAACGCTGGGCGTGGATCTGGTCGCTGGTCAGCGCCATCCTCGGACTCGCCTTGAGCCTCACGGGGTTCGTCTTCGGCGTCGTCATGTTCGACTCCGGCGGCGACATCATGCTCACCGTCGCCGCCGTGCTCGTCGGGCTCTACGGCACGCTCCTGGGACTGCTCTGCTCGAAGTCGGCAAGGCAGTGGATCCTCATGCACCGCATACAGAGAGGCGAAGTGCCGATCCCCGGCGCGGCGATGGGCGGCATGCCCGGCGCGGCGCCGATGGGGGCAATCATGGCCCCGCAAGGTGCCTCCGGGCCCGAACGCCCCGCTACGCGCCCGGGCGCCGCGACCTTCACCGCGGTCGCCATGCTGCTCCTCGCCGCCCTCTCCGTGTGGAACACCGTCAACCTGATGCGCTTCGTGATCGCGTACTCGGAGTACACCTACAGCCTGTTCGACGCGTTCTTCGTCGCCGGCACCTGGCCGCCGTTCATCTTCCTCACGGTCTTCGCGCTCTGCATCGTCTGCCCGCTCATCACGGCCCCGCTCATCCTCAAGGGCCGAGCGGGCGGCCGGATCTTCGGCGTCATCTGGTCGGTGCTCGCGGTCCTCGGTGCGGGCCTGATCCTGGCCTTCGTCACCATCGACTACATCGACGGCATGTACGACCTGCCGCCGCTGCCCGGTCAAGTGAACCCGGTGATCCCCGCGTTCGGCTGGAGTATCGGCAGACTCGCCCTGGCACTCCTGGTGTTCATCCTCCTGTTGACCCCCGGGGTGCGGGCGTGGACGCCCGGGAAGCCCCCGACCCCGCTCATCATGGTGGTGCAGGAACAGCCGCAGGCGCCCCAGCAGACGGGGCCGTACGGCCAAGCGCCGCAACAGCAGTACCCGCCCCAGCCACAGTCGCCGTACGGCGGTTACTAGACGGCTCGCCAGCCGCAGACGCTCGTCGAGAGGCTCTCGGGCGTCTGCACGAGCTCGATGACCAGTTCGATGGCCGAGCCGTCGTCGAATTCGACGGTGACGGTCCCGGTGCTGGGGTTCATGGGCCGGACCTCGGCGCCTTCGACGTACCAGTCGTCCCATTCCTCGGCGTACTCCGCGCCGGACCGGTCGCGGTAGTCCTCGCAGAGCATCGCGTAGGCGGTGTCCCAGTCGTCCTCGGCGATCGCGGCGATGAAGTCCTCGGCGGTGCCCTCGACCTTGTCGGCGACCGAGTTCGTGAACACGAATACGGCGGCCATGACGGCTACGACCACGCTGATGACGGCCAGCGCGCCGCCGCCGATGCCGAGGCCGAGCTTCAGGCCGAAGTGCCGGGAGTGCCCGGCCGGCGGGGCCGCGAACGGGACCGGCACGCCGGTCGGCGGCGGAGGTGTGGAGGGGACCGGGGCGGGCTCGACCTCTTTCGTGGTCGGCGGGAGGGCCAGCGTCTCCTCGGTGCCGGTCGCGAACGCGACGGGCGCGGCAGGTTCGGGCGAGACCGGGTCGGGGCCGGAGGGCTCGGGCTCCATCGGGATCGGCGCCGAGCCGGGGTCGGGGGCGATCTGGGGAGGGGCGGCCGGTTCGGCGACGGGCTGGACGCTCGTGTGCGGTTCGGCCGCAACGGGTTCGCGCTCCCGCGCCGACTCGGGTTCAGGCGCGGGGCCGGCGGTCTCGGTCGGCAGCGGGGGCGTCGGCTCGACCGGGACGGGCTCGACGGGGACCGACATCGGGACGGGTTCGGGGGACGCGTCCGGCTCCCGGTCTGTTTGCGGCCCTTGGGGGGTCGCCGGGTCGTGCGGCCGGTCGGTCATCGGGCGGACTCCCGGGCCTCGGCGGGGTCGACCGTGCGGTCCGAGTCGGCGCGGCGCGGTTCGCCGCCCGGGGCGCATTCGGCGAGCACTTCGAAACCGGAGGCCTCGGGCAGGGCGCGGGAGAGGAGCGGGGTGGACATCTTCACCTGGTAGTTCGAGAGCGCCCGGCGGTAGGAGCCGACGTCGTGCCATTCGGTCCAGAGGAGCCAGGCGGTGTCCTCGCCTTCGGTGAACGAGTCGAGCGCGCGGCCCAGGCCGCCGCGTTCGTAGCCGTCGCAGGAGGCCAGCGCCGCGAGCGCGGCCTCGGCGTCGCGGGCGAACGCGTCCGTCTCGCCTTCGGTTACGGCGAAACGATATACAACCAGCACGCGCTACACCCTACTTGGCGCAGTCGGCGCAGAGGCCGTGGAGTTCGAGCGTGTGTCCGACCTCGGTGAAGCCGTGGTCGGCCGCGACCTTGTTGGCCCAGCGCTCCACCGTCGGACCGGCGACCTCGACGGTCTTCCCGCACGAGCGGCACACGAGGTGGTGGTGGTGCTCCTCGGCCGAGCAGAGGCGGTAGAGGTGGTCGCCGCCGGGCAGGCGCATGACGTCGACGATGTCGGCCTCGGCGAAGGCCTGGAGGGTCCGGTAGACGGTGGTGAGGCCGATCTTGGAGCCGGCCTCGCGGAGGATCGCGTGGACGTCCTGGGCGGAGCGGAACGCGTCGTCGTGCTCGAGCAGTTCGAGGATCGCGGTCCGCTGCTTCGTGGAGCGGGCCATGTTCTCGGCCGGAGGCTTGGTGGCCACTAGCGTTCCTCTCGGGCGTGGTGGACGGCGTCGGTGACGATGTGCGCGATGTGGTCGTCGATCAGCGAATAGGAGATCTCGCGGCCCGACCTGGTGCCGCGCACGATACCCGCTCCCCGGAGGACCCGCAAATGCTGGGAGACGAGGGGCTGGGTGACGCGCAGGGTCTCGACGATCTGGTGCACGTACTTCGGTCCGGCCGCCAGTTCCATGACGATCGCGATGCGCAGGGGCGCGGCGAGCGCGCGCAGGAGCTCCCCCGCCGCCTCGTAGTCGGCTGGGGTGGCCTCGGTTGGCTCGGTCTCGGTCCGCACCCCGCAAAAATATCGCGTCCCGTGGCCGTTCGCTGGCTCAGGTGTCGCGGGTCCCCCTCCGGTCATGCCTTCGCGGCGGGCAGTTCGACCTCCAGCGGCTCGCCTTCGGGCGGGAGGTGGGCGCGGCGGACCCGGCGGACGCGGTGCACGACGGCGGCGATGACGGCGGTCGCGACGAAGACGGCGACGCCGATGAGCACGATCGTCGACCCCGGCGGGACGTCCTTCGCGGCCGAGAAGAGGACGCCGGTGCCCGCGATGAGGAGGCCCGCGGCCATCGCGGCGAACATGGTGGCCTTGAACGAGCGCGTGAACTGCTGGACGGTGACGACCGGGATGACGAGGAGGGCGCTCACCAGGAGCAGGCCGACCGCGCGCATCGAGACCGAGACGGTGACGGCGGTGGTGATGAGCAGGAGCAGGTTGAGGGCGGCGACGGGCAGGCCGGAGACGCGCGCGTACTGCTCGTCGGCGCAGATCGCGGCGAGCCAGGGCCGGAGCACCAGCATGAGGGCGGCCACGACAGTGCCGCCGACGGCGATGGTCCAGACCTCGTCCCAGCCGGCGGTCAGGAGCGAGCCGAACAGGTACTGCTGGAGGTTCGCGACGCCCTTGTCCGAGGCGATGCCGGTGAGGTAGACGCCGCCGGCGATGCCGCCGTAGAACATCATGGCGAGGGCGACGTCACCGGAGGTCTTGGAGTGGCTGCGCAGGAGCTCCATGACGATCGAGGCGGCGACGGTGACCGCGAGGGTCGTCCACATGGGCGCGGCGCCGGTGAGGAAGCCGATGGCGACGCCGGTGAGGGCGATGTGGCCGAGGCCGTCCCCGATGAGCGCCAAGCGCTTCTGGACGAGGAAGACGCCGACCGCCGGCGCGCACAGGCCGACGACGAGGGCGCTGATGAGGGCGCGCTGCATGAACTCGTACTCGAAGTAGCCGAGGACCGTGTCGACGTTCATTTTCCGCCCCAAATGGCTTCGTCGGCGGCGTCGCCGTTGGCGTGCGGGTGAGCGTGGTCGTGGTGCGGGTCGGCGTGCTCGCCGACGGGGCGCGGCGGGGCGCCGTCGTGGACGACCTTGCCGTCGGCGAGGACCACGGCGCGGTCGAGCCGGTCGGTGAGCGGGCCGAGCTCGTGGGTGACGAGGAGGACCGCGCAGCCGGCGTCGATGCGGTCGGCGACCACGGTCGCGAGCGCGGCCTGGGTCTCGGCGTCGACGCCCACGGTGGGCTCGTCCATGATGAGCAGTTCGGGGTCGGTGGCGAGCGCGCGGGCGATGAGGACGCGCTGCTGCTGGCCGCCGGAGAGGGTGTCGACGGAGCAGTGGGCGTGGTCGGCGAGGCCGACCTCGGCGAGGCTGCGGGCCACGGCGTCGCGGTCGGCGCGCTTCGGGGGCATGCCGAGGAGCCGGTGGGCGAGGCGGCCCTGGGAGACGACCTCGGCGGCGGTGGAGGGGACGCCGGAGGCGGCGCCGGTGCGCTGGGGGACGTAGCCGATGCGCTTCCAGGCGCGGAAGCGCTTCTGCGGGGTGCCGAAGAGTTCGATCGAGCCGCCCGCGAGCGGGACGAGCCCGGCGACGGCCTTGATGAGCGTGGACTTCCCGGAACCGTTGGCGCCCATGAGGGCCACGGCCTCACCGGGTTCGACGGCGAGGTCCACGCCGCGGACGACGGCGCGACCGCCGTAGGAGACGGTCGCGCCGCTGACGTTGAGAACGGGCATTGGAGTAATGCTGCCTTATGCCGCGCCCAGGGCGGTCTGCAACTCGGCCAGGTTCTGGCGCATCACAGTGAAGTAGTCGTCGCCGGCGTCGGCCTGCTCCTGGGTGAGGCCTTCGAGCGGGTTGAGGACGGCGGTCGCTGCGCCGGTCTCGGCCGCGAGCGTGTCGGCGATGTCGGGCGACACGAGGGTCTCGAAGAAGATCGTAGCGACGCCGTGCTCTTCGACGAACGCGGCGACCTCGGCCATGCGCTGGGTGTCGGGCTCCTGGTCGGGGCTGAGGCCGGAGATGGCGACCTGGTGGAGGCCGTAGCGGTCGGCGAGGTAGCCGAACGCGGCGTGGGAGGTGACGATCTCGTCGCTGGCGCGGGACGCGAGGGCGTCGGTGAACTCGGCGTCGAGCTCGGTGAGGTCGGCGGTGAAGGCGTCGGCGTTGGTCGTGTAGTCGCCCTTGTTGGCGTCGTCGAGCCCGGCGAGGCCGTCGGCGATGGCGGTGCCGATCTGGCCGTAGCGGGTCGGGTCGAGCCAGACGTGCGGGTCGGTGCCCTCGAGTTCCTCGTCCTCGTGGTCGTGCCCGTCCTCGGTCGCCTCCTCGGAGGCGGCGTCGTCCGAAGCGGCGGGCTCCTCGGAGTGCTCCTCTTCGGCGTGCTCGTCGCCTTCGGCGTGGTCGTCCTCGAACGACTCGGTGGCGTCGTAGCCGATGGTCTCGACGGCGGTGAGCACGTCGAGGGACTTGTCGGGGGCGTACTCCTCGACGGCGGCGTCGAGCTCGGGGATGAAGCCCTTGAGGTAGACGACGTAGTCGGCCTCTTCGATCGCGGCGATGTCGGAGGGCGCGAGCTCGAGGTCGTGGGGCTCCTGGCCGGCGGGGGTGAGGTTGGTGACGGCGACGTGGTCGCCGCCGACGCGCTCGGTGGCGAAGGCGAGGGGGTAGAAGGCGGTGACGACGCTGATCTCGCCGTCGGCGGCGGGGTCGTCGGAGCCGGAGCCGCAGGCGGCGAGGGCGGCCGCCGCCGCGAGTCCGGCGACGGGCACGAGGATGAATCGGGAACGGCGCATGAGAGAACCTTGCCCAGTCATGACAATCATTGTCAACACCTAATATGTGCCACCTGGTCGAGAGCGGCCCTCGCGAGCAGCGCAAACGCGAGCGCCACCGCTTGCCCGGAGACGGGCTGGATGACAGGCATCACGCGAACGGAGGAATCCGGCGGCCGCCGGGCCGGAACTGTCGCACCCCCGGGGCATCGTTGAGAACCGGGGGCACACCGGCTCCCGCGCACTGTCGGAGTGCCCGGCGCTACTGGTACTCGTTCTCCGGGGTCGGGATGTTCGTGATCGACTCGACCTCGATGTACGGCACCAGCTCGCCGTTGATCTCGTCGCGGCCCTGGCGGGTCGTGTACTCGCCGATGACCTCGACCCACTGGTCCTGCTCGAGGTTCGCGGGCAGTTCGCCCTCGAAGCCGATCTTGACCGGGCGCGCGTCGGCCGCGCAGCACGAGACGACCATGCGCGCCAGCTGCGGCTCGTCACCCTCGTAGAGGATGAAGCCGCGCAACTGGATGCGGTGGCCCTCCAGGGTCTGGCCCTCGTCGAAGATCGCCCGCGCGGCGTAGTCCAGGAGCGTCAGCGGCACCGGGTCCACGTCGTCCGGGAGCTCCGGATAGGTCGAGCGGTCCTCCTCGGCGCCGACCACGGTCCCGGTCCGCTCGGCCTCGTACGACCCCAGCGCGTCCGGGGCCACGAGCAGCATCCCGACGACCGGCGCGAGCAGCAGCCACGCGACCTTCGGCTCGCCGTGGTGGCCGTGCCCGTCGTCCGCTTCCCGCTCGGCCCGCCATGAATTCCAGCCGGTGATCGCCGCGACCGCGATCAGGACGATCCCGGCGGGGACGATGAGCCAGAACGCGTACGGCTTCACGTAGTTGAGGTAGTCCCCGGTCCAGGCCAATCGCAGCATCCCGCCGCCGACCAGGAGCAGGATGACCGCCTGCGCGTCACGTCTCACAGCAGGACCACTCCCATCAGGGCGCTCGCGGCCACGGCCGCCACGAACGCGGCCGGCGCGAACCGGAGGGCGAACCGGCGCCCGAAGGTGCCCGCCTGCATCGCCGCGAGCTTCACGTCGATGAACGGGCCGACGACCATGAACGCCAGCTTCGCGGTGGGCGAGAACTGGGTCAGCGAGGCCGCCACGAACGCGTCCGACTCCGAGCAGATCGACACGAGCACCGCCAGGACCGCCAGCGCGAGCACCCCGAGCACGGGGTGGTCGGCGATCGGCTGGAGCCAGGTCTCGGGCACGAGCGTGTTGAGGCTCGCGGCGATGGCGGCGCCGATGACGAGGTAGCCGCCGGCGTGGAGGAAGTCGTGGCGGATGCCGGACCAGAACGCGGCCCACTTGCCGTCGTCGTGGTGGCGGTGCTTGGGAAGGTTCAGCCATTCGGTCTTGCCGAGGCGGGCCCAGAGCCAGCCGATGCCGATCGCGGCGGCGAGGGAGGCGGCCACGCGGGCGTAGACCATCTCGGGGTTGCCGGGGAAGGCCACGAAGGTCGAGACGACCACGATCGGGTTGATGGCCGGGGAGGCGAGCATGAAGGTGAACGCGGCGGCGGGGGCGACGCCGCGGCGCACCAGGGCGCCGGCGACGGGCACGGACGCGCACTCGCAGGCGGGCAGGACGGCCCCGGCGACGCCGGCGACGGGCACGGCGAGCGCGGTGCGCTTGGGGACGACCTTGTGGAAGAACCCGGCGGGCACGAACGCGGCGATGGCGGCGGAGAGGACCACGCCGAGGACGAGGAACGGGAAGGCCTGCACGCAGACGGCCACGAACCGGGCGGACCAGGCCTGCGCGGCGGGGGCGGCGAAGATCTCGGTGAGGCCGGGGCGGGCGGTGAGGCCGAAGATGAGCAGGAGCGCGAGCGCTTCGATGGAGGTGAGCCCGCGGCGTCGCGGGGGCGCGGGTGTGGCCGATGTCTCGGCGGGGGTCTCGGGCTTGGCGAGTTCGGCGCTCACGCTGCCATTGTGCGGCATGGCCGCAGGTGAACGAACACCTGCCCGCCCTACCCACCAGTATGTGAGTGTTCCGCTTTACTACTCTTGTGCCGTGCGTGTTCCCAGCCTCGGTACCAGTACCAGCCTCGTCCCGGCCGCCTGCCGGGCGCTGCTGGCGAGCCCTCGGTTCCAGATGGTGTCGATGGTGGTCATCCTGGTCAACGCGGCGGCGCTGGGGGCGATGACGTTCCCGCACTCGGCGGAGATGGCGCACCTCCTGCACTGGGTCGACCACGTGTGCCTGGGGTTCTTCGCGTTCGAGGTGCTGGCCGGGCTGCTGTCGTTCGGGCGGCGGCCGTTCAAGTTCTTCAAGGACGGCTGGAACGTCTTCGACTTCGTGATCGTCGTCGCGTCGTTCATGCCGGGCCTGCGCGAGAACGTGACGATCCTGCGGATGCTGCGGCTGGCGCGGATCGTGCGGATCTTCCGGTCGCTGCCGAGCCTGCGGATCATCCTCGTCGCGGCCGGGAAGGCGCTGCCGAAGTCGGCGGGCGTGTTCGCGCTGACCGGCGTCGTCATGTACCTGTGGGCGATGGTCGGGTGGATCGCGTTCAGCGGCAGCGACCCCGAGCACTTCGGGACCGTGGGCAAGGCGCTGCTGAACCTGTTCCAGCTGGTCGCCTTCGACGACATGGGGAACGTCATGCGCAACAGCATGGCGAACAACCTGTGGACGCTGCCGTACTACCTGGTGTTCATCCTGTTCGGCGCGTTCGTGCTGGTGAACCTCCTGCTCGGCGTGGTGCTCGCGTCAATGGAGGAGGCGCAGCGCCTCGACGACATCGACGACCAGATCTCGGCGGACACCGCCGTGATCCTCGAGCGGATCGACCGGCTGCAGAACACGGTCGACAAGCTCCAGGCCGACCAGGAGCGCGGCCGGGGCTTCACCCCGTTCAGATAGCGGGCACCGGGCCGCGGTACCCCGCTCCCCGTCTTCGTCTCACGCCGACACCGGATTCGGCTCAGCTCCGCCACCGCGCTTCAGTTCGGCCCCGCCGCGGTGCCCCGCTCCGTCTTCGACTTACGCCGACACAGGATTCGGCTCGGCTCCGCCACCGCGCTTCAGTTCGGCCCCGCCGCGGTGCCCCGCTCCGTCTTCGACTTACGCCGACACCGGATTCGGCTCGGCTCCGCCGAAGCGCCGGTCCCGGCTCGCGTAGACCTCGCAGGCGTGCCAGAGGTGGCGGCGGTCGAAGTCGGGCCAGAGCACGTCGAGGTACACCATCTCGGCGTACGCCGACTGCCACGGCAGGAAGTTCGAGGTCCGCTGCTCCCCCGAGGGGCGCAGGAACAGGTCGACGTCCGGCAGGTCCGGGTTGTACAGGTACTTCGCGAAGGTCTTCTCGCTGATGCGTTCGGGGTTGAGCCGCCCGGCCTTCACATCGCGGGCGAGCGCCGCGGCGGCGTCGGCGATCTCGGCGCGGCCGCCGTAGTTCACGCAGAACTGGAGCGTGATCTTGTCGTTCTTCTTCGACATCTCCTCGGCCACTTCGAGTTCGGAGATGACGCTCTTCCACAGCTTGGGCCGGCGCCCGGCCCAGCGGATGCGCACGCCCATGGCGTTGAGCTCGTCGCGGCGGCGGTGGATCACGTCGCGGTTGAAGCCCATGAGCCAGCGGACCTCGTCGGGGCTGCGCCGCCAGTTCTCGGTCGAGAACGCGTACGCCGAGAGCGTCGAGATGCCCATCTCGATGGCGCCCTCGATGGTGTCGAACAGCGAGGCCTCGCCCATCGTGTGGCCCTCGGTGCGCTTGAGGCCCCGCTCCTTCGCCCACCGGCCGTTGCCGTCCATCACGAGCGCCACATGCCTGGGCACGAGCTCGCGCGGCAGCGCGGGCGGGACCGCCCCGGAAGGGTGCGGCTTCGGCGGCTCGTACGTGCGGCTCACAGGACCTCCATCGAGAACGGGGGCCTCGATATTAATCCGGCCCCCGCCGAGGCCCGCCGCACGCCCGCCCCGCACGGCGGTGTCGGACCCTGCGGGCACCATCGAAAACGGGGGCGACACCGAACCCGCGCCCTCCTCGCCTTTTCCTCGTGGCGCGAACATGTGCGCTCTGTTACGTTCGGGCCGTGGAACCTCTCAACGTCGAGCACGCCGGCCGCACCCTCCGCGGCGTCCTCCACCTCCCCCACCCGCACCCCTCCCCCGCGCCCACCGTCGTCCTCTGCCACGGCCTCGGCGGCAACCGCATCGGCTGGGGCAACGACTTCGTCCTCCTCTCCCGGCTGCTCGCGACCCAGGGCATCGCCTGCTACCGCTTCGACTTCGCCGCGTTCGGCGAATCCGACGGCGACCCCCTCGACTTCAGCGTCTCCGACCAGGCCTCCCAGCTCAAAGCCGTACTCGCCCAACTCGAACGCAACCGCGCCGTCGACCCCGACCGGATCGCCGTGCTCGGCTACAGCATGGGCGCCCTGGTGGCCGTGCTCGCCGCCGGCGACCGGCCGCTGCGCTCCCTCGCGCTCTGGGCGCCCGCCGGCGGGCCGCTCAACCTGCCGTTCTGGGAGTCGTTCCGCGACGAGATCCGCGAGCGCGGCCGCGCCGACTACAACGGCATCGCGTTCGGCGACGCCTTCATCGACGACCTCCACGGCATCGACCAGTTCGCGGCCGCGCGCCGCCACGAGGGACCCGTGCTCCTCGCGGGCGGCACCGAAGACGGGCTGATGCGGGACGAACTCATCGACCCCTACCGCGAGGTCTGGGGCGACCGCCTCGAACAGCACTGGATCGAGGGCATGGGCCACGGCTTCGGCTCGCTGGCGAACCGCGACCGGATGTTCGAGGCCGCCCTCGCGTTCCTCTCACGCACCGTCTGACACCGTCAGCCCTGGTGCGGCACGTACTTCAGGGTCTTGAGGGGGCGCTCGGAGTGCCATTGGAAGTGGGCCGCGATGAGGCCGGCCGCTTCGGAGCGCTGGCGGGGGTCGGCCGCGGTCGCGTTCGCCCAGTCGCCCGCCTCCAGTGCCCGCATGAGTTCGAGGGAGGCGGGCTTGGGGACCGTGGCGCCGCCGGGGCGGCAGTCGCCGCAGACCGCGCCGCCGGCCGCGACCGCGAAGGCGCGGTGCTCGCCGTCCTTGCCGCAGGTCGCGCACTCGTTGAGCGAAGGCGCCCACCCGGCGGACTTCATGCCGCGCAGCAGGTACGAGTCCATGACGAGCACGGCCGGCAGATCGGTCTCGGCCAGCGCCCGGAACGCGCCGAGGGTCAGCTGGAAGACGTCGAGGTCGGGCTGGTGGTCCTCGGGGACGAGGCGTTCGGCGGCCTCGGCGATAACGCACGCGGCGGTGTAAGAGGCCCAGTCGGCGGCGATCGCGCCGCCGGAGAGGTGGAGGCCGACGGCCTGGGTGACGGTGTGCAGCTCGGCGCGGCCCTCGATGAGCTGGAGGTCGACGTGGCTGAAGGGCGCGAGGCGCGCCCCGAACTTGGAGGAGGTGCGGCGCAGGCCCTTGGCCATGGCGCGGTAGCGGCCGCGCTGGCGGCCGAGGAGGGACACGATCGCGTCGGCTTCGCCGAGTTTGAAGGTGCGCAGAACGACCGCGTCGTCGCGGAACAGCTTCCTCGTGCTCACCCCCACGCGGCAAGCCTATCCGGAGGGGCCGACAAAAGCGTTTGAGGCGGCCGCGGGGGCGCGGCTAGGCTCCCGCGCGTGAAGATCATCAGTGTGAACGTGGGCCGTCCGCGCGAGAACCCCTGGAAGCGCCTGCCCGCGACCTACATCGACAAGCGGCCGGTCGAGGGGCCGGTGCGGGTCACTTCGCCGGGGCCGAAGGGCGACGGGTCGGTGGGGCTCGAGGGCGACCGGGTCGGCGACGTGGCGAACCACGGCGGCACCGACCAGGCCGTCTACGTGTACGGCAGCGAGGACTACGCGCATTTCAGCGGTCTGGTGGGCCGGGAGTTCGCGCCGGGCGCGTTCGGGGAGAACCTGACGACGACCGGGTACGACGTGAACGCGGCGCGCATCGGCGAGCGGTGGGCCGGCCCGGGCGGGCTGGTGCTGCAGGTGACCGGGGCCCGCATCCCGTGCGGGACGTTCCGGGGCTGGATCGACGAGCGCGGCTGGTTGAAGACGTTCACGCGGGAGGCCCGCCCGGGTCCGTATATGCGGGTCGTCTCGCCGGGCCATGTGGAGGCGGGCGCGGAGCTTGAGGTCGTGCACCGGCCCGAGCACGAGGTGACCGCCGCCGTGTTCTTCCGGGCCGCGATGGGCGAGCGGGAGCTGATCCCGGCGATCCTGGAGGTGCCCGAGATCCCCGAGGCCGAGAAGGACTTCTTGCGCTGGACCGCGAAGCAGTAGGCGAATGCCCCGGCCGGGACCGGCCGGGGCGTTCCGGTCGTTCAGGCGGTGACGGGCTGCGGTGCGCGGAAGTGGGCGTTCGCGCTGGCGCTGAACATGAGTCCGGTGGCGAGGAGGACGGCCGTGATGTGGAGGAGCCGGACGACGAAGAAGGCGATCGCGGCGTCGCCGTCGCCGCCGACCGCGGCGATGAGCGATTCGCCGTCGGCGAGCTGCATCGCGCTGGGCACGACCATCGCGGCGAGTCCGACCACGGACAGGAGCAGGGCGAGGCCGATCCTGGCCCAGCGGCGGCCGCGCGCGAAGAAGCCCACGAGGACGAAGGCGCCGATGTAGACGACCGAGCGGACGCCGATGTTCATCCAGACGCCGGCGTCGATGCCCGCCTCGCGGGCGATCTCGCTGACGGCGAGCACGGTCTCGACGATCCCGGCGACGATCGCGGTGGCCCACAGGAGCGCGGCGTGCTTGACGGTTTCGGGTTGTTCCATGCCGTTCACGTTATGGGCGAACGGGACCCGGAACCATCCTGCGAGCGCCCCCTGCCGAGGTGGGGACGGCCCTACCGTGTGGTCATTCGGTGGCGGCGAGTCGCCTGCGGCCCAACTGGTCCGCGGCGCGGATCGGTTCGGGGAGCCGGTAGGCGGGGGCGAGTTCGAGCACGAGGTCGCGGGCGGTGGCGAGGGTGCGGCGGTGGCCGACCGAGACGTAGACGGGCTTCACGCCGTCCTGGGTGCGCAGGGCGCAGCCGACGGTCTCGCCGCTCGCGGTGATCGGGGTCCACGCGCCGCGTTCGGGCGCGGGCTCGGCGACGGGCAGGTGCGGCGGGTTCTTGGCGACGCCGATCGCGGGCGCGTCGAGGACGACCCCGAGGTGGCAGGCGAGGCCGAACCGGCGCGGGTGGGTGAGCCCGTAGCCGTCGCACACGTACAGGTCGGGGGTCACGGTGAGCGCTTCGATCGCCTTCAGCAGCAGCGGGAGTTCGCGGAAGGCGAGGAGCCCGGGGATGTACGGGAAGTCGGAGGCGCCGTGCACGACCGACTGGTCGAGGACGGCGAGGTCGCTTCGGCGCAGGACGACGGCGGTGGCGACGGCGGTGTCGCTGTCCTTGTCGTAGGCGATGTCGAGTCCGGCGACCGTCGTGGTCGGAGCGTCGTCGTCGGCGACGACCACGCAGCCGGCGAGTTCGGTCTGCATGGCGACCGCTTCGGCTTCGTCTCGAGGCAGGCGGGCGTACGCGGCTCGGGGTTGATCGTCGCTCACCCCGGCAGCCTAACGAGGCGTGCGGGCCGGCGCCCGGTGGCCTCAGCCCGGTCCGAAGCCTTGGCCGAAATCGAGCCTGAACTCGTCGTCGCCCTCGTTGACGAAGTCGTGGTCGGGATCGAAGGCGGGCTCGGGGTCGATCCCGTCGTCCGTGCCGGCGACGTCGCCGAAGTCGTACTCGTAGTCGTCGTAGTAGTCGTGGTCGAAGACCTCATGGTCGAACGCGTCGTCGCCGAAGTCCTCCGCGTCGGTCTCGAAGCTGCCGTCGCCTTCGACCTCGTAGAGGAAGTGGTAGTCGTCCTCCCCCGCGCCTGCGTCGAAGGCGGTGCCGGAGTCGTACGCCGATGCGGGGTCGTCGGGGCTCGCCGCCAGGGACGAGAAGAACCCGTCGCCGAAATCGTCGTCCAAACCGTCGGTCACGGCATCCTCCTCACCCTGCGCCTCCGCTTGCCTCCCACTGTATTCGGTCGGTGCGAACCGCGCGCCCGGCCGCGCCGCCCCGCCCGATCCGCTCAAGGCGAACGCCGCTTGCCCGCCGTCCGGCAAGGGTCCATGCTCGAGGGATGAGCACCGAGAAGCAGATCCTCGTCCTCGGCGGGACCGTGTTCCTGTCCCGCAGCATCGCCGAGCACGCCCTCGCGCGCGGCCACAGGGTCACCGTCGCCTCGCGCGGCGCCACAGGGTCACCGCCCGAAGGAGCGGCGTTCGTCAGGCTCGACCGCGCTACCGGCGAGGGCCTCGATGCCTTGCGGGGCAGGGCGTTCGACGCCGTGTTCGACGTCGCGCGCATCCCCGCGCACGTCGGCCCGGTCCTCGACGCCCTCGCCGACGACGCCGCCCACTGGTCGTTCGTCTCGACCATCTCCGTCTACCGGCACTTCGACATCCTCAGCGACGAGCTCCACGAGCCGACCGCCGCCGACTCCACCGACGCGGCCCTGGAGGCGTACGGCCCCAGCAAGGTGGCGTGCGAGCAGCTCGTGCGGGACCGTCTGGGCGACAGGGCGTTCATCACCCGGCCCGGGCTCATCGTCGGCCCCGGCGACCGCAACGACCGCCTCGGCTACTGGCCGCTGCGCTTCGCCGAAGGCGGCGAAACGCTGGCCCCCGGCCCGCGCGAGCGGCCGGTGCAGTGGATCGACGTGGACGACTACGCCGACTTCCTCCTGGACGCCGCCGACACCGGCGAGCACGGCACCGTCGACGCCATCGGCGCGCCGCTCGAGTTCGGCGCGTTCCTCGACCGGGTCGGCGAGGCCCTCCTCGAGCGCGGCGTCCTCAGCGCACCCCCCGAGCTCACCTGGGTCTCGCAGGAGTTCCTGCTGGAGCAGGGCGTCAACCCCTGGGCAGGGCCGGACTCCCTCGGCATGTGGGTCCCCACGCCCGACTACGACGGCTTCCAGACGCGGCCGACCGGGCCGGCCGCCGCGGCCGGGTTCCGCGCCTCGGACCTCGCCGACACCGTCAAGCGCTGGTGGGACGCGAACGCCGAAGCGCCGCAGCTGAAAGCGGGACTCTCCCGGCAGAAGGAGGGCGAGGTCCTCGCCGCCTGGCACGACAAGCCCGCGGCCGAAGGCCTCGCCGAACTCGACGTCGAGCGCCGCTTCACGGTGCCGCAGGCCGAGACGCCCGCGTACGACGGGTGAGACGCCGACGGCCCCACCGGAGCGCACTCCAGTGGGGCCGTTCAGGTCTCGCTAGGGCTGCGGCGGCCCGGGAGGCTGCTGGCCGTACGGCGGCTGGTCGGGGCCGCCCGGCTGCGGGGGCTGCGGCGGCTGCTGGCCGTAGGGCGGCTGGCCCATGTACGGGCCCATCGGCGGCTCGTCCTTGCGGAAGAACTCGTTCGAGGCGGGCATGGCGAGCAGGATGATGATCAGCAGCGAGCCGACGATGAGCACGATGAGCGTCGCCCAGTCGATGGCGTTGACCCAGCCGGGCGTGGCGTCCTCGATCGCCTGCGTCGCCTCGTCCTGGTACTCCTGGCCGTTGACGTTCGCGGTCATCGAGCTGCTGAGCTGCCCGATGAGGCCGCCGATGCCGCAGCACAGCAGGCCGATGCCGGAGAGGATCCAGCTGAGGATGCGACCGGCCCGGTTGCCCTTGTTCACCAGGAGGGCCAGGATCACGTAGAAGACGGCGAACACGACGTAGACGCCCGCGACGAGCGCGAACGTGAAGGTCATGAGCGAGCCGACGTTGTCGGGGGTGAGCCCCGAGTCCGCCAGTTCGGGGTCGGAGAGGAGCTGCTCGGTGACCTTGTCCTCCACAGAGGACATCACCGAGAACATGGCGATGCCGCTGGCGACGAGCAGCACGGCGGTGAGGATCTGGGTCCACACCACGGCGGTGACCGACCCGGGCTTGGTCTTCGGCCCCGGCGGGGGCGACTGCGGATACTGCGGCGCCGGCGGGTATGCCATGGCGGCCTCCGATCGATGGCGGAACTATGCGGGCGTTGACGTTCTCAGGAACCTCATCGTAGTGAGTCGCGACCGCTCCCGCCACCCATCCTCAATGGCCGGTGACCGGCCCGGACACGCCGAACGCCGCCCTGACGCGAGTCAGGGCGGCGCGGGCAGCGGATTTCAGACTTCGAGGTTCAAGCGGTAACCGCGCTTGATGACCGTCTCCACACAGGACCGCAGGTGCACGGCGTCGCGCAGGCGGGTCACCGCCATCTCGACGGCGTGGCCGTCGGCGCCGCGCGGCAGGTGGCCCAGCAGCTCGGCCCGGGAGAGGACCTTGCCGTTCGCGGACGCCAGCGCCCGGATGACGGCCATCGGGGCGGGAGGCAGCTGGAACGGCTGGTCGTCGAGGAGGACCATGTGGCCGCGCAGCTCGATCGAGTGCCCGGTCGCGAGCTGCAGCTTGCGCGAGCGCTTGGGCAGGGCCGAGGCCACGGTGCGCACGAGCGCGCCCAGGCGGGCGCGCTGGGGCTGCACCGATTCGACGCCCAGCCGCGTGAGCGGGGCGGCGGTGATCGGGCCGACCGAGACGGGGAGGACGCCGTTGTCCTCCGCCGAAGCGCGGAAGGCCTCGAGCATGTCGGCGGCCTGGTCGCCCGCGATGCGCAGCAGGGCGTTCGCGGCGGGCGCGGACGTGAACGTCACCGCGTCGATGCGGCGGGCGCAGATGGCGTCCACGAGCCGCTGCACCGGGGTGATGTCGGTGGGCAGGGTCCAGCGGTAGACCGGGACGGCGACGGCCGCGCCGCCGCCGTCGCGGACGGTCTGGATGAAGTCCTCGGCGGGGTCGCCGTGGAGCTGGATCGCGACGCGCTGGCCGTTGACGCCGCGCTCGCGCAGGTACTCGACGACCTCGTCGCCGGTCTCGCTCGGCGCGGTCCACTCCTCGGTGAGCCCGGCGGCGCGCACGGCGCCGAGGGCCTTGGGGCCGCGGCACAGGATGCGCGCGCGGCCCAGCACGGTGAGCAGGTCGTCGCCCATGCCCCAGCCCTCGGCCGCTTCGAGCCAGCCGCGGAAGCCGATGCCGGTCGTCGCCACCACGAGGTCGGGGGCCTCACGGATGAGCTCCACAGTGGCCGCCCGCAGCGCCTCGTCGTCCGGGAGGGGGACGATGCGCAGGGTCGGGGCGACCACCGTGCGGGCGCCGCGGCGCTCGAGGAGGGTCGCCAGCTCGTCGGCGCGGCGCTGCGCGGTGACGGCCACGGTGTAGCCGGTCAGCGGCGCGAGCGCTGCGGGCGACTCGGCTTCGCGGGAAAGGGCTTGGGCTCCGGCCATCAGGCGCTCGCTTTCACTTCCGAGTTGACGCCGACGCGGACCCGCCCGTCGAGGACTTCGACGGCGAAGACCTCCAGGGCCACCGCCTCGTCGTCCAGGCAGACACCGGTCTTGAGCGAGAACGCCTGCTTGAGCAGCGGGCTGGTGACGATCGGCTCGCCGCCGCGGTCGCCCACCAGGCCCCGGCTCATGACGTTGGCGTCCATGAACGGGTCCAGGTTGGACACGGCGTAGAGGCTGTCGTCCGCGAGGCGGAACACGGCGACCTGGGTGCCGTCCTCCAGGAGGGCGGCGACCCCGCGGCCGGGGATGATGCGGTCGAAATCGCAGATGGATTGCATCGTGATCACTTCCTTTGTGCGCTCAGGCTAATCGGCGTGCCGAGGGCGACGGGCGTGCTGTGCGAGCGGGCGGTGGTCCCGGCCGGGAACTTCTGGCCGCGCACGGTCTCGAACTCGATCTTCGGGTCCGGGGCCTCCGGCGCGTTGACGAAGGACACGAACCGCTGCAGCTTCTCGGGGTCGTCGATGACGCCCTTCCACTCGTCCGCGTAGTTCTCGACGTGCTTCTCCATGAGGGCGTCGAGCTCGCCGCAGATGCCGAGCTTGTCGTCGACGATGACCTCGCGGAGGTAGTCGATGCCGCCTTCGAGCCCTTCGACCCACTTCGAGGTGCGCTGCAGGCGGTCGGCGGTCGAGATGTAGAACATCAGGAACCGGTCGATGGTGCGCACCAGCGTCTCGGAGTCCACGTCGGACAGCAGCAGGTCGGCGTGGCGCGGCGTGAAGCCGCCGTTGCCGCCCACGTACAGGTTCCAGCCGTGCTCGGTGGCGATGATCCCGAAGTCCTTGCCGCGGGCCTCGGCGCACTCGCGCGCGCAGCCGGAGACGGCGGACTTGAGCTTGTGCGGGCTGCGCAGGCCGCGGTAGCGCAGTTCGAGGTCGATGGCCATCTTCACCGAGTCCTGGACGCCGTAGCGGCACCAGTCGGTGCCGACGCAGGACTTGACGGTGCGCAGGGCCTTGCCGTAGGCGTGGCCCGACTCGAAGCCGGCGTCCACGAGCTTGCGCCAGATCTTCGGCAGGTCCTCCACGCGCGCGCCGAACATGTCGATGCGCTGGCCGCCGGTGATCTTGGTGTAGAGGTCGAACTCCTTGGCGACCTCGCCGATGACGATGAGCTTGTCCGGGGTGATCTCACCGCCGGGGATGCGCGGGACGACCGAGTAGGTGCCGTTGCGCTGCATGTTCGCCAGGAAGTGGTCGTTGGTGTCCTGGAGCGACGCCTGCTCGCCTTCGAGGATGTGCCCGTTGGAGAGGCTCGCGAGGATCGAGGCCACGGTCGGCTTGCACAGGTCGCAGCCGGCGCCGGTGCCGTACCGGGCGATGAGCTCGGAGAAGGTGGTGATGCCGGTGACCTTGACGATGTCGAACAGCTCGGCGCGCGACTGCGTGAAGTGCTCGCACACCGCGTTCGAGACCTCGACGCCGCCTTCCTTCAGCAGCTGCTTGAGCATCGGGATGCACGAGCCGCAGGAGGTGCCGGCCTTGGTGCAGGCCTTGAGGCCCGGGACGTCGGTGCAGCCGTCCTCGTGGATGGCGTTCATGATGTCGCCCTTGGTGACCGCGTTGCAGGAGCAGACCTGCGCGCCGTCCGGGAGCGACCCTTCGATCTCGCCGCCGCCGAGGAGGTCCGCGAGCTTGCCGGGGACCTTGCCGCCCACCGAGGCCCGCAGCAGCGGGTAGGGCTCGGCGTCGCCCACGAGCATGCCGCCCAGGAGCGTCTGCGCGTCGTCGGAGAGGATCAGCTTGGCGTAAGTGCCGTTCGCCGGGTCCAGGTACGTCGTCGAGAGCGGGCCGTCCATCGCGCCGAACTGCGCGACGTCCACGCCGAGGAGCTTGAGCTTCGTCGACATGTCCGCGCCGGGGAACGTGGCCTCGCCGCCCGCCAGGCGGTCGGCGACCACTTCGGCCATCGAGTAGCCGGGGGCCACGAGCCCGTAGCACATGCCCTCCATCGCGGCGACCTCGCCGATCGCGTACACGTCGGGGTCGGAAGTGACGCAGGAGAGGTCGGTGATGATGCCGCCGCGCTCGCCGACCTCGATGCCGCACTCGCGGGCGAGCTGGTCGCGGGGGCGCACGCCCGCGGCGAAGATGATGAGGTCGGTGTCGTAGGCGACGCCCTCGCGGTTGGTCTCCATGCGCAGCCGGCCGTCGACGGCCTCGATCTTGGTGCCGCCGGTGCCGCAGTCGACGCCGATGCCGAGCTTCTCGATGTGCTGCTTGAGGATGCCGCCGCCGGCCTCGTCGAGCTGGCGGGCCATGAGCCAGGGGGCGAACTCGACGATCTGCGTCTCGAGGCCCAGGAGCTTGAGCGCGTTCGCCGCCTCGAGGCCGAGGAGGCCGCCGCCGATGACCACGCCGTGGCGCCGGCCCGCGGAGTGGGCCTTGATCGCCTCGAGGTCCTCGATGGTGCGGTAGACGAACACGCCGTCGAGGTCCGCGCCCTCCATCGGGGGCACGAAAGCGTAGGAGCCGGTGGCGAACACGAGCTTGTCGTAGGCGTACTCGCCCGAAGCCGAGCGCACGGTCTTGGCCTCGCGGTCGATCGACACGGCCGCTTCGCCGAGCCGCACGTCGACGCCGTCCAGGTCCGAGGCGAGCGAGAGCTCCTCGGCGCTGACGCCGTCGAAGAACGCCGACAGGCGCACCCGGTCGTAGGCCGGACGGGGCTCCTCGCACAGGACCGTGACCTCCCAGGACGGGTCGCGCTGGGTGACCGCCTCCAGGAACCGGCGGCCGACCATGCCGTCGCCGATGACTACCAACTTGCTCATGCTGACACCTCATTCAATTGCTCGGCAGCCTGACCGATTCCAGCGACGGTGCTGTTCAGCCACTTGCACAGACCCGCGACGTCCTCGGCACACGTGCCGCAGCCGGTCGAGGCCTGCGTAGCCTCCGACAGGGCCTCGGGCGTGCGCGCGCCGTTGAGGAACGCTTTGCCCAGGGCCCCTTTCGTGACGTTGTTGCAGCGGCAGACCACGACCTCGTCGGACATGGACGCCGGAGTATCAGGGGCCACCGACACGGATTCGCCGGGGCGGCCCATCAGGAGGGTGCGGCGGTCGTGCGGCACCGGGTCGCCGGTGTCGAACAACTGGACCACCTGGCCCACCATCGGGTTGTCGCCGAGCATGACCGCGCCCGCGAGGCGGCCTTCGGCGTCGATGACCAGGCGGGCGTAGGTGCCGCGGGTCGGGTCGGCGAAGGAGACGACCTCGTCGCCCTCCACCTCGCCCATCGCGGCGAGCTCGATTCCGGAGGCCTTCAGGCGGGTGACCAGGCGCGAGCCCTCGTAGGCCGCGTCCGGGTTCACGCCGGAGAGGAGGTCGACCACGACGTCGGACTGCTCCCACGCCGGGCCGACGAGCCCGTAGGGGATGCCGCGGTGCTCGGCGCAGTCGCCGACCGCGAACACGTCCGGGTGGGAGGTGCGGCACTGGTCGTCGATCTTCACGGCCCGGCCGCAGTCGATGCCGAGCGAGCGGGCCAGGTCGGCGTTGGGGCGGATGCCGCACGAGACGACCATGAGCTGGCCGGTGATCGTGCGCCCGTCCGCGAGCACGAGGGTCAGGCCGTCGTCGCCGTGGATGACCCGGGTGGTCTGCGCGTCCACGACCGACTGGACGCCGACCTCGGCGTAGGAGTCGGCGAGGACCTTGGCGCCCAGCGGATCGAGCTGGCGGTCCATGAGGTGCCCGGCCGCGTGCACGACCGTGACGTCCATGCCGCGCTTGGCGAGGCCGCGCGCCGCCTCGAGGCCGAGGAGCCCGCCGCCGAGCACGATCGCGCTGGCGCGGTTGGCGGCCTCGTCGAGGATCGCGCGGGCGTCCTCGATGGTGCGCAGGACGTAGGCGCCGGTGGGCAGCGGGTCGAGCCCGGGGATCGGCGGGACGAACGCGTCCGCGCCGGTGGCGAGCACGAGCTTGTCGAACGCGACCCCGTTCACGGTCTTCGCCTCGAGGTCGACGTGCTCGACGGCCTCGCCGAGGCGCACTTCGACGTTCTCGGGCGGGACCGGCAGGGCGATCTCGTCCTCGGTCTGCTTGCCCGCGATCATGCTCGAGAGCAGGATGCGGTTGTAGGCGGCCTGGGGCTCGTCACCGAAGACGGTGACCTCGACCCCGCGCCGCCCGAGCTCGCGGGCGATGCGGGCCCCGGCCATGCCGTAACCGACGATCGCGACCTTCACGCGCTGGACCTCCCGGTGCTGGACTGACTGCGTAGGCGGCGGTGGGCTCGCTCCTGGAGTTCCCGGGGGCTCGCCCGCCGCGCGCTGTCTGGGCGACGACGCTGTCAGTCCCCGACTGGCGTCTAGATTCGCCTGCACCTGTTACGCGATCGAGCGGTGAATGTTTCGCGTGTGCTAAGTAGTCCGCACGCTCCCGATTCCCGCGCTCGACAGCTCGCGTCCGGAACCGGACCCCGTGTGAGCACCGGCTACGCGGATACAGGGGCGGGCCAGGAGACGCGGAGGAGGACGACGGGCGTCCGTGACGTGAGGGGCGGTTGGACATCTGGGTTATCCTCACGGACTGATGGACGCCGGTGCCCGAGCCGGCGGCACGAGGAGTGATCGAGCATGGACCGACGGGTACTCAGCGGCGACGACGCCGTCGCCCGCCTGCAGGAACGCCAGGAGGCCTTCCAGCGGACCGTGGCGGCGACCCAGGAGATGGCGACCCGCATGCGGACCCTGACAGCGGCCGCGAGCGACGCGAACGGGCTCGTCACCGTCACCGTCGACTCCAGCGGCGTCCTGCTCGGCGCCGAGTTCTCCGCGCGCATCAATCGCACCGCCCCCGAAGCCGTCTCCCGCGCGCTCATGGAGGCCCTGGCCCAGGCCAAGCAGCGGGTCGCCGCGCAGACCCAGGAGGTCATCGCCGAAACGGTCGGCGCCGACTCCGAGACCGGCCGGGCCGTCGCGAACGACCTCCAGGCCCGCCTGGGCGGTCAGCGGTGAGCGGCGGCATCGAGGTCGACCCCGAGGAACTGCGCACCCACGCCGGGCACATCGACGGCCTCATCCAGCGCTTCGAGACCGTGCAGGCGGCCTCCGCCGAGATCACCGCCGCCCCCGACGCGTTCGGGCCGCTGTGCGAGTGGATGGCCGGGATCCTGGAGGACAAGCACCAGATGGTCGAGCCCCTGTTCGGCAAGGGCATCAGCAACCTCGGCACCCACGTCGAAGCGCTCCGGACCTGTGCCGAACTCTACGAGGAGTCCGACGCCGGCGCCGGCAGCGAATTCGACCGGCTCTCCGGAGGCTTCTAGATGAGCGACAACCCCCTGGTCGCCGATGTCGAGGACTCGCACCACTTCTGGAAGGGAGCAGGCATCGGCGAGGACATCGCGGACATCGTCTCCGCGATCGAATCCGAGTCATGGGTGGACGCGTCCCTCGCGGGCGTCAGCGCCGGACTCAACGCGGTCGGCTTCCTCGACCCGCTCGGCGCGATCGTCTCCACTGGCGTCTCGTGGCTCATCGAGCTCATCGAGCCGCTGCGCGAACTCCTCGACGACCTCACCGGGGACGCGGACATCCTCACCGCGCACGCCCAGACGTGGACCAACATGGCCGAAGAGCTCATGGCCATCAAGGACGAGCTGACCGGGTTCATCGAATCCGACATCGCCGGCTGGCAGGACGACGCGGCCGGCGCCTACAAGGCCAACATGGGCCACAACGTCCAGGGCACCGACGGACTGGCGCAGCTGTGCGCGGCCATGAGCGCCGCGACCACCGGCGCCGGCACCCTCGTCACGGTCACCCGGGAGCTGGTGCGCGACCTGATCGCGCAGCTCGTCGCCACGCTGCTCGTCCGCCTCCCGGTGTGGCTGGGGCTCTGCGCGACCGGCGTGGGCATCCCCGCGGTCGCGGCCCAGGCGGCCGGCATGATCGCGCAGGTCCTCGCCACAGTGGTCGGGATCGTCATCGCGCTCGTCACGAGCCTCCAGGCCCTCCAGCAGCTCCTCGACAGTTAGGCCCAGATGCGCGCCCTCGCCAAGCTCCTCGTCGTCGCCGTCATCGCCCTGGCGCTCAACACTCCCAAGCCGGGGCCGAAACCCGGTCCCCGGCCGGGTCCCCCCAAGGTCAAACCGCCGGTCAGCGGCGTCTCCTCGGCCGTGAAGGCGGCCTGGGACGAGTTCGACCAGGGCCAGGCCGGCGGCGGGTCCGCTCCGAAGACCCCGAACCAGCCCGGCACCAGCGGCTGGACCCCTGAGCAGCTCAAGGACATGCCGAATCTCGGCGACACCTCCAAGCGCAAGACCCACATCCTCTACGGTGAGTACGGCGCCGGAGGCGATCTCATCAGCGGCGGCCACGCGCCCGGATCGGGCGGCGGCACCGAGTTCCCGGACAAGTGGACGGAACCCCAGATGCTCGAGGGCATCGAGAACGTGGCCCGCAACCCGACCTCGATGACCCCGCGCCCCGGCGGCGGCTACGAGGCCGTCGGCGTCCACAACGGCGTGGAGATCAAGGTGATCCTCAACAAGGACGGCACCGTGTGGACCGCCTACCCGACGCCGACCCCGGGCAACATCAGCCAAGGCGTCGTCGTCAACGACAAAGGCCTCTTGTTCTAGGAATCGAGGAGCACAGTGCAGAACGACTACAGGACCGCGCTGGTCGAGCAGGTGCGCAAGTACGCGCCGTCGCTCGCCGCGGGCGTGGTGGACTCGCTGCGCGAGAAGGTGCTCGTGGGTGAGCTCTCCCTCGCCGCCGCCGACTTCGTGGGCGCCCTGGTCCGGGCCCGCGTCCCGGTCGCCCCGCAGGACGTCCCCACCCTCCGGTGGCTCCTCGAAAGCGTGAACCTCCCGCCGGAGACCCCCGCCGATCTGGCCGACGGGCTCACCGTCGCCTGACCCGGCCCCGCCCGGCCACCAGGGCGCGCTTCCCGTCGCATCGGGAAGCGCGCCTTGCTTTTCGCCTGCTCCGATACCCACGGGTTCACCCGACCGGGGGACGGCGCCATCGTCGCCGAAGCCTTACAGTGAGTTGCGTCCCGAACAGCCGGTTTCGCCCTCAGGGAGCGCTATGGCCAAAATTCACCCGTTCGAGCTACCTGTTTTCTACCTCCCCCACCCGGCCCGGCTGAATCCGCACGTGGAGGGCGCACGCGCGCACGCGCGCGTGTGGGCCAAGGCGATGGGCATGCTCGACGCGCCCGCCGAGGGCGGCGGCGTCATCTGGGACGAGGCCGAACTCGACCGGCACGACTACGGCCTGCTGTGCGCGTACACGCACCCCGACTGCGACGCGCCCGCGCTCGACCTCGTCACCGACTGGTACGTGTGGGTGTTCTTCTTCGACGACCACTTCCTCGACGCGTTCAAGCGCACCCGCGACATGCGGGGCGCCAAGGCGTACCTCGACCGCATCCCCCTGTTCATGCCCCTCGACCTCGGCGAGACCCCGGAACCGGAGAACCCGGTCGAGCTCGGCCTCGTCGACCTGTGGCAGCGCACCGCGCCCTCGATGTCGATGGGCTGGCGCCGGCGCTTCCTCACCAGCACGGTCAACCTGCTGTTCGAGTCCCTTTGGGAGCTCACGAACATCACCACCGACCGGGTCGCGAACCCGATCGAGTACATCGAGATGCGCCGCAAGGTCGGCGGGGCCCCGTGGTCGGCGGGCATCATCGAGTACGCGGTCGGCGCGGAGGTCCCCGACGCGGTCGCGCACGAGCGGCCCCTGAAGGTCCTGCGCGACACCTTCAGCGACGCCGTGCACCTGCGCAACGACCTGTTCTCGTACGAACGGGAGGTCACCGACGAGGGCGAGAACGCCAACGCCGTGCTCGTCTTCGAGCGGTTCCTCGGGATGGAGACCCAGGCCGCCGCGCACCTCGTCAACGACATCCTCACCTCCCGGCTGCACCAGTTCGAGAACACCGCGCTCACCGAACTGCCGGTCCTCGCCGCCGACCGCGGCCTCGGCCCCGCCGAGCAGACCGCGATCGCCCTGTACGCCAAAGGACTCCAGGACTGGCAGGCCGGCGGCCACGAATGGCACATGCGCTCGAGCCGGTACATGAACGACGCGGCCGACCGGGTCCTGAGCGGCCCCAACGGGATCGGCACGAGCGCCGCCCGCATCGCCGCCTCCGGCCTGCGGCAGCACTGCCGCACGCCGTTCCGCCAGGTCGGGCCGACCACGCTGCCCGCGTTCCACCAGCCCTTCGAACTCAGGCTCAACCCGAACCTGGACGCGACCCGCAGGAACGCGGCCGACTGGGCTGAGCGCATGGGCTTCCTCGCGCCCGACCCGGCCCTGCCGGGCTCGGGCCTGTGGCACCGCCGCCAGTTCCTGGGGTTCGACTTCGCCCTGTGCTCGGCCGGTATCGACCCGGACGGCACCCCGGCCGAACTCGACCTCTCCGCGGACTGGCTCGCCTGGGGCACCTACGGCGACGACTTCTACCCGGCCGCGTTCGGCCGCGGCCGCGACCTCAGCGCCGCGATCGAGCAGCACCGCAGGCTCCTGGCGTGCATGCCGATCGACGCCGGCACCGCGCCGCCCCCGGGGAACCCGCTCGAACTGGGGCTCCAGGACCTGTGGCGGCGCACGGCCGCGGGGTTCGACGAGCGCGCCCGCGCCGAGTTCCGCACCGCGGTCGAGCGCATGCTCGAAGGCTGGCTGTGGGAGCTGCACACCGAGGGGCAGAACCGCGTCCCCGACCCGGTCGACTACGTCGAGATGCGCCGCGACGCGTTCGGCTCGGACCTGACGATGTCGCTCGCGCGCCTGCGCGCGGGCCGGAGGGTCCCGGACGAGGTCTGGAACGCCCGGCCGCTCAAGTGGATGGAGGCCTCGGCGATGGACGCCGTGTGCCTGCTCAACGATGTCGTCTCGTACCACAAGGAGATCGAGTACGAAGGGCAGCTCGTCAACGGGGTCGTGGTCGTCGAGGAGTACCTGGGCGTCGACCGGGGCGAGGCGGTGCGGATCGCGGCGGCGCTCGCCGACGCCCGCATCGAGCAGTTCGAACTGGTCGAGGCGAACGACCTGCCGTCCGTCGCCGAGGAGTTCGGTCTCGACGCCGACGCGAAGGAAGCACTGTCCTCCTATGTGGAGGACTTGAAGAACTGGATCGCCGCGATCCACAAATGGCACCTCGACGGGACCGACCGGTACGACGCGGCGACGCTGCGCCGCCAGCACGACTTCGGACCCGGATCGACCGCGCCCCACGGCGTCCGCCGGTTCCTCGAAGCCGGCGGCGCTGCCGAGGCGCCCAAGGAGTTCAAGCTGCCCGCGACGGCAACCGCCGGACTGCGGCCGCCGTCGTGGCGCGACTATCTACCTGCTCTGCGCGAGAGCGCGGCACCGGCTCCGGTGGCCACGGCGAACCCGACCACGGCGGCGACCATGCGCCGCTGAGGCGTCGCGTCGTCGGCTTCCGCCGCGACCGGTGCGGGGGCCTCCTCCTCGACCGCCAGGACCTCGGGCAGCGGCCCGGGGGCGGGCGGGGCGGGGGCCTCACTGGACGGTTCGGGGGCGGGGGACGGGTCGGCGGCGGCGGGCGAGGCCGTTACCGGCGGCGCCGGCTCCGGTTCGGGTTCAGGTCGGGCCTGGGGCTCGGGTTCGGGCGTCGTCGCGGCAGACGGGCTCGGCGGCTCGGGCGCGGGGGAACCGGGTGACTCCGACTCGGAGGGCGGTTCAGATGAAGGCGGTTCGGGCGAGGGCGCTTCGGTGGGCTCGGGGCAGAGGTGGTGGTGCTCCCCGCGCCGCTCGCCGGGGCGGTCCGGGTAGGTCGGATACGGCGGGATGGTCAGGCAGAACGTCGGATAACCCGGCCGGGTCGGGAAGTGGGGGTGCCTCTCGGCGCCGTCCGGCGCCTCGGAGCGGCCCTCGAAGGCCAGCGCGAGGGCGGGCAGCGCCACCAGGGCGACCGCTGTGATGACGAGCGCTATGAGCCTGCGCATGTTCGTCTCCGACCTTGATTCCGGAATTCACTAATATCCACTGAAATATTGTGCTTTATAAGGATTCGGTGAAGCAATGGCCATTTGGCTACAGGGACTCCTCTTCTTTCTCGCCGTGGTGGCCGCGGCCAGCATCGTCGTCGCACTCCTCCAGAAGTTCGCGCCGCCGACCTCCCGCGGGCACAACAACGAGCTGGGCACGACCCTGTTCGAACTGCTCACGGTCCTGTACGCGATCGTCCTGGCGTTCGTGCTCATCACCGCCTGGGAGGACAAGAACGAGGCCGGGCACGTGACCTACCAGGAGGCGAACCAGCTCGTCGACGTCTACTGGCAGGCTTCGGCGCTCGAACCGGCCGAGCGCGACGCGGTGCGCGCAGCAGTGCGGGACTACACGAACGAGGTCATCGAGGCCGAGTGGCCGGCGATGCGCGACCAGGAGGACGTCTCCTCCGAAGGGCTGCTGCTGCTCGATCGGATGCGGGCGCCGGTCGCGGGGGCGCAGACCGACGACGATGTGACGCAGGCGAGGCTCGACGCCGTGAGCGCCGGTGTGATCGCCGTCGAGGAGTACCGCACCGACCGGCTGTTCACGGCCCAGCGCGGGCTCGGTCCGGTGATGTGGACGGTGCTGGTGCCGGGGGCGCTGCTGGTGTTCGCGGTGATGCTGACGCTCGGCACGCCGACCCGCAAGTACCAGTTCGTGCTCGTGGGCTTGATCTCCGGGATGGTCGCGCTCATGCTCTTCGCGGCCTACCAGCTGGAATACCCGTTCAGCCGGGGCGGCGCGACCGAGCCGGCGGCGTACGAGACGGCGATCGAACGGTACGACATCATTGACGCGGAATACTCATGATTTGTCACCGTTCGAGTGAATTAATTGCAATCATGCCCCACACCGACGATACGATGCTTCCGAGTTGAAACTCCCCCAATGTGAGGAAGTGACTGCATGACCGACTCTGTCGTCGACAGTTCGCCGGCCGTTCCCCAGCAGACCTCGAACGGACAGCATCCCCAGACCAGCCTCAGCACCGCCGCCGCCCGCAACCTCGCCACCACCACCAAGTCCGCCCCGCAGATGCAGGAGATCACCTCCCGGTGGCTCCTCAAGGTCCTGCCGTGGGTCCAGACCCAGGGCGGCGCGTACCGGGTCAACCGGCGCCTGACCCACACGGTGGGCGACGGCCGCGTCGAGTTCACGACCGAAGGGGACGCCGTCCGCGTCATCCCCACCGAACTCGGCGAGATCGCGCCGCTGCGCGGCATCGACGACGAGGAGGTGCTGGCGGCGCTGGCCGACCGGTTCGAGCAGCGCGAGGTCGGTGCGGGCCAGCACCTGGCACAGGAGGGTCGGCCGGTCGACGGCATCCACCTGATCGCGCACGGCCGCGTCGAGCAGTTCGGCGCGGGCCCGTTCGGGGACCAGTCCTCGCTCGGGCTCATGGTCGACGGCGACCACTTCGGCGAGGAGCTGCTCGTCGAGGACGGGCCCGTGTGGGACTGCGACGTGGTGGCCGCGACCCCGGTCACGGTGCTCTCCCTCCCGGCCGCCGCGGCGGCGGAGCTGGTCGAGCGCATCCCCGCGCTCGCGTCACATCTGGAGCAGTTCAAGGCGAACCGTTCGGCCAAGGCCAACAAGCACGGCGAGGCGGCGATCGACGTCGCGGCGGGCCACACCGGCGAGCCGGAGCTGCCGCGCACGTTCGTGGACTACGAGCTGACGCCGCGCGAGTACGAGCTCTCGGTGGCGCAGACCGTGCTGCGCGTCCACACGCGCGTCGCGGACCTGTACAACCAGCCGATGAACCAGATGGAGCAGCAGCTGCGGCTCACCGTCGAGGCCCTCCGCGAACTGCAGGAGGACCAGATGATGAACAACAAGGAGTTCGGGCTCCTGCACAACGCGGCGCTGAACCAGCGCATCCCGACCCGCTCGGGCCCGCCGACCCCGGACGACCTGGACGAGCTCATCAGCCGCCGCCGCAAGCCGGAGGTCCTGCTCGCGCACCCGAAGGCGATCGCCGCGTTCGGGCGCGAGTGCACCAAGCGGGGCATCTACCCGTCCACGGTGGACTACCACGGGCACCACCTCCCTGCGTGGCGCGGCATCCCGATGCTGCCGTGCAACAAGATCCCGATCTCGGGGGCGCGCACCACGTCGATCCTCTGCATGCGCACCGGCGAGTCGGAGCAGGGCGTCATCGGCCTGCACCAGACCGGTCTGCCGGACGAGTACGAGCCGGGGCTCTCGGTGCGGTTCATGGGCATCGACGAGAAGGCCGTCATGTCCTACCTCGTGAGCGCCTACTACTCCGTCGCGGTCCTGGTCCCGGACGCGCTCGGCATCCTCGAGCACGTCGAGATCGGGCGCTGAGATCCCCGGGCGGCCGCCTCCGCACCGAGGCGGCCGCCCGGGCCGCCCCGCGACCCCACCGCGATCCCGTAGACCCCGCGCCGCCCAGGGAGGCCCCGCTTGACCGTCCTGACCGACCACACCGCCGCCCGCGAAGCCGTCGACGCCGGGCTCCGCGCCGCCGCCGCCCGGCTCCCCGCACCCGCCGCGCGCATCGCGGCCTACCACTTCGGCTGGACCGACGCCTCCGGCACGCCCGTCGAGGCCAACTCCGGCAAAGCCCTCCGGCCGCTCCTGACGCTCTTGGCCGCCAAGGCGGTCGGCGGTGAGGAGGCCTGGCGGCAGGCCGTCCCGGCGGCCGTGGCCGTCGAGATGGTCCACAACTTCTCCCTCATCCACGACGACATCATCGACCGCGACAGCCTGCGCCGGCACCGCCCGACCGCGTGGAAGGTCTACGGCGTCAACGACGCGATCCTCGTCGGCGACGCCCTGCACGCGCTCGCCTTCGAGTGCCTTGCCGAGGCCGGCGGCGACCGGGTCCCGGCGGGCACGAGCCTGCTCGCGCAGACCGTGCGCGCGCTCATCGAAGGCCAGCTCGCGGACACGCGGTTCGAGAGCCGCGACCAGGTCGAGCTCGCCGAGTGCGTCGCGATGTCCGAGGCGAAGACGGCCTCGCTCATGGGCTGCGCGACCGCGCTCGGCGCGCTCTTCGGAGGCGGCACGCCGCAGCAGGTGGACGCGTTGCGGGACTTCGGGTTCCGGCTCGGGCTGGCGTTCCAGCACGTGGACGACCTGCTGGGGATCTGGGGCGACCCGGCGGTCACCGGCAAGGCGGTCTACTCGGACCTGCGCAACCGCAAGAAGTCCCTGCCCGTGACCGCGGCCCTCGGCTCAGGTCACCCCGACGCGCCCGAGCTGGCCGCGATCTACAGCGCGACGGGGCAGCTCACCGAAACCGAACTGCGCCGCGCCGCCGACCTCGTCGAGGCCTGCGGCGGACGCCAGGCGAGCCGCACCTCGGCCGAGTCACTCACCGAATCGGCCACGAACAGCCTCGACGTGGAAGGCCTCCGCCCGGAAGCCGTGGAAGAACTGACCGAACTCGCGGCGAGCACCGTCCACAGGGCGAATTGATGGCGCGCGAGCTTCGCAGGGAAGGCCCTGCAACGGCCGCCGCGATTCAGTACGCGTGCACCGCTTCGCCGAGGAGTGCCACCAGCAGTATCTGCACCACAACCCGAGCGGCTGCTGCAGTCACGGGCGCACCGGTCCGGTCGACGGCAAACGGCCCCCACCGCCGGTTGAGGGTGCCTCCGCGTCGAGCGGCCGGGTCGACCGCTCACCGGCTCGATTCGGGAGTCCGCACATGACATCGGTGCACCGCCGAGTGCTCCTCCCTGCTCCGCGGTCCTTCTGCGCCGGGGTGGAGCGGGCGATCGAGATCGTGGAGCGGCTGCTGGAGGTGCACGGTCCACCGGTGTACGTGCGCAACCAGATCGTGCACAACGCACACGTCGTGGCCGACCTGGAGACGCGGGGCGCGGTGTTCGTCGGGGAGCTCGACGAGGTCCCCGACGACGCGCTCGTGGTCTTCAGCGCCCACGGCGTCGCACCCGCGGTGGAACGCGAAGCGGCCGCTCGCGGCCTGGACGCGGTCGACGCGACCTGCCCGCTCGTGGCGAAGGTCCACGCGGAGGCCAAGCGGGCGGCCGACAACGGCGACACCGTGATCCTGATAGGGCACGAAGGCCACGAGGAGGTCGTCGGCACGGTCGGCGTGGCCCCGGACCGCACGATCCTGGTCGACAGCGCCGACGCGGTCGCCGACCTGCGGGTGCCCGACCCGGCGAAACTCACCTACCTGAGTCAGACGACCCTGGCGGTCGCCGAGGTCGAGGCCATCGCCTCGGCCCTGCAGCAGCGCTTTCCCGCGATCAAAGGCCAAGGCGCCGAGGACATCTGCTACGCCACGAGCAACCGCCAGGCGGCAGTCGCCGCAGTGGTGGCCGAGGCGGACCTGGTCCTGGTGGTCGGCTCGGCGAACTCCTCGAACTCGAACCGCCTGGTCGAACTCGCGAGGACCGCCGGGGTCCCGGCCCACCTCATCGAAGACGCCGGCGCGATCGACCCGGCTTGGCTCCAAGAAGCGGCAACGGTGGCCGTCACCGCCGGCGCTTCCGCACCGCCTCGCCTCGTTGACGAGGTGGTCCAATCCCTCGCCGCCCTCGGCCCCATCGAAGTCGTCGAACGCGTCCACACCCGCGAATCCCAGGAGTTCCTACTCCCCCAACGCCTCCGCCCCCGAACAACCCGCTCGAACTGAACCCCCGACCGCCGCGCCATCAAGCACGCCACGCCATCCCAAGCCGCCACCCGACCATCCATCTGGCCGCGCTCCCCCTCGCTCCCTGCCACGCCCCACCCCGCCCTGCCCTGCCCTGCCCTGCCCTGCCCTGCCGAGGGTGCCACTCCGACAGGCGGATCCGCCGATCCGCCTCCTTTCCCCGACCACCCCAGACGCCCCCTCCTCGCACTTCACTTCACCGACTCACTGCATCCCGCGCCCCGCGCCCCGCGCCCCGCCTCACCACATCCCCGCGCCCCGCGCGTCCGCCCGCGCCGCCCCGCCGGGGGTGCCACTCCGACAGGCGGGTCCCGCCGATCCGCCTCCTTCCCCTGACCGCCCCAGACACCCGTCTCCTCACACTTCACCTCACTGACTCACTGCATCCCGCGCGCCAAGCGCTTCGCACCCCGCACCCCGCACCCCGCACCCCGCACCCCGCACCCCGCACCCCGCACCCCGCACCCCGCACCCCGCCGAGAGTCTCGCTCCGCCAAGCGGAACCGCCACTTCACCTCCTTCTATTGACCGTTGAACGAAGCCGGTTGCGTCGCGCACCCACGCCGCTAAGCTGACCGGATGACCGTGAACCTTCCTGGACTGCCCTTCCCACTCGACTGGGAAGGCGGCGTCGAACCGCCGAGCTGGCGGGTCACCGACACCGGGCTCGAGGCGACCGCCGGGCCCAAGACCGACTGGTACGTGTACGCCCCCGATCCGGCCCAGTGGGCCCCGGCCAACGGCGCGCGCCTTCTCGGCGCCGCGCCCGACGGCGACTGGCAGTTCAGCGCCCGTATCACCGTGGACTTCAACGGGACCTACGACGCCGGCACCCTCTTCCTCCTCGCCGACGAGGACCACTGGTCGAAGCTCTGCTTCGAGTACTCCCCCGACGCGCAGGGCATGGTCGTCTCGGTGGTCACCCGGGGCACCTCCGACGACGCCAACGCCTGGACCGTCGAGGGCGACACCGTCTGGATGCGCGTCACCCGCCTCGGCATGGGCTTCGTCTTCCACGCCTCGAACGACGGGCGGCGCTGGGAGTTCGTGCGCAGCTTCGGGTTCGGCGTCGACGGCCCGATCAAGGCCGGCTTCGGGGTCCAAGCCCCCGAAGGCGACGGCTGCGCGGTCCAGTTCAACGACATCGTGTTCAAGCAGGAGACCCTCGGGGAGCTCCGCGACGGCTCCTGACCGGAGCCCTGCGAGGACAGCTGCGCGCTCCGCCGCTGATCGGCTTCGCTCGAGACCGGTCGATGCTGGTGCCGCGCTCATTTCGTCCTCCTTCCTTCGTTTGTCGGCCCGGCGGCGCGTCACTCCATGCTCGCCTGGTGCCGCTTCCGGCCCGGCCGCGCAGTGCGCGGCCGGGCCTGCTGTCTCCTTGTGCCGTTTACGGGTTGTGGAAGACGAGCTCCGGCCAGTCCTGGTTCGGCCCTTCGAGGACCGGGGCCTCGTCGCCGCGCAGGTGAGCGTCGGCGAAGCCGGTGACGAGGGCGCGGGCGATCTCGTTGGAGCGGTTGCCGTCGAGGTCGTCCTGGTTGAGCCCGGCCTGCTCGCCGAGCGGGCCGAAGTCCGTCATGGAGCTGTGCGTGGTGCCGTCGACGGTGATCCAGCGCTTCCAGCCGTCGAGCTTCTTCCAGGCCTTGTCCCAGGTCGTGTCGTCCCCGGGCTGGCCGTGCTCTTCGGCGCCGACCATCATGAACGGGCGGTCGAGCTGGTGCGGGTCGAGGGCGAAGAAGGTGCCGTCGAGGTTGAACCCGGCGTCGAACCGCTCGTCCTCGTGCATGGCGCGGTGGCTGCTCGCGCCGCCGATTGAGTGGCCGCCCACGACGATCCGCTCAGGGTCGATGACGCCGGAATCCTCCCAGGCCGCGTCGTCCCCGGTGAGTTCGTCGAGGACGAACGACAGGTCCTCGGCCCGCTGGGGCACGACCTTCTCGACCTCCTGGTCGATGCAGGCGAGGCATTCGGTGGTGCGACCGTCGGGGAAGGTGATGGGCGCTTCGTAGGTGTGGCCGACCAGGGCCACCGCATAGCCTTGGCTCGCCAGCTCTTCGGCCATGCCGGTGAGGGTGGCGCGGGGGAACGAGAAGCCCGGCGAGAGCACCACGAGCGGCAGTGTGCCGTCGTCGGCGAGCGGTTCGGCGTCGAGCACCGAGTTCGTCTCGACCGAGGCGAGGAGTTCGCCGGGCAGCTGCAGCTGCGCGCCGAACAGGTCGCCTTCCTCGGGGGTCATGTACGGCGCGGTCGCGCCCTCGGTCTCGGCGGTGGGGTACCACATGCTGACCATGAGCTCCCGGTCCACTTCGGGCACCCACACGTCGGGGCGGCCCTCGTCGACGAGGTGGAGCTGCGTGGTGCCGGTGGCGAACGCGCCGCCCGGTGCGGGGACCGCCAGCGCCGCAGTGGTTTCGGGGGCGGGATCGGTGGTTTCGGCTTGCGCGGTGGAGATGGCGGCTACGGTCGCCCCGGCGGTGACCGCGAGGGCGGTCGCGCCGAGGAGGACGTGTTTCGCTTGGCGTCGCAACGTCGAGTTCCAATCGTGTCGGTGGTGCGGGCCCGTGCGGGCGCGCTCCATCAACTCTGGCGCTCGGATTCGCTGCTGCCCTGGGCATTTCGACCAGAGCTACTAGGTCTTTCGACCGGTTCTCGGGGCCCTGCACCCCTGTCGAAGGTCAGGGGTGCAGGGTGAAGCGTGAGGTCAGGGGCGGGCGGCCGGGGCGATCTTGACCGCGCAGACCTTGAACTCGGGCATGCGGCTGATGGGGTCGAGGACGTCGGAGACGGCGGCGTTGGCGTTGGCCGCGCCCGGGAAGTGGAACGGGCTGAAGACCGTGTCGGGCCGGATGTCAGCGGTCAGGCGCGCGGGCGCGGTGTAGGAGCCGCGCCGGGAGGTGATGCGGACCCAGTCGCCTTCGCCGATGCCGTGGCGCACGGCCGTGTCGGGGTGGATCTGCAGGAACTGCTCGCTGTCGGGCCCGTCGAGGGATTCGATGAGGCGGGTCTGCGCGCCGGACTGGTACTGGGTGAGGACCCGGCCGGTGGTGAGGTACAGCGGGTAGGAGCGGTCGCGGCGTTCGGCCGGGTGGCGGTGGTCGACGGCGATGAACTTGGCGCGCCCGTCCGGGGTGGGGAACTTGAAGTCGGCGAACATGCGCGGGGTGCCGTCGTGGTCCGGGCCGGGCACGGGCCACTGGAAGGTCTGCTCTTCAAGGCGCTCATAGGAGACGCCGGAGTAGTCGGCCTTGCCGCCGGCGGAGGCGCGGCCGAGCTCCTCGAAGATCGCCTCAGGGTCGGTGGAGTACGAGCCGGGGGCGTCGAGGCGGGCGGCGAGCTCCTTCATGATCCACAGGTCGGAGTGGACGCCGTCAGGGGCGCCGCGCAGGGACTTGCGGCGGATGATGCGGCCTTCGAGGTTGGTCATGGTGCCGTCTTCTTCGGCCCACTGCGTGACCGGGAGGACCACTTCGGCGAGGCGCGCGGTCTCGGACATGACGAAGTCGAACGAGACGAGGCAGTCGAGGTCCTTGAGGCGGTCGGCGACGCGGGCGGCGCGGGGAGCCGAGACGACCGGGTTGGAGCCGAGCACGAAGAGCATCTTCACCTCGTCGCCGCATTTGCGCAGCAGTTCGACGGCGGAGACGCCCGCGCCGGGCAGGATGTCGGGGTCGACGCCCCAGACGGCGGCGACGTGCTCGCGCGCGGCCGGGTCGGTGATCATGCGGTAGCCGGGGAGCTGGTCGGCCTTCTGGCCGTGCTCGCGCCCGCCCTGGCCGTTGCCCTGACCGGTGATGCAGCCGTAGCCGGAGCTGGGCTTGCCGGGCAGGCCGAGGGCGAGGGCCAGGTTGATCCAGGCGGTGACGGTGTCGACGCCCTTGGCGTGCTGCTCGGAGCCGCGCGCGGTGAGGATCGCGGTCTTCTTGCCGGCCATCAGCCTCGCGGCCGCGTACAGGTCGGGGACGGAGACGCCGGTGATGCGCTCGACGAACGCGGGCCAGTAGCCGGCGACGGTCTGGCGGACCTCGTCGAAGCCGTTCGTGTGCGCCTTGATGTAGTCGTGGTCGAGGTAGCCCTGTTCGATCGCGATGTGCAGCAGGCCGTTCGCGAGCGCGAGGTCGGTGCCGGGCGCGGGCTGGAGGTGCAGCTGGGCCTGCTCGGCGGTCGCGGTGCGGCGGGGGTCGACGACGATGAGCTCGGCGCCGGTGAGGAACCGCATGAGCGGCGGCATGGTCTCGGCGGGGTTGGCGCCGACGAGGACGATCACGTCCGCGTCCTTCAGGTCCTCCTTCGGGAACGGCAGGCCCCGGTCGACGCCGAAGGAGCGGTTGAGGGCGCCGGCCGCCGAGGACATGCAGAAGCGGCCGTTGTAGTCGATGTGCTTGCTGCCCAGTGCGAGGCGGGTCCACTTGCCGAGCTGGTAGACCTTCTCGTTGGTGAGGCCGCCGCCGCCGAAGACGCCCACGGCGTCCTTCCCGTGCTCGGCCTGGACCGCGCGGATGCGGTCGGCGACGTGGTCGAGGGCGGTCTCCCACGAGACGGGCTCGCCGCGCAGGAGCGGGGTGGTGAGCCGCTCGGGGTGATCGAGGAGTTCGGGCGAGGTCCAGCCCTTCTTGCACATGCCGCCGCCGCGCGGCGAGGCGGTGACCTTACCTTCCGCGTCCTCCTCCAGCCGCATGCCGCACTGGAGCGCGCAGTACGGGCAGTGGGTGTCGGCGGTGCGGAGGACGGGGAGGGCGGCGCGAACGGTCATGCCGCGAGTGTGACCGGGCGTCGTTTCGGCGTCACGTGAGCAATGTTTCCGGAATGCTAAGTGGCCCGCAATCGTCCGTACGGGACGATTGCGGGCCGGTGGATCGACGGCGACTCTGCCGCGGTCGGGGCGGGTCAGACCTTGGCGTGGGCGAGGCTCGGGGCCTTCTCCACGAAGACCGTTCGCTGGTAGCACCACCAGTTCAGGAGCAGGAAGGCGGCGTAGCCGCCGACGAACACCCACATCGCGGTGACGACCGAGCCGGTCGTCTCGTTGGCGATCCGGAAGCCCTGGTTGATGAGGAACCCGCCGAAGGCGCCGATGGCGGAGATCCAGCCGAGGGCGGCGGCGGTGAGCTTCTTGGCCTTCACGACGTCGGTCTCACTGGCCTGGCCTCCGGCCGCCGCGGCTGCCTCGGCTTGGAAGATCGCCGGGATGGACCGGTAGGTCGAGCCGTTGGCGATGCCGCTCATGAGGAACAGCACCATGAACGAGATGAAGAACAGCGCGAACGATCCGGTGTTGACGCCCCAGATCGCGCCCATGGCCCCGACGCCCATGAGGATGAACCCTGCGCTCGTGATGGGTGCGCCGCCCATCTTGTCGGCGAGCCAGCCGCCGAACGGCCGCACGACCGAGCCGACGAGCGGGCCGAGCGCGGCGATCCACAGGGATTGGAACTCGGGGAACTCGATCTTGATGACCAGCGGGAACGCGAAGGAGTAGCCGATGAAGGACCCGAACGTGCCGATGTAGAGGATGCTCATGATCCAGGTGTGGCTGCGGGTCAGCGCGGGCAGCTGCTCCTTGATCGGCGTGCGCGCGACCGACAGGTTGTCCATGAATCGCCAGGCCATGACGGCCGCGAAGACACCGAGGACCAGCCACAGCAGCGGCACGTTGTGCAGCCAGATCTGCTGGCCGGCGGGGTTAACGCCCTGCGAGGCGCCCACGACGCCGAGGGCGATGACGAACGGGCCGATGAACTGGACGGCCGGGACGCCGATGTTGCCGCCCGCGGCGTTGATGCCAAGGGCCGAGCCGCGATGCCGCTCCGGATAGAAGTAGGAGATGTTGGCCATCGAGGAGGCGAAGTTGCCGCCGCCGAATCCGGCGGTGACGCCGGCGGCGATGAACAGCCAGTACGGGGTGCCCGGCGTCATCAGGCAGTAGGCCAGGAGCGCGGTGGGGATGATGAGCAGGGCCGCGGAGATGATGGTCCAGTTGCGCCCGCCGAAGACGGCCACCGCGGCCGTGTAGGGGATGCGCAGGAAGGAGCCGACGAGGTTAGGCACGGCCGTGAGCCAGAACAGCTGGCTGACAGTGAAGTCGTAGCCGGCGGCCGCCAGGTACGGGGTGATGATGCTGAACATCACCCAGACCGAGAAACCGAGGTGCTCGGCGAGGACGGACCAGATCAGGTTGCGCCTGGCGACCTTCCGCCCCGTCGACTGCCAGAAGGCCTCGTCGTCGGGACGCCAGTCGCTGATCCAGCCCTTGCGAGCGCCGGTCGGCTTTTCGGCCGTTGATTGCGTCAGAGTCGTTGTCATGCGCCCTACCTTCACGGAGCGTCATTGCCTGGACGTGCGGCGACTGTTCCTCGGCGATGAAGTTCGGCTCACGGTCTTGTTACGGAGGGTGTGAACGCGGCGAGTGCCCCGGCGGACGTACACGTGCGTTCCTCGTACACCCGCAAGGCGAGAACCCGGTCACAAAGGCCGATGGCATAGCGTTAGCGGTTATGGACGCCGCCATCGAGGTCGCCGACCTCCGCAAGACCTACCGCGGCCGCAGGACCGGCGAGGTCCGCGCGGTCGACGGCGTGAGCTTCCGCGTCGAACGCGGCGAGTTCTTCGGCATCCTCGGTCCCAACGGGGCCGGGAAGACCACCACCCTCGAGATCGTCGAGGGCCTGCGCAAGCCCGACTCCGGGACCGTGCGCCTCCTCGGCCGCTCGCCCTGGCCCCACTCCCCCGAACTGACCGGCCGCCTCGGCGTCCAGCTCCAGGCCAGCGCGTTCTTCGAGTTCCTGACCGCCCGCGAGCAGATCGAGACGTTCGCCGAGCTCTACGGCGCCTCGAAGGCCCGCGCGGCCGAGATGCTCGACCTCGTGGGCCTCGCCGAGCACGCGAACGTCCGCTGCGAGAAGCTCTCCGGCGGCCAGCAGCAGCGGCTCTCCATCGCGTGCGCCCTCGTGGGCGACCCCGAGCTGGTGTTCCTCGACGAGCCGACCGCCGCCCTCGACCCGCAGGCCCGGCGCAACCTGTGGGACCTCATGCGCTCGATCAACGCCGAAGGCCGCACCGTGGTGCTGACGACGCACTACATGGAGGAGGCCGAGGCCCTCTGCGACCGCGTCGCGATCATGGACGCCGGGAAGATCCGCGCCGTCGACTCGCCCGCCGGGTTCGTGCGCGGCCTCGACGCGCCCACGAAGGTGACGGTGGCGGCCGGGCAGCTCAGCGACGAGCGCGTCAAGGAGCTCGCCGCCGGTGAGGCGTTCACCGCCGACGCGTCCGCCGTCGTGTTCGAGACCCGCGACCCGCGCGCGCTGTTGACCGCGCTGGCCGCCGACGGGGCGCTGGACGGCCTGTCGGTGCGCACGGCGAACCTCGAAGACGTGTTCCTGCACGTGACCGGACGGGAGTGGCGCGGATGAGCGTCGAGACGGCCGAGGCGCGCACCGAGCGCGCCCAGCGGACGGGCGGCAGCGCGTTCCTGAGCCTGTTCAAGGCGCTGGGGCGCGGGTGGATCAGGGACCGCAGCCAGATCTTCTTCACGATCCTGTTGCCGCTCATGTTCATGGTGCTGCTGGCAAGCGTGTTCGGCTCGGGCGACACCGCGGCCTCGCGCGTGGTCGCGGTCGGGAGCGTGGCCGTCCTCGACGGCGCGGACGCGGAGGAGTTCGCCGTCACCGGGGCAGCCGACCTCGACGCGGCGCTGGAGCTGCTGCGCGACGGCGACGCGGACGCCGCGGTCGTGCAGGAGGGCTCGACCGTGCGGATCTACCCGTCGGCGACGAACTCGACGTCGGGCGCGATCGCGGCGGGCAGGCTCTCGGCGCTGGTCGACGACGTGAACGTCGAGGTGCTGTCGGCGGCGGCCCCGGGCGAGCCGGTGCTGGCGGCCGAGGTCGAGGAGGCCGACGGCGGCGCGCTGCAGCCGATCCAGTACCTCGCGCCGGGGATCCTGGCGTGGGGCGTGGCGATCTCGGGCGTGTTCGGCGCGGCCGGCACGATCGTGGACTGGAAGCGCGACAAGCTGCTGCGACGGCTGCGGTTGACGCCGGCTTCGGTGCGGACGTTCCTGGGCGCGAAGGTCTCGGTGAGCCTCGTGGTCGCGCTGGGCCAGACCGCGGTGTTCCTGGCGGTGGCGGCGTTGGGCTTCGGGTTGCGGTTGTCGGCGTGGACGTGGTTCGCGGCGCCGCTGGTGCTGCTCGGGACGCTCGCGTTCCTGGCGATCGGCGTGGTCATCGGCGGGATCGCGCAGACGAGCCCGGCCGCGGCGGGGCTGAGCAACCTGGTGACGATGCCGATGGCGTTCGTCTCCGGTGCGTTCTACCCGCTGGCGCTCTCGCCGGAGTGGGTGCAGTGGCTTTCGTACGCCTCTCCGATGCGGTACCTCAACGAGGCGCTGCAGTCGGTCGTGGTCTACGGCGAACCGCCGACCGCGGTCCTGCCGCAGCTCGGATTCCTGGCGGTGTTCGCGGCCGTGGTCGCGCTCTTCTCGTGGAAGACGTTCAAGTTCGACGAACTGTGAGCGGGGCTCACTTCTTGTTCGAACCGGAAATGTCACACCCGAGAGGTACTTTTGCACCAGGGTCCCTTAGGGGGTATATATCCGCTTATCAGGGGATATATACGACTTTGACTACCGCCTGATGCTGCTCAGTCCGCCTTCAGCACCGCGTCGTAGACGTCGCGGCGGCTGACGCCGTAGCGGACGGCGACTTCCTTCATGGCGAGTTTGCGGTCGGTGCCGGCCGCCTCGAGAGCGGCCACGGCGGCGGCCATCGCCTCGGGGGTGGCCTCGCTCGCGTCCGGGCCGGTCCAGCCGGAGACGACGAGGGTGATCTCGCCGCGCGGCGGATCGTCGGCGGCGCCTTCGGCGAGCTCGGCGAGGCCGCCGCGGCGGATCTCCTCGTGGGTCTTCGTGAGTTCCCGGCAGAGCGCGGCGGGCCGGTCCGCGCCGAAGGCGGAGGCCATGGCGCGCAGGGTCTCCTCGACGCGCCGCGGCGACTCGAAGAACACCATGGTGCGCTTCTCCTCGGCGAGTTCGGCGAACAGTCGCCGCCGCTCGCCGTCCTTGCGCGGCGCGAAACCCTCGAAGCAGAACCGGTCGCAGGGCATCCCCGAGAGCGCCAGCGCGGTCGTCACCGCGCTCGCGCCGGGCGCGCAGGTCACCGCGATGCCGGCGTCGATCGCGGCCTTGACCAGGCGGAAGCCGGGGTCGGAGACCGAGGGCATGCCGCCGTCGGTGATGACGGCAACCCGCTTTCCGTCGTACAATTGTTCGATAAGGGTCGTCGTTCGACCCGCCTCGTTCGCCTCGAAATAGGACGTGATCGCCGCGGTGGGAACGACATCCAGTTCACTGAGGAGCCGCCGGAGCCGCCGGGTATCCTCTGCGGCGATGACGTCGGCGCGGGCCAGCTCGGTCCGGAGCCGAGACGAGGCGTCCTCTGGATTTCCCAGGGGCGCACCGAGAAGCACCAAAACGCCTGTTGCGGAGTTCGACATCGGGCCAGTATCCCCCACCGCCGAGGGCGGGGCGGAGGCTCGGTGACCGTGCCGCGACGGGCCGCACATGCAGGATGTCGCGCCAAGCTGTCGGGTACCGGACAGTGACCTTACGCGTGAGCGAACGGTAACGGATACTCATAGTCATGGCGAAGCTTGCGAGCCATGATTTTGAACCGCCATGGCGACGCGTTCGCGAGCCATGCACTTGCACCGCTACATCACAGGCGACATAACGCTGACCGTCCCCCGGCGACGCCAGCCGTGTATCTGTCGAGCCCTCTCAACCCAGTGGAGGCCGCCTTGTCCGTGATCCTCAGAGTCGGAGCGGGAGTCGCCGCTCTCATCCTCGGTTATTTCGTTCTCGGATTCATAGCGGACCACTGGGCCTGGTTCGCTTCGGTGGCGATCCTGTTGGGCGGCACCGCACTCGCGGGCTGGTTCCTGTTCCGCTCGCGCGGGCACGAGCACCGCGACCGCGCCGTCGCCGCCGAGCGCCACACCCTCATGCGCAGCGTCGACAAGATGAACATCCCCCAGTTCGACGCCATGGCGGGCCAGCTCCTGGTGGGCCTGGACGCCAAGCGCGTCAAGAAGTTCGGCCACCGCAAGAACGACCTGGGCTGCAACTTCGTGGTCACCTTCAACAACGGGCAGCGGATCATCGTGCGCGCCAAGAAGGACGACAAGACGATGCGGCGGCGCAACGGCAACCGCCACGTCCAGATCCTCGGCGGCGAGATCAAGGCCCGCTGGGACTGCGACGCGGGCGTGCTCATCACCAACGCGAACCTGCACTGGATGCACCACGCCGCTCGCAACGAGGCCGTGGCCGCCCAGCTGGGGGTCCTCATCGTCGACCGCGACCGCCTCGCGGAGTGGATCGACACCGGGATCGCCCCGCCGCAGCTGCACCCGGCCCGCGCCGCCCTCGAGCCGAGCGCGAGCACCACGGCGCAGTGAACGTCCAGGGCAGGCCCTGAGCTCCGCGAGGAGAGCGCCTTGGCGTCGTGATCGCGACACGGCGCCACGGCATCCCGCAGTGACGCGTGCTCGACGGCCCTCGAGCACGCGAACGCGGCCCCGAGCCAGATGGCTCGGGGCCGCGTTCGCGTCGTCGGTCAGGAGGCTTCGAGGGTCGCTGTGGTCTCGGCCTGCTGCTGGTCGCGGGTGTAGGTGATGGCGACCTCGGTGCCCGAGGAGGTGCCCTGCACGGCGGCGACCACTTCGGACGCGGTGGTGACGGGGGTCCCGTCGATCGCGGTGATCACGTCGCCCTCCTGGAGCCCGGCCTGGGCGGCGGGCGAGTCGGGTTCGACGCTGAGGACCATGGCCCCGTTGCCGTCGGTGTCGGCCACCGAGACGCCGAGGTAGCCGCGCTCGACCGAGCCGCTGTCGATGAGCTGCTGCACCGTGTCCTGCACGGTGTTCGACGGGATCGAGAAGCCGAGGCCGATCGAGCCGGAGTCGGTGGTGGCGATGGCAGTGTTGATGCCGATGAGCTCGCCGTCGCCGTTGACGAGGGCGCCGCCGGAGTTGCCGGAGTTGATGGCGGCGTCGGTCTGGATGAGGCCGCTCAGGGTCGAGCTGGACTGCTGGCCCATGCCCTGCTCGCCCGAGACGGTCATGGACCGGTCGAGCGCGGAGACGATGCCCGTGGTCACGGTGCCTTCCAGGCCCAGCGGGGAGCCGATCGCGACGGCGACGTCGCCGACCTGCACGGAGCTGGAGTCGGCGAAGGCGACCGGCGTGAGGTCGTCGACGCCGTCGACCCGGATGACGGCGAGGTCCTGGGTGGCGTCGGTGGCGACGATGTCCGCGGGGGCGGAACTGCCGTCCGAGAAGCGGACCTCCACACTGCGAGCGCCGTCCACCACGTGGTTGTTGGTGACAATGTAGCCGTCCTTGGAGTAGACGACGCCGGAGCCTTCGGCCGCGTCGGTCACGATGGTGACGACCGAGGGGCTGACCTTGTTCACGATCTCGGTGTAGGTCATGCCCTCGCCGGCGTCCATCGAGACGGACTGGACGTTGGTGGTGCCGCCGCCGCCGTCGTTGAGGAACCAGCCCGCGATGCCGCCCGCGCCGCCCGCGATCAGCGCCAGTGCGAGCGCTCCGGCCACGAGCTTCCCGCGGCCGCGCGGCCGCGGCGGGCCGACGGGCGCGCCGGGCTGGTGGTAGATCGGCGGGACGGGTCCGCCGGGCTGCCAAGCGGGGGCGGACATGTGCGGCGCCCCGGCGGGGGCCGGTGCGGGCGTCCCGTGGAGGACCTGCGTGTGGTGCGTCGGCGGCGCGGCGTCGGCAGGGTGGGAGGGTCCGGCTGCGGGCGCGGCGGGCGCCTGCGGCGCGTCCGGGTGCGCGGCGCCGATGACGGCGGTGTCGCCGGCGGGCGAGGTGCTGGGCGGCAGGCTCGCGGCCTGCTCGGGGGCCGGGGCCGCGGCGGCCGCCGGCTCGGGTGCGGCGGGGGTGCGAGGCCCGTCGGGGCCCTGCGCTTCGGTCCCCTCGGGGCCCTTGGTGCTCTCAGTGCTGCTCATGTAAGGCAGCATGACGGGCGGACCTCTCGGCCCGCTGCGAAAACGCCTTAAAAGCCTTTAATGATCCGCGTCCGGTCCGGACACGGAGGCGCTGGTCAGAGCGGCCGGAGCCACCGCTGCCCGCTCGCGGGACATCGACGTCCTTTAAAGCTTTCCAAGAGCGCCTAGTCGGCGGCGGGCGGCTCGGCCGTGAGGATCACGGTGAACGCGGTGCCTTCGCCGGGCTCGGACGCGACCTGGACGGTGCCGCCGTGGGCCTTCACGATCGCGGCCACGATCGCCAGGCCGAGGCCCGAACCGGGGTGCGAGACGGAGTCGGAGCGGAAGAACCGCTCGAAGACCCGTTCGGCGGTCTCGGGCGTCATGCCGGGGCCGTCGTCGGCGACGGTGAGCCGCACGGTCTCGTCCTCGGCCGCGACCTCGACGTTGATGTGCGTGCCCTCGGGCGTGTGCCGGACCGCGTTCGACAGGAGGTTGTCGAGCACCTGCCGCATCCGCGCCCGGTCGGCGGCGACCACAGTGGAGGCGCCGGGGGCGCCGGTGAAGCTGAACTCGTGGTCCTCGGCCATCACCGCGTGCGCGGCGACGGCCTCATGGCCGAGCACGGCCAGGTCCACCGGCTCGGTCTCGACCGGCCGCTCCTGCCCGAGCCGGGCCAGGTGCAGCAGGTCGCCCACGAGCAGGCCCATGCGCTTGGCGGCCTCCTCGATCTGCCCGATGTACTGCTGCCGGTCGGCCTCGGGCATCTGCGGGTTGGTGCGCACGAGCTCGGCGTACCCGCGCACGCTCGTGAGCGGGGTGCGCAGCTCGTGCGAGGCGTCCGCGATGAACTCGCGCATCCGCTCCTCGGAGTCGTGCGCGCGCTGCTCCGACCATTCCCGGGCGCGGATCGCACCCTCTACTTTGGTCAGCATCGAGTTGATGGCCCGCCCGACCCGGCCCACCTCGGTGCTCGGATCGTGGTCCGGGACGCGCCGCGAGTAGTTCCCCGCGGCGATCATCGCCGCCGTGTTCTCGATCTGCCGCAGCGGCGAGAGGCTCGCGCGGACCAGACCCACGCCGATCGCCGCCAGGCCCGCGAGCACGCCCGCCCCGATGAGCAGGTCGACCCACACGAGCCCCGCCACGGTCTTGTCGAAGTGCGAGAGCTTGTAGGAGAGCACGTAGTACGAGTCGGGGTCGAGGTTGTGCTCCTCGGGCTTGTAGTCGACGTCCTTGCTGCCCACTTCGGAGCCCGGCAGGCCCAGCACCCGCCAGCGCGTCACGCCGTCGGCGCTCAGCGCCGTGAACGCCTCGCCGTTGGCGGCCTTGAGCTGCTCGTAGTCGAACACGGGCGAGTCGGCGCGGTCGTCGGGCCGGTCGTAGCGGGTCCCGCTCGGCGACACGAGGCTGAAGATGTACTGCTCCGGGCTCACCCCGGGCGCCTCGTCGGTCTCGTTGAACAGCTCGGGCTCGAAGTTCTCGGGGCTGAACTCGATGAGCTGGGTCTTGAGCTCGTCGTCCACGGTGCCGAGGAAGTACGAGTGCAGCGCGAGGATGGTGGAGACGCTGATGAGGATGAGGGAGCCCGCCACGAGGACGAGCACGGCCGCGGTGAGCCGAACCCTCAGCGGCGTCCGGTCCCACTTGTCGCGGACGCCCTCGAATACGCGCGGCGCACTCAACGATGCTGCTCCCGCAGGACGTAGCCGATGCCCCGGAGGGTCTGGATGAGTTTGGGCTCGCCGGTGTCGATCTTGCGGCGCAGGTAGGAGACGTAGGACTCGACGATGCCGTCGTCGCCGCGGAAGTCGTAGCGCCACACGTGGTCGAGGATCTGGGCTTTGGAGAGCACCCGCCCGGCGTTGATCATGAAGTAGCGCAGGAGCTTGAACTCGGTGGGCGAGAGCTGCACGGCCTTGCCCGAGCGCCACACCTCGTGGGTCTCCTCGTCGAGTTCGAGGTCGGCGTACTGGAGGCGCGAGGGCCGGGGCAGTTCGCCGGAGGAGCGGCGCAGGACGGCGCGGATGCGGGCGACGACCTCTTCGAGCGCGAAGGGCTTGGTGATGTAGTCGTCGCCGCCCACGGAGAGGCCGGTGACGGTGTCGGCGGTGTCGTCGCGGGCGGTGAGGAAGAGGACGGGGGTGTGGTCGGAGCCCGAGCGCATGCGGCGCACGACCTCGAAGCCGTCGAAGTCGGGGAGGTTCACGTCGAGGACGACCAGGTCGGGGCGGTGCCGGGCGATGGAGCGGAGGGCTTCGTCACCGGTGCCCACGGCGTGGACGGCGAAGCCGGCGTACCGCAGCGACGTGGCCAGGAGTTCGCAGATGTTCTCCTCGTCCTCGACGACGAGCAGGGTGGCCTCGGTCTCGGCGTTCGGCTGGCTAGTCGAAAGCGGCATGGGCCTCTCACAGGTTCGGCGGGGTCAGCGGTCCGCAGGTCACGGGTGGTTGTGAAGCATACGCTCGCGGCTGGGGCGTGCCAAGCGGTCCGCGGCCGGGCCGCCGCGGCGGTGACGCTGCGCACCCGCGCGGAACACGTTCGAGTGACCTTTATCGGAGGAGTGTGCGGCTATGCGGGAAACTGGCGCGCGCGAACTGTTTTCCGTCGTACCGGTCGGATAGACTTTGTGTCGCAGCCGGGCACGCATTGCGCTCGGGACCCTACCGAATCAGGTGAGTTCATGACGCTGTCAATCGAGACCGCCACGACCGACGCCGGGGTCGTCACCGTCGAGCTGGCAGGCGAGGTCGACTACGCGACCGCGCCGCAGATCCGCGAGACGATCACCAACGCCCTCGAGGCGGGCGGGGCCACCGCCATCCGGGTCGACGTCGCCAAGGTGACGGTCCTCGACTCCACCGGTATCGGCACCATCGTGGTGGCCTACCGCATCGCCCGCGAGATGGGCGTCGCGCTGGCGGTGGTCAACCCCAACCGCTTCATCACCCGCTTGTTCACCGTCGTCGGCGCCGAGGAGCTCCTCGAGGAGCCGACCGAGACGTTCTCGAGCAAGGAGCGCAGCGCGGCCGGTTAGGCCCGCTCCGCGGCACCCGCATTCGTCGTATCGCGCCCCGGCTCCGGCCGGGGCGCGAGTGCGTTCCGCAACGGCCGCGAACGCACAACCGCGGGCCCGGCGCTGTGCGAAACGCCGATGTGGCGAAAGAGACTGCCACCTGCATCTGCCTGCTGCGCAGCATATTCGCGACGACCTGAGTGACCGGCCCCGCAACGGCGTTACCGGTACTACACTTTCTCCTCCCCCCGGTTACCCTTGAGTCCGGGGACTGCCGTCCCCGTCCACGCAGCGTCAAAGAAGAGGCGATTCAGTCGTGTCGAGTGCGACTCCGGGCAATCCGTTGACCGATTTCGGTGCCAATGAATGGCTGGTCAACGAGATGTATGAGCGTTACCGCGAAAACCCCGACAGTGTCAGCGCCGGTTGGCGCGAGTTCTTCGGCGGCGATCCGACGGGCGCATCCTTCGCCGACGAGGGCGCGCGCAAGGCCGAGCCGGCCGCCGCAGCGGCCCCTGCCGTCGCGACGAAGCCCGAGGCCGAGCCGGCCTCGGCGAAGCTTGCGAGCCGTCAATTCGAAGAGCCGGCGACCCCGGTCGTCGAATCCGAGCCTGAGTCCCAGGTCGAGCCCGAGCCTGTGAAGGCCGCCCCCGCTGCGTCGGCCCCCGTTGCAGAACCCGCGAAGAAGGCAGAGCCCGTCGTGAACGAACCCGACTCCACCACTGCCGGCTCCGCAGGCTCCGCCGGTACCAAGCCGCTCAAAGGCGTCGCGGCCAAGGTGGCCCAGAACATGGACGCGTCCCTGGAGATCCCCACCGCCACGTCGGTGCGCGCGGTCCCCGCGAAGCTCCTGTTCGACAACCGGATCGTCATCAACAACCACCTCAAGCGCGGCCAGGGCGGGAAGGTCTCCTTCACCCACCTGATCGGCTACGCGCTGGTGCAGGCCGTCAAGGCCCACCCGGGCATGAACGCCTCGTACAAGGTCGTGGACGGCAAGCCGCAGCTCGTCACCCCCTCATCCATCAACCTCGGCCTCGCGATCGACCTCGCCAGGCCCGACGGCAGCCGCACCCTCGTCGTGCCCTCGATCAAGAACTGCGAGTCGATGGACTTCCGCGAGTTCTGGCAGGCCTACGAGGACCTGGTCCGCAAGGCCCGCAACAACAAGCTCACCATGGAGGACCACGCCGGGGCGACGCTCACGCTCACCAACCCCGGCGGGATCGGCACCGTCCACTCCGTGCCGCGCCTGATGAAGGGCCAGGGCCTCATCGTCGGCGTCGGCGCCATGGAGGTGCCCGCCGAGTTCGCCGGGGCCTCCGACGAGACCCTCTCCGACCTGGGCGTCTCCCGGATCATGACGGTCACCTCGACCTACGACCACCGCATCATCCAGGGCGCCGAGTCCGGCCAGTTCCTCGCCACGCTGCACCAACTGCTGCTCGGCGACGGCTTCTTCGACGAGGTCTTCCGCTCCCTGCTCATCCCCTACGAGCCGGTCCGCTGGGTCCGCGACGTGTCGAAGACCCACGAGGGCCAGATCGACAAGAACGCCCGCGTCATCGAGCTCATCCACGCGTACCGGGTGCGCGGCCACCTCATGGCCGACACGAACCCGCTGCACTACGAGATCCGCCGCCACCCCGACCTCGACATCCTGTCGCACGGCCTCACCCTGTGGGACCTCGACCGGACCTTCCCCGTCGGCGGGTTCGCGGGCCAGCAGCGCATGAAGCTGCGCGACATCCTCGGCGTGCTCCGCGACTCCTACTGCCGCCGCGTCGGCGTGGAGTACATGCACATCCAGGACCCCGAAGAGCGCGCGTGGATCCAGCGCCGCATCGAGGTCCCCTTCGAGAAGCCGAAGGTCGAGGAGCAGAAGCACATCCTCGGGCGGCTCAACGCCGCCGAGGCCTTCGAGACCTTCCTGCAGACGAAGTTCGTGGGCCAGAAGCGGTTCAGCCTCGAAGGCGGCGAATCGCTCATCCCGCTGCTCGACCGCGTCCTCAACGAGGCCGCCTCGGCCGACATCGACGAGGTCGTCATCGGCATGCCGCACCGCGGCCGCCTCAACGTGCTCGCCAACATCGTCGGCAAGAAGCTCTCCAAGATCTTCACCGAGTTCGAGGGGCACATCGACCCCAAGAGCATCGGCGGCTCCGGCGACGTCAAGTACCACCTGGGCCTCACCGGCAAGTTCACCTCCCCCGACGGGCGCAACGAGACCGTCGTCTCGGTCGCGGCCAACCCGTCGCACCTGGAGGCCGTGAACCCGGTCCTCGAGGGCATCGTCCGCGCCAAGCAGGACCGCCTCAACCTGGGCGAGGACGGCTTCACCGTCATGCCCGTGGCGATCCACGGCGACGCGGCCTTCGCCGGCCAGGGCGTCGTCGCCGAGACCCTGAACCTCTCGCAGCTGCGCGGCTACCGCACCGGCGGCACCGTCCACGTGGTCGTGAACAACCAGGTCGGCTTCACCACCGCCCCGGCCCACTCGCGCTCCTCGCTGTACTGCACCGACGTCGCCCGCATGATCCAGGCGCCGATCTTCCACGTCAACGGGGACGACCCCGAGGCCGTGTGCGAGGTCGCGAAGCTCGCCTTCGCGTACCGGCAGCAGTTCAACAAGGACGTCGTCATCGACATGGTCTGCTACCGCCGCCGCGGCCACAACGAGGGCGACGACCCCAAGATGACCAACCCGCAGATGTACCAGGTCATCGACGGCAAGCAGTCCGTGCGCAAGCTCTACACCCGCGCGCTCATCGGCCGCGGCGACATCACCATGGAGGACGCCGAGGAGGCGCTCGCGGACTACCAGGCCCAGCTCGAGCGGGTCTTCCGCGAGACCAAGGAGGCCCTGGCCGGGCAGACCGGCCCGCTGCCGTGGCGCCACCAGCCCGAGCCCGTCGCGAACATCGACACCTCCGTGGACGCCGAGACCATCGCGATGATCGGCAAGGCCCACACCACGCTCCCCGAAGGGTTCGGCCCGCACAAGGCCGTCCGCAAGGTCCTCGAGAAGCGCAGCGAGATGTCCACTTCGGGCATGGTCGACTGGGCCTACGCCGAGACCCTCGCGTTCGGTTCGCTCCTCATGCAGGGCAAGCCGATCCGCCTCGCCGGCCAGGACTCGCGCCGCGGCACCTTCGTGCAGCGCCACGCCGTCGTCGTCGACCAGGCCACCGGCGCCGAGTACACGCCGCTGGCGCACCTCGGCGAGCAGGCCGCGAAATTCTTCGTCTACGACTCACTGCTCTCCGAGTTCGCCGCCCTCGGCTTCGAGTACGGCTACTCGGTCGAGAACCCCGAGATGCTCGTCCTCTGGGAGGCCCAGTTCGGCGACTTCGTCGACGGCGCCCAGACCATCACCGACGAGTTCATCTCCTCCGGCGAGGCCAAGTGGGGCCAGCACTCCGGCGTGACCCTGCTCCTGCCGCACGGCCACGAAGGCGCGGGCCCCGACCACACCTCGGGCCGCATCGAGCGGTTCCTGCAGCTGTGCGCCGACGAGAACATGCGCGTGGTCAACTCCACGAGCCCGGCGAACTACTTCCACCTGCTGCGCCGCCAGGCCCTCGACCCGGTCAAGAAGCCCCTCGTGGTCTTCACGCCGAAGTCGCTGCTGCGCCACAAGGCCGCCGTCAGCCAGCTCGAGGAGTTCACCACCGGCCGCTTCCAGCCGGTCCTGCGCGACACCGCCGTGGCGAGCGGCCAGATCAAGGCAGAGGACGTCAAGCGCGTCCTCCTGTGCTCGGGCAAGGTCTACTACGACCTGGCCGCCGCCCGCGAGAGCCGCGGCGTCACCGACACCGCGATCCTCCGCGTCGAGCAGCTCTACCCGCTCCCGGCCGAGGAGCTCAAGAGCGCTCTCGGGGCGTTCCCGAACGCGACCGACACCGCGTGGGTCCAGGAGGAGCCGGCGAACCAGGGCGCCTGGTCGCACATCGCGCTCAACCTGCTCGAGCAGCTCGGCGGGGTCCACCTGCGGCGCATCTCGCGCCCGGCCGCGGCCGCGCCGTCCACCGGCTCGCCGAAGGTCCACGAGGTCGAGCAGCAGGCGCTGGTCGACGTGGCGGTCCCGCAGCCGCAGTAACCGCGCAACACGCATACGCACAGGGGAGGCCGGTCGGCCTCCCCTGTTCTGCGCTGTTGCGATGCGCTGTTCCCATTGACCGGAACTTTACCGATAACGTTTCAGCGTCGAGGCACTTTACGCAGGTTGCAATCCGGTTTTCTTCCGATGTCCAGCCTTGACCTGCGCAGATGAGAACGATAACAATGGCTCCACGGCCCACCCCCGGAACCGGCCCCCCGACCCTGAATCACATTGGAGTGATGCATTGATGCCGAATCATCCCTCGCCCCCTGGCCCCGCTTCGAGCGCGGTCTCCAGAAGGGCACTCCTCACCGGCACGGCGGCGGCCGCCGGCCTCGGCCTGGCCGGCTGCGGATCGCTCAGCGGCGGCCTCAGCGACAAGACCCGCGTCAAGCAGTGGAACCTCCTCGCCGGCGCCGACGGCGCGATCATGACCGAGATGCACGGCAACTTCTCGGCCGAGCACCCCGACATCGACCTCGAGGCCACCACCTTCGGCTGGGGCACCCCCTTCTACACCCGCCTCGTCATGGGCGCCTCGAGCGGCAACGCCTCCGACATCGCCACCATCCACCTCTCCCGGCTCAAGAGCCTCTCGCCCGCGACGCTCATGGACCCCCTCACCGAGAGCGAGCTCAAGGGCCACGGCGTGGCCGCCGAGGACTTCGCCGACGGCGTCTGGGAGAAGTCCTTCGCCGGCGGCGAGCTCTACGCCATCCCCCTCGACACCCACGCCCTGGTGAACTACTACAACCGCACCGTCTGCGAGCAGGCCGGCGTCCTCAACCCCGACGGCACCCTCCTGGAGACCGACGGCGTCGAGGAGTACTTCGACCTGCTCCGCGCGGTCAAGGACGTCACCGGCGAGTACGGCACCTCGCTCGACACCTTCGCCGGATGGCGCCAGTTCTGGGCCTGGTACCGCCAGCAGGAAGGCGAGATGACCTTCGGCGACGGCGACTACGAGATGGACGACGACAAGGCGCTCACCGCCATCGAGATCATGTACCGCATGGCCGAAGCGGGCCTGTGCCCCACGTTCGCCGACGGCGGCCAGTGCGCGGCCAACTTCGAAGTCGGCTCGGCCGGGCTCGTGCAGGTCGGCAACTGGGAGATCAACCGCTTCCGCGCCTTCAACGAGGCCCAGGGCCTCGACTTCTCGATGACCGAGATGCCCTCGTTCTTCAACGGCCACCGGTACACGCAGGGCGACTGCCACGCGTTCGTCCTCCCCCGCCACAACACCTGGGACACCGGGGTCCGCGAAGCCACCCTCGAATACGCGGCCTACATGCTCCGCAACAGCTTCCGCTGGGGCGAGGGCGGCGGCCACACCCCCGCCTACCTGCCCGTCACCGAGAGCGCCGAATACCAGGCGCTGCAACCGAACGCGGAGTACTCCGGCGTGGTCCAGAACGTGCAGTTCGACCCCGACGTGTGGTTCTCCGGATCCGCCGCCCGCCTCTTCGACGAGGTCGGCGGGGTCCTCAACCAGGTGTACGCGCTGGCGACGACCCCCGAGGACGCTCTGGCCCAGATCAAGGACCGGATCGAAACCCTCCTCGCCCTGCCCTCCCCGGTCGACTGAAACGTTGCATTAGGACTTCTGATGACAGTGAAAACAGAGGCACCACCCGTGCCCGCCGCAATGGTGCGGCCCCCCGCCCCCAACGCGAAGCAGCGGTCGTGGACCGGCCTGTGGTTCGTGCTCCCCTTCGTCGCCTTCTACGCCCTGTTCCTGGTCTGGCCGACCTTCCTGGGCCTGTACTACTCCTTCACCGACAAGAGCCTGACCGGCCGCGCCGCCTCGTGGATCGGCCTGGACAACTGGTTCGAGGCCTTCGGCGACGAGCGCGCCTGGAACGCGCTGTGGAACACCGCGGAGTTCACGCTCTACTCGACCCCGCCGCTGGTGGTCCTCTCGATCGTCTTCGCGCTGCTGGTCAACCGCGCCCGCCGCATCGGCTGGTTCCTGCGGATGGCGTTCTTCGCGCCGTTCGTCGTGCCGGTCTCCGTGGTCACCATGATCTGGGTCTGGATCTACCAGCCCGACGGCGGCCTGCTCAACCACTACCTGGAGCTGCTGGGCCTGCAGCACGCGGACACCAACCAGATCTGGGTCCAGGGCGAGGGCGGCGTCGCCATGTGGTCGGTGGTCATCACGACCGTGTGGTGGACCCTCGGCTTCAACTTCCTGCTCTACCTGGCCGCGCTCCAGACGATCGACCCGTCCGTCTACGAGGCGTCCTCGATCGACGGCGCGAACTGGTGGCAGCAGCTGTGGCGCATCACCCTGCCGCTGCTCAACCGCACCACCGCCATGGTGATCGTGCTGCAGCTCATCGCTTCCCTGCGCATCTTCGACCAGATGTACATCATGACCGGCGGCGGCCCGAACCGCGAGTCCGAAGTGGCCATCCACTACATCTACATCGCGGGCTTCGAGGGCTTCCGCATCGGCTACGCGTCGGCGCTGTCCTACGTGCTCTTCGTGCTCATCCTCATCATCTCCATCTTCCAGTTCCGGCTGTTCTCCCGGAAGGAGGACTGACATGACCGCAGTGCAAGAGAGGTCGACGGCCGCCGAGGCGGGCCGCCCGGCCGCCGTCAGGCGCCGCCGCTTCAGAAGGCCCTCCGTGGGCGCCGTCATCGTGTACATCGCCGCGGGCCTCCTCGGGGTGTTCTGGCTCCTCCCGCTGGTGTGGGCCGTGTCCACCTCGCTGAAGTCGGAGACCGAGGCCAGCCTCGGCCAGGACATCCACTGGATCCCCCGCGAATGGTCGATCGAGGGCTACAAGGTCCTCTTCGAGCGCGGCGACCACCTCACCTGGATGCTCAACTCGACCGTCGTCTCGACGATCGTGACCGTCCTGACCCTGGTGCTGTGCACGCTCGCCGCGTACGGGTTCTCCCGGTTCGACTTCCCGGGCAAGAACATCGTGTTCGGTTCGATCATCGCCGGCCTGATGGTGCCCGGGCAGGCGCTCATCATCCCGCTGTTCGACCTGGTGAACGCCCTCCACATGGGCGGCACCTACTGGGGCCTGGCGCTCCCGCAGGTCGTCGCCCCGGTCATGGTGTTCATCCTCAAGCGCTTCTTCGACGGGATCCCGCGCGACTACGAGGAGGCCGCGAAGCTCGACGGCGCCGGGCACTTCCGCATCCTGTGGAACGTGATCCTGCCGGTCTCGGGCCCGATCATGGCCGCGGTCGGGATCTTCACCTTCATCGGCTCGTGGAACAACTTCCTGTGGCCGATGCTCATCGCGACCGACCCGTCGATGATGACCCTCCCGGTGGGCCTCCAGGCCGTCGCCGGCGGCTACGGCCTGTTCTACGCCCAGACCATGGCCTCCGCGGTGCTCGGCGCCGCGCCGCTGCTCATCGTCTTCCTGGTCTTCCAGAAGCGGATCGTCGAAGGCGTGGCGGGCGTCGGCTTGAAGTAGGCGCCGCGCACGCATGAAGCGGGGTCCGGCGATTCGCCGGACCCCGCTTCGCGCTTCCCTCCCCCTGGTGCCTGGAGCCGTGCCCTTGCTGACTGCGCCGTGCCGGCGGCGCCGCTTGATCGCGCCTCGTTGCGGCGCTGCTCAGAAGATGCCGTCACTGACGAGGCAGGAGGCGGGCGTATAGCCGACCGTGTCGCCGTGACGGACGTGGATCCACTCGGTCTCCCATTCCAGGCCGTTGCATCCCAGCGACTTCTCGCCCGTCGTGGACATGCAGGAGCCTTCGAGCTCGGTGCCGTTGAGGACGCGCGCGAGGCGGCGCGAACTCCAGTCGGTCTCGGTGAAGATCGAGACCCCGAAGGTGGCGTCCACCGTGTAGTCGCAGAGGAAGAGCTGCTCGTCCGTCCAGCCCTCCGAGAGGATCGCCCGCTGCGCGGCGATCGGATGCGCGTCGGTCCCGGAGGCCTCCACGCCCCCGATCTCGGACGCGGCGCTCTCCCCGTGCCTGGCCAGGGCGATGGCGACGACCATGATGGCGGCCGCGATCGCGACTCTGATCAGGAGCTTCTTCGTGACGACCCACGTGCTCCCGGCGGCGGATTTGAAACCGCCCTTGACCCGACCCATTACTGACATGGCCGCTCTCCCCCTTGTGCAACCCCGAACCTGTTCGGCGGTGACATCCATTACAGGGTGAACGCAGGCGGGCCCGCCCGTAGGGCGAACCCGCCAGAAACCGGCTCCAGTGTCGTACTTACGACGGTGGGCTTCACTCCACGGTGACGACGACCTTCCCGAAGGCCTCGCCGGAGTGCAGGCGCCGAAGTGCGCTTTCCGCGTCGGCGAGCGTGAATGTCGAGTCGATGACGGGCTTGAGCTCCCGTTCGGCGCAGAAGCGGATGACTTCGAGCAGTTCGTCCCGGGTGCCCATGGTCGAGCCCAGGATCTCGAGCTGCTTGAAGAAGACGTGCCGCATGTCGACCTCGGCGACCGGGCCGGCGGTGACGCCGCAGTTGACGAGGCGCCCGCCGGGCTTGAGGGACTTGATTGAGTGCTCCATGACCGGCGCGCCGACGGAGTCGATGACGATGTCCACGCGCTCGGGCAGCCGGCCGCCGGCCTCGACGGGCTCGGCGCCGATCGCCGCGGCCTTCTCGCGCCGCTCAGGGTCGCGGCCGGTGGCGTAGACGCGCGCGCCGAGGGCCTTCGCGAGCACGATCGCGGCCGTGGCGACGCCGCCGCCGGTGCCCTGCACGAGCACGGCGCCCTCGGCGGGGAGGCGGCCGCGCGTGGTGAGCATCCGCCAGGCGGTGAGGAACGCGGTCGGCAGGCAGGCGGCCTCGGCGGCGGTCCACCCTTGTGGAGCGGGCACGAGGTTCCGCGCGGGCACGGCGACGGACTCGGCGAGTGTGCCCGGGTAGTGCTCGGAGAGCAGGGTCCGCTTGGGGTCCAAGGTCTCGTCGTCGAGCGAGGCGTCGCCGATGACGGGGTAGACCACGACGTGGTGCCCGGACGCGGTGCGCCCCACGGCGTCCGTGCCGAGGATCATCGGGCACTGGTCCGCGCGCAGTCCCACGCCCGCGAGCGACCACAGGTCGTGGTGGTTGAGCGAGGCCGCTACGACCGGCACCCGCGTCCAGTCCTCGGGAACGTCCGGAGGCTCGATCTCACCCACCGAGAGGGCGGCGAAGGGGTCCTCGGGGTTCACGGCACTGGCGTAGGCGGCGAGCATCTGGCATGACCTCCATGTTTGCGGCGCTTGCGGTGCCGCCCTGTCGGCGACGGCGTTTGCACTGTCCAGCATGGTGTTCCGTGAGGGACTGTGCTGCGTCTCTAACTCTAGGGGCCGGGCCGAAATCGCCCTTCGGAGAGGTAGGGTCGGCGGTGGAATCACACCCACTGGAAAGAAGCTGGAGGGGCAATGTTCAAGCCTCTGTTCAAGCGGCTCATGCCGCAGATCTCGGCTTCGGCTCACTGCGACCTGCCGTGCGGGGTCTACGACCCGGCGCAGGCCCGCATTGAAGCGGAGTCCGTGAAGGCCATCTGCGAGAAGTACCAGGCCAACGAGGACCCGGAGTTCCGCACGCGCGCCCTCATCATCAAGGAGCAGCGTTCGAACCTGGTCAAGGAGCACCTGTGGGTGCTGTGGACCGACTACTTCAAGCCGCCGCACTTCGAGAAGTACCCGCAGCTGCACACCCTCGTGAACGAGGCGACGAAGCTGGCCGGCGCCTCGGGCGCCAAGGGCTCCGCCGACCCGAAGGTCGCCGAGGAGCTGCTGGCGAAGATCGACGAGATCGCCAAGATCTTCTGGGAGACCAAGCAGGCCTAGCGCCCGCCGGGAATCCGCAGTGAGCGCCCGTCACCGCCGCAGGCGGCGGCGGGCGCTTCGCCGCACCGGCCCCTCGCGGGGGGGGATTTCAGGCGGGGTGTTCGGCGCGGGGGAGCCGACCCGATTATCCTTTGGGGCGAGAGGGCGGAAGTCCTTCGGCCCCTCAGTCACAGGAAGCGGCGATGCCGGTGAGCGATGAGCGCGAGGACGTGCTGCTGCTCGACGTGCCCTCGACGGGCGACTACCTGTCGGTCCTGCCGACCGCGACCGCGGCGGTGGCGACCCGCCTCGGGTTCTCGCTGGACGAGATCGAGGACCTGCGGGCGGCGGTCAACGCCGCCGTCACGCTCCTGATCCCCGCCGAGCACGGACGCCCGCGCCCGTTCCGCCGCAGGCCGAACGACCAGCCCCTCCACTGCCGCGTCGCGGTGGGCGAGGAAACCCTCCAGATCGCCCTCAGCCGCCCCAAAGGCGACCCCCTGCCCGACTCCGGGTCCTACCAGTGGCAGGTCCTCAGAGCGCTCACCGACGAGGTCGAAGCCCACGTCGAGGGCGCGACCACCACCATCACCATCTCCCAGCGCCGCCCGCCCACCGAGGCCGACGCCGACACCCAGCGCCACCAGATCTTCTGACCCCCTCGGCCGGCCGAGCGCGAAGGAATGTCGTACCCCTCCGATAGCTTGGTTTGAAAGGGGCCTCGCGAATCGCGAGGAGCGCTCGCGTCCGGGACAAGCCTGAAGGCCCGGCGTGGCCGCCGGGCCTTCCAAGCTTCTGTCGTCGCAAATATCGAGGGATGGACTAAATCAAGGGATTGCGCGGTGCTGCTAGCCGACGACCTGGGTCGCCAGGGTGCGCAGCGCACCCGAGCGGCGCTTCAGCTCGCGGCGCTCGATCTCGCTCATGCCACCCCACACGCCCGCGTCCTGACCGGTCTCGAGAGCCCACCGCAGGCACTCCTCGGTCACGGGGCAGCGCCGGCAGACGTTCTTCGCCTGCTCGATCTGCGTCAGTGCCGGTCCGGTGTCCCCGATCGGGAAGAACAGCTCGGGGTCCTCGTCACGGCAGATGGCCTCGTGGCGCCAATCCATCAAAACATCTCCTTGCTAAGCATCAAGCATCTTGCTTTCACGGTGTTATGAACAGCTCTTGCGGTTCGGGCGTCTCGCGGGCCGCATCGGGCCGCGGCGGCGTTCAGTACGCGCATCGCGTGAGTGCCGCGCCGCGTCCGTCACGGAGAACTGCTGTGACGGTCGCACCTTCACGGGCGGCATTGGCGAACGCTCGGCGCGGATCGCGGTTCCCGACAAAGGGAATCGTTGTCACCGCGCGCCAGGAGCGCTCTCGCATCAGCGTCATTGCTGAACGCCAGGGCATCGGGGAGCACACCCGCACTACGGCGTCGGTCGCCCAAGTGGCGACTGAATGGGTCCGCACCTCTGACCCGACCTACCTTGTGAATGCTTTCACAAGCTCGGGATTTGTCAAGGGTTCGACTCCGGAAATCAGCTCGAAGTGAGTGAACTCACCGCGCTGTACCTCGAAGAAGACTCATGGAACACGTCCACCATACCGCCGGAATCCCTACCGCGGATCCTCGTGGCGGCCTCCGCCACACTCGCCCGAAACCGTCTTGGCACACTTATGGCTCGCAAGCTTCGCCAAGACTGTCGGGGTCGGTGACAGCGAGTCGAACCGGTTTGACACACTGGTACTCAACGTTGGCTTGCTCACCACTCGCCAGGGCTCTAAAAAATTCATGGCCGCAAGCTTCGCCAAGGCGTGAGTACCCACCGAATGCCCGGTCTATACGCACCGAAAATACGATATTCGGTTGTAAGTCTCGTGCCGTCCCGGTAGGGATGGCGAAATCAACCTTGCCTGCTCACGGGCGACTTGTCAACACCCACCTTGAGGTTTTCCCAAGTTGTTAGCAGGCCACCCGCAGCGCCTCCGGAACCGAGCTCAGTTCGACATCGGTCCGCTCTCCGAGGTAGTCCCCATCGAGCTGGAAGGCCTGCGGCAGCGCAGCGCGCAGTCTGATCCTGGAGAGATCGTGGTGCGTCACCGCGTGTTTGCCGTCGGGCCCGTCCCGACCGACCAGCAGTGAAGCGGCGGTCTTCGCGGCGTCCGACAGGCCAAGTTTACGCAGAACCAGGACATCAAGTCCAGCATTAAAGGATGCCCGCGCGTTGAGATTCACCGGAAGGGTGCCGAGGTACGTCCACGGTGCGCAGTTCTGCACTACGACCATGCCTTCCGAAAGGTCCTCTTCGCCGTTGGAAAGCGTCACCTCGATCGTGTCGCCTTCCACACCATGCTCATTCAGCTCCGCCATGACCGCGCGGGCGTAGTGCGCGCCGAGGTTCCGCTTCTTCCGGTACGACTCGACCTTCTTGATGATCGACGCGTCCCAGCCCAGCCCCGCGCAGAACGTGAAGAGCCGGTCGATGTCGTCGCCGGTCGCCCGCCCCAGGCTCACCGTGCGCACCCGCGACTCCTCGATGGCGGACACGATCGCCAGCGACGCCCGGCGCCGGTCCCAGGGCAGCCCGAGGGCCCGCGCGAACACGTTCGTGGAGCCGGCCGGGATCGGCGCGAACACCGGGGCCTCCTCGGCCGGGCGGCCGCCGCCGACCAGGCCGTTGACGACCTCGTTCACGGTGCCGTCGCCGCCGAGGCTGAGGACCACGTCGTAACCCTTGTCCGCCCCGCGCTTCGCCAGTATCTCGGCGTGGTCCCTCCGGCGGGTCACCTCGACGTCGAGATCCAGCACGTCGTCGAGCTTCTTCCTCACCCAGCGCGTGCGTCGGCGCGAGCCGGTGGAGGCCTTCGGGTTCACGATGAGCAGACCACGCTGTGGCGCTGCTTTCAGGTCGCGCATAGGCGCAGCGTAGCCCGGGATACGGTTGGCGTGTGAACGAAACCGATGCCGACATGGGCGCGGTCACCGAATCCCCCGGTTCCGGTGACCGTCCTTGGACCTTGACCGCCGCGGCGATCCTGTTCTGGCTCCTCGCAACGGGACTCGCCGCCACCGGGGTGTGGGGACTGGCACAGATCGTGACAGGCCAGGTGGAGACGGTCAGCGGCGCCGTCGGCGTCGCCCTGATCGCGTTCCTCGGGGCGCTCTACTACTGGTTCATCGGGCGCCGGCTCCTCCGCATGCAGGACATCGTCGCGCAGGCGGTATTCCAAGGGCTCCTTTGGCTCCCGGTCGGCTACTACCTCCGCGAGGCGGCCCACCCGCTCATCGGCATCGGCTTCTGGGCGCTGGCGGCGGCGATCGTAGGCCTCGTCCTCAGCGGACCCTCCCGGCGCGCGGTCGGGTTCGGCGAGCGCCGCCCCTTCGGCGGGTCCGAGTAGCGGGGCTCGAACGCGCGACCTCCTGGACCGCGACCAGGCGGTCTGCCGGCTGAGCCGCGTCACGCCGCTGCGGCGTGCTTCGCTATCAGGTCGATGAGTTCCGGTGCCGTGCCGAGCGGTTCGCCGACGTGGACGGCGCCGGCCTCGCGGGCGGACTCGATCGCCTTGTCGCACAAGAGACCCGGCGCGATGAAGTAGCAGACCGCGGCGATGCGCTGCGCCCCTTCGGCCTTGAGCGCTGCGACGGTCTCCCCCGCCGTCGGCCCCGGGCCGGAGGCGAAGCCGGGTCCGGCCGGGACGCCGAGCAGCCGTCCGGCTGCGGCGGCGACCGCCGCGACATGGGCGCGGCCCTCGTCCACGCGGGTCCCCGCCGCGCACACCACCAGGCCGTCGATGCCTTCCGGCAGGCCGCGGACCAGCGCGGGCGCGAGCGACAGGTCCCCCACCGGGCGGCCCACGCTGACCGTGAGCGCCGGACGCTCCTCCTGCGCGCGCCGCGCGACCTCGGGGAGGTCGGTACGGGAGTGGTAGGCGTCGGTCAGCAGCAGCGGCAAGGCGACCGCCGCCTCGAAGCCCTCGTCGGCGAGGCCGGTCAGGACGTCGACCGGGCGCGGGTCGTTGAATTCCAGGAAGCCGACGTGGGCGCCCGCGGCCGCGGCGATCTCGCGGACGGCCCGCGGTGAGCGCTCGTCGGGGCTGCCGTGGGCGACGAGGACGACCGGGCGTGCGGAGGGCGAGACGCCGGAACCCGACGCGGCGGCCGCGTCGGGTTCCGGTTCGAGCAGGTCAGACATGCAGTCCGCACTCGGTCTTGTCGAACGCGGCCCAGCGGCCGGCGCGCGGGTCCTCGCCCGGCGCGGTGCGCCGGGTGCAGGGCCAGCAGCCGATCGAGCGGAAGCCGTCCTTGAGCAGCGGGTTGACCGGGATGTTGTGGCGCTCGATGTACGCCTCCTGGTCGGCCTCGGTCCACTTGGCGATCGGGGAGACCTTGACCTTGCGGCGGCTGATGTCGAAGTCGACGACGCGCGTGTTGGCGCGGCTCGGGCCTTCGTCGCGGCGCAGGCCGGTGGCCCAGCCGTCGTAGTCGGCGAGGGCCGCGTTGAGCGGCAGGACCTTGCGGAGGGCGCAGCATTCGTCAGGGGAGCGCGCGAACAGGCGCGGCCCGAACTCGGCGTCCTGGGCCAGCACCGACTGGTCGGGCTGGATCGAGCGGACGTTGACGTTCATCGTGGCGGCCACGAAGTCGCGGACTTCGAGGGTCTCGGGGAAGTGCAGACCGGTGTCGAGGAAGACGACGTCGATACCGGGGGCGACCTCGCTGGCGAGGTGGACCACGGCGGCGTCGGCCATCGAGGAGGTCACACAGAAGCGCTCGCCGAACTCCCCGACCGCCCACTCGAGGATCTGGTGGGCCGTGGCGTCTTCGAGGCGCTTCCCCGCGTCCATCGCGAGGTCACGGAGTTCGAAAGGGTCTCTCTCTTTCCCTGTGCTCATGCTGCTTCACTCCGATCGGGGTGTATCACTCGGGCGCTGGGCCCGTGGGCGGCGCCGCGTACTTCGCTGCGGCGGCCATCCCGTGGTATTTGACGGCGAAGACGCGGGTGCAGTCCGCGCAGTGCCATCCGCCCTTGATCTCGACGTCGCTGTCGGACCGTGCTTCTGGCTCGCCATCGCTCGGTGGTTCGTACGGCGTGAGGTCTTCTTCGCCGCAATAGGGGCAGTAGTAGGGAACGACGCGGCCGCTCACTGCAATTCCGATTCCTCGGTGCGGTGGACCCACTGGGCGAAGGTCTCCCCTTCCGACCTGGCGGCGAGGTAGCGCCGGGTGAGGCGTTCCACATAGTCGCCGAGGTCGGCCGAGGCGACCTTGAGGCCGCGGGACTTGCGTCCCAAGCTCGCCGCGGCGGCGTGGCCGCCGCCGAGGTGGACCTGGAAGCCCTCGACCTGCTCGCCGTCCTCGTTGGTGACGAGCTGGCCCTTGAGGCCGATGTCGCCGGTCTGGGTGCGGGCGCAGGCGTTCGGGCAGCCGTTGACGTGGATGGAGATCGGCACGTCGAGTTCGGGGACGCGCTTCTCGAGCTCGGCGACGAGGTCGCGGGCGCGGTCCTTGGTGTCGACGATGGCGAGCTTGCAGAACTGGATGCCGGTGCAGGCCATGGTGTTGCGTCGCCACTGGGACGGTTCGGCCTCGAGGCCGATCGAGCGCAGGTCCTCCACGGCGTCGCGGATCTTGTCCTCGGGGATGTCGAGGACGAGGAGCTTCTGCAGCGGGGTGGCGCGGACGCGGTCGGAGCCGTACTTCTCGGCGATGTCCGCGAGCTGGTCGAGGATCGTGCCGGAGACGCGGCCGGCGACCGGGGCGACGCCGATGTAGTAGTTGCCGTCGTTCTGCTTGTGGACGCCGATGTGGTCGAGGAGCTTCTCGGGGACCGGCGGCTGCTCGAGGTCGGGGAGCTTGCGGCCGAGGTAGGCGTCGGACTCGAGGACCTCGCGGAACTTCTCGGGGCCCCAGTCCTTGACGAGGAACTTCAGGCGCGCGCGGGTGCGCAGGCGGCGGTAGCCCCAGTCGCGGAAGATGCGGACCACGTTGACCCACACGTCGACGATGTCGTCCTGGGAGACCCAGACGCCCAGGCGGGGGGCGAACATCGGGTTGGTGGAGAGGCCGCCGCCGACGTAGAGGTCGAAGCCGGGGCCGTGCTCGGGGTGGTGGGCGCCGATGAGGGAGATGTCGTTGGTCTCGTACGGGCTGTCGGGCAGCCAGCCGATGGTCGACTTGAACTTGCGCGGCAGGTTGGAGAGGCTGCGGTCGCCGATGAAGCGGTCGTAGATCTCCTGGATCTGCGGGGTGGCGTCGATGACCTCTTCGGTGGAGACGCCGGCGACCGGGGAGCCGAGGATGACGCGCGGGCAGTCGCCGCAGGCCTCCTGGGTGTCGAGGCCGACGGCCTCGAGGCGGCGCCAGATCTCGGGGACGTCCTCGACGCGGATCCAGTGGTACTGGACGTTCTCGCGGTCGGTGACGTCGGCGGTGTCGCGCGCGAACTCCTTGGAGATCCCGGCGATGGTGCGCAGCTGCGCCAGGTTGAGCTGGCCGCCGTCCATGCGCACGCGCATCATGAAGAACTTGTCGTCCAGCTCCTCCTCTTCGAGGATGCCGGTCTTGCCGCCGGCGATGCCGGGCTTGCGCTGGGTGTACAGGCCCCACCAGCGGAAGCGCCCGCGCAGGTCGGCGGGGTCGATCGAGTCGAAGCCGCGGTGGGCGTAGACGCCCTCGATGCGCTGCCGCACGTTGAGCGGGTTGTCGTCCTTCTTGGACTGCTCGTTCTTGTTGAGCGGCTCCCGGTGGCCCATGGCCCACTGGCCTTGGCCCTTGGGGCGGGACGGTTTGCGCGTTGGCGTTGGCACAGTTCTCCTCATGCGGACACAGGTGTGGCGTGGTTCGACGGCGGAAAGCCGGAAGGATTTAGCGGCGCATCAGACAGGCGGCGCTGAACACACGGCAAAGATCGACGTGGCGGCGTGCCACCAGTCGAAGCCCATGTGCGCGAGACATGCCTGCAAGCATGCCACACATCTCAGCCGATGACATCCGTCGTCCCGCTGCTTGGACGGCCCGTCACATGCACAAGTCTTGATCTACTGCAGTGCGAAGTCGACGACCGCTTCGGTGCCGCCTTCGGCGCGCGGGCGCATGTCGATCGTGCCGCGGAGCTCGCCGGTGACGAGGGTGTGCACGATCTGGAGGCCCAGCCGGGTGGAGTCGGCGATGCGGAACCCTTCGGGGAGGCCCTTGCCGTGGTCGGAGACGGTGACGCGGAGGTGGTCGCCGGCGCGTTCGACGCCGATGACGACCTCGCCGTCCTGGCCGGGCGGGTAGGCGTGCTCGACCGCGTTCTGGATGAGCTCGTTGACGACCATGACCAGCGGGGTGGCGTACTCGCTGGGGAGGACCCCGAACGTGCCCTCGCGGCGCAGGGTCACCTTGGACTCGGCGACGGAGACCTCGACGGCCATGGAGGCGACGCGGTCGACGATCTGGTCGAAACCGACCGACTCGTCGCCCGACTGCGAGAGGGTCTCGTGGACGAGCGCGATCGAGGACACGCGGCGCACGGACTCCTCGAGCGACTGGCGGGCCTGCGGCGAGCCGACGCGACGGGCCTGGAGGCGCAGGAGCGCGGCCACGGTCTGCAGGTTGTTCTTGACGCGGTGGTGGATCTCGCGGATCGTGGCGTCCTTGGTGACGAGTTCGCGGTCGAGGCGGCGGACCTCGGTGATGTCGCGGACCAGCACCAGGGCGCCGGCGGCCTTGCCGCCCGGGCGCAGCGGGAGGGCGCGCATGAGCACGGTGGCGCCCTTGGACTCGATCTCCTTGCGGCGCGGGGTGCCTCCCGCGAGCGCGTCGGCGATGCGGCGGGCCGCGTCGGCGCCCACATCGGAGTTCGACGGGAGGCTGCGGGTGAGTTCGGCGAGGTCGCGGTCGCGGAGGTGACCGGTGACGCCCATGCGGCGGTACGCCGAGAGCGCGTTCGGGGAGGCGTAGCGGACGAGGCCGTCGGAGCCGATGCGGACCAGGCCGTCGCCGATGCGCGGCGCGGTGGTCGGCTCGCCGGGCAGCAGCGGCGGTGGGAAGCCGCCGTCGGTGAGCATCTGCACCAGGTAGTCGGCGGTCTTGAGGTAGTTCAGTTCCAGGTGGGACGGGCTGCGGGTGTCCGAGAGGTTGGTGTCGCGGGCGGCCACGGCGATGACTTCGCGGCGGTCGCGGCGGCGCACCGGGATGGCCTCGTGGCGGGCGGCGACGTCGCCGCGCCAGACCGGGTCGCCTTCGCGGAAGATGCGGCCCTCGGTGAACGCGACGTTGAGGTGCTGGGCGTCGTCGCCTTCGAGGATGCGGCCGACCTGGTCCTCCTCGTAGGCGGTCGGGCCGGTGGTGGGCCGGACCTGCGCGAGGCAGACGTACCGGCCCGGGTGGTCCTTGACGGCGCCCCAGAGCAGGAAGTCGGCGAAGGAGAGGTCGGCGAGGAGCTGCCATTCGGCCACGAGCCGCTGCAGGTGCGCCGCGGAGTTCGAGGTCAGGTCGGTGTGCGCGGAGATGACGTCGCGGAGTGTGGACACCCGACCAATACTAGCGGCGGTTCAGGGCCCGCATCCCGTCCTCGATCGGGCACCGGTGCAGGTCACCGCGGCCGGCAACGAGGCGCAAGCGCTCGCGGGGGCGGGGCGGTGAAAAGCCCCGCCGCGGAGGACGGGGCGCGCTGCTGGTGACGGCTAGGGCAGGGTCATGTCGGGCTTGTCCAGCTCTTCGACGTTCACATCTTTGAAGGTCAGGACCCGCACGTGCTTGACGAAGCGGGCCGGCCGGTACATGTCCCAGACCCACGCGTCGCTCATCTCGACCTCGAAGTAGGTCTCGGCGTCCGCCCCCCGCACATGGACTTCGACAGCGTTGGCCAGGTAGAACCGCCGCTCGGTCTCGACGACGTAGGTGAACTGCCGCACGATGTCCCGGTACTCCCGGTACAGCTGCAGCTCCATGTCGGTCTCGTACTTCTCGAGGTCCTCGGCGCTCAACGCTCCTCCTTCTCAACGACGGTTCCCACGATAGTGCGCGGGTGCCCCGGCCCGCTCGCGGCTCTCTCGGCGAACGCTTGCGGAGCCGTAAATTCGTACAGCCTGTGCTGTCCGGGTTTCACCCCGGGAGGGGCCGCCAAACCCGCTCAAACCCGGGCGGCGGCGGTGCGCGCGGCGACGTTCGCGTACGACTTGCGATGTATCTCGCACGGACCGAACCGCTCCAGAGCGGCCTCGTGAGCCGCCGTGGAGTATCCCTTGTGGACGGCGAAGCCGTATTCGGGGTGGACGCGGTCGAGTTCGGTCATGATCCGGTCCCGGGTCACCTTGGCGACCACGCCCGCCGCGGCCACGCACGCCGCGGTGCGGTCGCCCTTGACGACGCCGAGGCTGCCGGGCAGGCCCGGCACCGCGAAGCCGTCAGTGAGCACGTATCCGGGCCGCTCGGGCAGGCGCGCGACCGCGACCCGCATCCCCTCGAGGTTGCACACGGCGATGCCGCGCCGGTCGATCTCCTCGGGGCCGTACGCGACCACGCTGATCGCGGCCTCCGAGCGCCGCAGCAGCTCGAAGACGCGCTCGCGGGCGGCCTCGGTGAGCAGCTTCGAGTCGTTCAGCTCGTCGAAGCGGGCGTTCGGCGGCAGCCGCACCGCGGCGACGACCAGCGGCCCCGCGCAGGCGCCGCGCCCGGCCTCGTCCGCCCCGGCGACGGGGCCGAGGCCGCGCCGGCTGAGTGCGGCCTCCAGCGCGTACAGGTCGCTGTCGCGCCTGATGCGGGAGGGGACGGGACGGAGCATGGTCTCAGGACGGCGCGGGGACGTCGTCGAAGGTCTCGGGGATCTTGAACCAGGTGAAGTCGTCGACCGGCCAGAACAGCACGAAGGCCTTGCCGATGACCGCGTCCACCGGGATCGTCGAGGACTCGACGTCGCCGCCGGTGCGCACGTAGCGCTCCCGCGAGTCGCCCGAGGCCGAGCGGTGGTCGCCCATCACCCACAGGCGGCCCTCCGGCACGACCACGTCGAAGGGGTCCTGCGAGGAGCGGTCCTGCTCCCCCGTCATCGGGTTGGTGTACAGATAGGACTCCTCGTCGAGCGGTTCGCCGTTGACGGTGATGTTGCCCTCCTCGTCGGCGACGATGTGGTCGCCGCCCACGGCGATCACCCGCTTGATGAACTCGTCCTCCTCCATGACCGAGCGCCAGGACTCGGGGGCGGTGAAGACGATGATCTCACCGCGCTCGGGCTCGGAGAAGTCGTAGACGAGCTTGTTGACGAGCACCCTGTCGTTGATCAGGAGGGTGTTCTCCATGGAGCCGGAGGGGATGTAGTAGGTCTGGACGACCCACGTCCGCACCACGATCGCCACGAGGATGGCGACGCCGAGCAGGATCGGCAGTTCCTTCCAGAACGACCCCTTCTTCTTCGGCTGCTGTCCTTTGGAGGTCTCCTCGACGCTCTCGCCTTCAGCGCCGGGCGCTTGCCCTTCATCGATCACGGTCCGAGTCTACGCGCTCGCGCTCTGGGCTCAGGGGTCGCCGCCCTGGGCGACGCGTGCGGGCCGGGCAGGTGCATTGTCGTGCCCGGCAAGGAAGGCGGCTGCTGCCAGGCGGTGTTCCAGGCGGCGGGGACGCCGTCGCCGACGCCCCCGGAGGCGGCCTGTTCGCCCTCTTCAGCGCTGGTCCCGGTGGTGCCGTCGAGGGCGTCGAAGGTGTCGGGGATCTCGAGCTCCCGGGCCCTGTCGGTGGGCCAGACGAGGGCGATGGCGCGGCCGATGATGTTCTCCACCGGCACCGTCCCCGAGCACCGCGAGTCCGAGGAGTCGCCGCGGTGGTCGCCCATGACCCACACCTCGCCTTCAGGCACCGTGAGCTCCTCGAAGCGACGCGCGCCGCACACGCCGGGCTCGATCTCGAGCGGCGAGTTCTCGTACACGTACGCCTCTTCGTGGAGCGAGACGCCGTTGACGACGACGTTGCCGTCCGCGTCGCAGCAGGAGACGGTGTCGCCGCCCACGGCGATCACCCGTTTGATGAAGTCCTTCTCGTCGGGCTTGGCGAGGCCGATGAGGTCCAGGACGCCGGTCGTGAAGGTCGAGAACGCGCCCTCGTCGCCCGCCGCGGGCCGGTACTCGGGGTCCCAGGAGTCGGTGCCGCGGAAGACGACTACCTCGCCGCGCTGCGGGGTGCGCAGCGTGTTGGTGAGCTTGAGGACGAGGACCTTGTCGCCCTCCTGCAGGGTCTGCTCCATCGACCCGGACGGGATGTAGAAGGGCTGCACGGCGAAGGTGCGCAGCAGCACGGCGGCGGAGAAGGCGATGACGAGCAGCAGCGGCAGCTCGACCCACAGCGACAGGTACTGGCGCTTGTGCGGCTGCGAGAGGCGGCTCTCGGTGCTCTTGGCGGCCTTGCGCTTGTCGGCGTCGGGAACCACCCGGTCGTGGGAGTCCGAGGCCGCGGCGCTCGCCCGTTCGCGCTCGGCGGCCACGCGGTCTTGGGCGCCCGAGGCGGTCTCGGGGCGGCGGAAGGTGCGGGTCGCGTCAGGGTCGCGGAGGCGGTGGGTCGCGTCGGTGCCGCCGGCTCCGGTGCCGGCGACGGGGCCGTCGGGGGGTGTGCCGGGGCGGCGCGACGAGGGCGGGGCGTCCGGGCCGCCGGGGCCCGGGAGTCGGTCCCAGTTGAGGCGGCGGGGGCCCTTCGCCCCTCCGGGGGTGCCAGGACTCATGTGCCGAGGGTATCCGACTCTGCTCATGCCCGGGTCTCACGCTTCGCCGACTGTGCCCATGCTCGGCTCGCACGCATCGCCGACTGTGCTCAGGCTCGGCTCGCACGCATCGCCGAGGGCGGGCAGCGAAAAACCCCGGGCGATGCCCGGGGTTTCCCTGAAAAGCCTTCGCGCGCTTTAGAGCTCGCGCTTCTCCTTGATCTTGGCGGCCTTGCCCTTGCGGTCGCGCAGGTAGTACAGCTTGGCGCGGCGGACCTTGCCTCGCATGGCGATCTCGATGGAGTCGACCATGGGGCCGTGCACCGGGAAGGTGCGCTCGACGCCGATGCCGTAGCTCAGCTTGCGGACCGTGAAGGTCTCGCCGAGGCCGGCGCCGTGGCGGCGGATGACGACGCCCTGGAACACCTGGACACGGGACCGGGAGCCTTCCTGGACTCGGACGTTCACCTTGACGGTGTCGCCGGGACGGAAGTCCGGCACGTCGGCGCGCATGGAGGCGGCGTTCAGCTCATCCAGAATGTTCATTGGTTTCGGTCCTCTGTTTGGTAATGCTCAGAAGTTCGACCGGGAGAGGTACCGCTTGAACGAACGGCACGTCACGGGAACTCATCTACTCTGCCACACCCTGTCCGGGCAGGCGAAACCCGGCCCCTTCGAGGAGGAGCCGGTCACGTTTGTCGAGGCTACCCGGCTCCAGCCGCTCCAGCAAATCGGGGCGGGCCTTCGCGGTGCGAAGGAGCGCCTGCTCACGCCGCCACCGGTCGACCTTGCCGTGGTCGCCCGAAAGGAGGACCGGGGGGATCTCGTGCCCGCGCCACTCGGCCGGGCGGGTGTACGCGGGGGCCTCGAGGACCCCGGCGTTGTGCGACTCGTCGTCGAGGGAGGCGGCGTTGCCGAGCACGCCCGGCACGAGCCGGGTGACGGCCTCGATGATCGCGAGCACCGCGACCTCGCCGCCGAAGAGCACGTAGTCGCCGATGGAGACCTCGGTGACCTCCATGCGCTCGGCCGCGTAATCGACGACGCGCTGGTCGATGCCCTCGTAGCGGCCGCACGCGAACATGAGCCAGGGCTCGGCGGCGAGCTCGTGCGCCATCGCCTGCGTGAAGGGCCGCCCGGCGGGGCTCGTCACGAGCAGGCGCGGCTTCGCGTCTCCCGGGATGAGCTCGTCGAAGCACTCGCCCCACGGCTGCGGCTTCATGACCATCCCGGCCCCGCCGCCCGCGGGGGCGCCGTCGACCGAGTGGTGCACGTCGTGGGTCCAGCGGCGCAGGTCGTGGACGTTGAGGTCGAGCATGCCGCGCTCGCGGGCGCGGCCGATGAGCGAGAGGTCCAGCGGCGCGAGGTACTCGGGGAAGACCGTGACGACGTCGATCCTCATCACAGCTCCAGCAGGCCCGGCGGCAGGTCGACCTTGATGACGCCCGCCTCGGCGTCCACTTCGTCGACCATGTCGGCGACGAACGGGATGAGCGCGGGGGTCTGGCCCTTGCGCTTGACGACCAGGGTCTCGTAGGCGGCGCCGTGGTCGATGCGGCTGACGGTGCCGACCTCGCCGGCCTCCTTGTCGACCACGGTGAGGCCGATGAGGAAGGCGTCGTGGAACTCGTCGTCCTCCGGCTCCAGCTCCTCGTCGGCGATGTCGACGCTGAGGAGGATCCCGCGCAGCGTCTCGGACTTGTTCCGGTCCGTGACGCCCTCGAAGCCGATCATCGGGCGGCCCTGGTGCCAGCGCACGGTGACGGCCTTCATCGGGCCGTTCTTGGTGCTGTACTCGGCGCCGGGCCGGAACCGGGTCTCGGGATCGTCGGTGCGGACCTCGACGACGACCTCGCCGCGCAGCCCGTGCGGGCGCACGATCCGGCCGACCACCACTTGTGACAAGAGAAACCCCTTTTAAACACCCGAACGGCCCCGAGGGAACCCCCGGGGCCGTTCGGAAAGACTCAGTAGGAATCGACGACCTCGACACGAATGCCTTTGCCGCCGATCGAGCCGATGACCTGGCGCAGCGCGTTCACGGTGCGACCCCCGCGGCCGATCACGGTCCCGAGGTCGTCCGGGTTGACCCGGACCTCGAGCCGCTTGCCGCGGCGGGAGTCGACCAGCCGGACACGGACGTCGTCAGGATTGTCGACGATGCCTTTGACAAGGTGTTCAAGCGCCGGTCGCAGCACGATTACTCCCCTTTGGTCTCAGAGGCCTCGTCGGCGGCGGCCTCGACCTCTTCAGTCTTAGCCGATTCGTCGGCCTTCGCGGCGGACTTCTTCGACTTCGGCGCGGCCTTGGCGGCCTCCTCCGAGACGTAGGCCTTCGAGGGGTCGATGCCCGACTCCTTGAGGGCGGCCACGTAGAGGGCCTCCTTCTCGGCCTTCGGCTCGGCGGTCTTCAGCGGAGCCGGGGCGGGCAGGCCCTTGAACTGCTGCCAGTCGCCGGTCTTGCGGAGGATGGCCTTGACGGTGTCGGACGGCTGGGCGCCCACCGAGAGCCAGTGCTGGATGCGGTCGGACTTGACCTCGATCCGGGACGGGTTCTCCTTCGGGTGGTAGATCCCGACGTTCTCGATCACCTTGCCGTCGCGCTTGACGCGCGAGTCGGCGATGACGATGCGGTACTGGGGAGTACGGATCTTCCCCATTCGCGTGAGGCGAATCTTAACTGCCACGTTTTGTTACTCCTGTAGTAAGGATCACGTTAGCGCGCGCGTCGTCCAGGGGAATTACTCCGGATTCTCGTTCGCGCTGAAACTTGGCCTTGCGTCACGGTTGTTGAGAGGGCATCCGTCCCAAAGCTCATGTACAGCGACCGAGTCTAGCGCACCAGGTGCCTAGTACTGCCGGGCGAGGTAGGCGATGAGACCGGACTCATCCAGGGAGTCCGGCACGGAGCCGTCCTCGCGCTGGAGCACCCGCACGAACACGGCGGACTCGGCGGCCTTCGCCTCGCCCTCGACGCCGCAGGCGTCCCAGGGGATGCGGGCGTACCCGGTCTGGGCGGCCTCGACCGCCGCTTCGAGCGTCGAGACGTCGGCGGTGTGCGACTCGCGGAAGGCCACGGCCTCGTCCCACAGCTGGTCCTGGGCGCCCTGCAGGGCGGCGGCGATGGCTTCGGCGAGCATCCCGAGCGGGACGGTCTGCTTGGTGCCCTCGACACGGCTGGCGATGGTCGCCTCGCCGTTCTTGAGGTCGCGGGGGCCGATCTCGATGCGCACGGGGTAGCCCTTGAGCTCGGCGTCCACGGCCCGGCGGCCGAAGGCCACGTCGCCGCGGTCGTCGAGCTTGACGCGCACGCCGTCGGCCTTGAGCTCGTCGTAGACCTTGCGCGCGGCGGCCTGGACCTCGTCGGTGTCCTTGACGACCATGACGAGCGCCTGCACGGGCGCGAGCTTCGGCGGCACGCGGAGGCCCGCGTCGTCGCCGTGGCCCATGATGAGGCCGCCGACCATGCGGGTCGAGACGCCCCACGACGTGGTCCAGCCGTGGTGCTGCTGGCCGTCGCGGCCCTGGAACTGGATGTCGAAGGCCTTCGCGAACTTCTGCCCGAGCTCGTGCGAGGTGCCCATCTGGAGGGCCTTGCCGTCGCGCATCAAGGACTCGACCGCGAAGGTGTTGAGGGCGCCGGCGAACCGCTGGGCCTCGGTCTTGATGCCGCGCAGCACCGGCAGCGCCAGCACGTTCTCCATGAAGTCGGCGTAGACCTCGTGCAGGATGCGCAGCGTGAACGCGTGGGCGTCCTCATAGGACTCGTGGACGGTGTGCCCCTCCTGCCACAGGAACTCCGAGGAGCGCAGGAACAGGCGGGTGCGCAGCTCGTAGCGCATGACGTTGCACCACTGGTTGAGCAGCAGGGGCAGGTCGCGGTAGGAGTTGACCCACTTCGCCATGTACTCGCCGATGATGGTCTCGGAGGTGGGCCGCACGGCCAGCTTCTCCTCGAGCTCCTTGCCGCCGCCGTGGGTGACCATCCACAGCTCGGGCGCGAAGCCCTCCACGTGGTCGGCCTCGCGGGTGAAGTACGACTCGGGGATCAGCAGGGGGAACGAGGCGTTCTCCGTGCCGGTCTCCTTGATCCGCTCGTCCAACTCGGCGACCATGCGCTCCCACAGGGCGAAACCGGTCGGTCGGATCACCTGCGAGCCCTTCGCCGGGCCGTTCTCGGCCAGCTGGGCCTTGGCGATGACGTCCTGGTACCAGCGAGGGAAGTCCTCGCCCTGCGGTGTGAGTACATTGGCCATAATCGGCGATTCTAGAGGTCGCGCCCGGTGGGGCCGCAGTCGGATACGCCCGCGGGGGACCCGCGCCTCCTCCGCCGAACGGCCGAGGAACGAAAAGGGCGGCTCCGTCGTTCGGCCGTGATACAGCGATGCAGTTGTCGCATAAGCTGTCGACGTGACAACACCCATGCTGGCAGGTGATCGCGGCCTGACTGCCGCCGAGGTGGCCGAACGCGTCGAGGCCGGAGCCGTCAACGAGGCCAAGCGGCACACGAGCCGACCGCTCTCGGCGATCCTGCGCGCGAACTTCTTCACACCGCTCAACGCCGTCATCGGCGTCCTCGCCGTGATCGCGATCGGCTTCACCGCCCTGGAGGAGGGCTTCTTCGAAGGCCTCAAGCAGGGCCTCTTCGCCGGCGTCATCATCGCCAACATCGCCATCGGCACCATCCAGGAGCTGCGCGCCAAGCGCACCCTCGACAAGCTCTCGCTGATGAACCGGTCGAACGCGAAGGTCCTGCGCGACGGCGAGGTCCAGGAGATCGCTCCGAACCTCATCGTCCGCGACGACCTCGTCTACGTCGAACCGGGCGACCGCATCGTCGTCGACGGCCCCGTCGTCGAATCTCGCAACCTCGAGATCGACGAGTCGCTGCTGACCGGCGAGGCCGACCCGGTCGCCAAGGCCCCCGGCGACGAGGTCCGCTCCGGCTCGTTCGCCGTCGCCGGCACCGGCCTCTTCCGCGCCGAGCAGATCGGCGCGGAGTCCTACGCCGCCAAGCTCGTCGAAGAGGCCAGCAAGTTCACCCTCGCCCGCTCCGAGCTGCGCGAGGGCATCAACCGCTTCATCAAGCTCATCAACTGGCTCATCGTCCCGATCGCGCTGCTGCTCATCGTCAGCCAGCTCGCCGACGCCGCCAACTGGCGCCAGATCATCGTCCGCACCGTCGCCGGCATCGTGCCGATGATCCCCGAAGGCCTCGTCCTCCTCACCTCGGTCGCGTTCGCCGTCGGCGTCATCCGCCTCGGCGCGCGCCACGTCCTCGTGCAGGAGCTGCCCGCCATCGAAGGCCTCGCCCGCACCGACGTGCTGTGCCTCGACAAGACCGGCACGCTCACCGAAGGCGGCATGGACGTCGACCAGATCCGCCCGATCAACGGCACCGACGGCGAGGGCGTCGACACCGCCCTCGCGGCCCTCGCCGCCGCCGACGACAGCCCCAACCCGACCATGCAGGCCGTCGCCGCCTACCTCGCCGAGAACGCCGTCGCCGACCCGGGCTGGCGCGTCATCGACGTCATGCCGTTCTCCTCCGCCCGCAAATGGAGCGGCACCCGCTTCACCGACAACGGCACCTGGCTCCTCGGCGCGCCCGACATCCTCCTCGACCACGGCGACCCCGTCGCCCTCGAAGCGGACATGCTCGCCGCCCAGGGCATGCGCGTCCTCGCCCTCGTCACCGCCGAGTCCGCCTCCACCACCGGCGGCGTCACCGGCGTCAAGGCCCAGGCCCTCGTCGTCCTGCGCCAGCGCCTGCGCGAGACCGCCGCCGCGACCCTCGCCTACTTCAAGGAGCAGGGCGTCAAGGTCAAGATCATCTCCGGCGACTCCCCCGCCGCCGTCGGCGCGGTCGCCGCCCAGCTCGGCGTCGAAGGCGCGGCCGACACCGTCGACGCTCGCCGCCTCCCCGAGGACCCGGAGGAGCTGGCGGACCTGCTCGAGCGGGCCACGATCTTCGGGCGCGTCAAGCCGCACCAGAAGCAGGCGTTCGTCAAGGCGCTCCAGTCGCGGGGCCACACCGTCGCGATGACCGGCGACGGGGTCAACGACGTACTCGCCCTCAAGGACGCCGACCTCGGCATCGCCATGGGCTCCGGTTCGGCCGCGGCCCGCTCGGTGGCGCAGGTCGTGCTCCTCGACGACGAGTTCGCGACCCTCCCGCACGTCGTCGACGAGGGCCGGCGGGTCCTGGGCAACATCGGGCGCGTCTCGAACCTGTTCCTCACCAAGACCGTCTACGCGATCTCGCTCGCGCTGTTCGTGGCGGTCGGCGCGATCACCGCGTGGATCATGGGCAACGACCCGCTGCCCTACCCGTTCCTGCCGATCCACCAGTCGCTCATCAACCTGTTCACGATCGGCCTCCCGGCGTTCTTCCTGGCGCTCGCGCCGACCTTCGAGAGGGCCAAGCCGAACTTCGTGAAGCGGGTGCTCAAGTTCGCGATCCCGGCCGGGATCTGCTGCGCGGTGCCGACGTTCATCGTGTACCTGCTCTCGCTCGCGCACGACGGCACCGACTCGAACCTGCCGCAGACGACCGCGGGCATCACGCTGTTCTGCCTCGCCCTGGCGGCGCTGGCGATCACCGCGAAGCCGTACGTGTGGTGGAAGGCCCTGCTGGTCTGCGGCTGCGGCGGCGCGTTCCTTCTCGTGCTCTCGGTGCCGGTGCTCGCCGACTTCTACGAGCTGAGCCTGCCGGGCGTGTGGAACACCACCGCTGCGGCGGTCGGCGTCGGCTCCGGTGTGGCGGCGCTGCTGTTCTGGCTGGTGGTGCGGCCCAAGCACCTCGCCGACTGACGGATCACAGCGGTCTTGGAGTGTCGCGCCCGTGATCGCTACGCTTTCACCTAGAAGGTGAGGAGGTGAGTATGAAAGCAATTTCGTTCGCTCAGGCGCAGGCTGAGCTCGCCAAGACCTTCGACACCGTCATCGACGACCACGAGGAGACGTTGGTGACGCGTGAAGACCGCGAATCGGTGGTCATCATGCCGCTCGATGAGTACGAATCCCTGATGGAGACCGCCTACCTCATGAGCAGCCCGGCGAACGCACGTCGACTGCTCTCCTCCATCGAGGAACTCGAAAGCGGCAAGGGTGTGGTCCGGGACCTCGTCGAATGAAGCTCATCTGGTCGTCGAGAGCTTGGGACGAGTACGTGTACTGGCAAGGCCAGGATCGCAAGATCGTCAAGCGCATTAACCTCCTGATCAAGGACATCGAACCAACGGCAATGAGGGCATAGGCAAGCCCGAGCCGCTCAAGCACGGGTTCCACGGATTCTGGTCCCGCCGGATCGACCAGAAGCACCGCCTGGTCTACAAGGTAGAAGACGAGGCGATCTACATCGCCCAATGCCGCTTCCACTACGAGCAGTAATGCCTCGCGGCCCCCGCTACATCGGATGTAGCGGGGGCCGTGGCGTGTGCGTAGCGCCTTCTGGATGAGAGCAGTTGATCTGAAGGAGGCGGACATGTCGCAGCGCGAACTCGCGATCCGGGCCGAAGGGCTCGTCAAGCACTTCAAGGACGTCAAGGCCGTCGACGGCGTGGACCTCGAGGTCCCGGCCGGCACGGTGTACGGCGTCCTCGGCCCGAACGGGGCCGGCAAGACCACCACCGTCCGGATGCTGGCCACCCTGCTGCGTCCCGACGCGGGGAGCGCGACCGTGTTCGGCCGCGACCTCATCGCCGACGCCGCCTCCGTGCGGTCCCAGGTGAGCCTCACCGGCCAGTACGCCTCGCTGGACGAGGACCTGACCGGCATCGAGAACCTGGTGCTGCTGTCGCGGCTGTACGGGTACGGGAAGCCCGCGGCCCGCGAGCGCGCGGCGGACCTGCTGGAGGCGTTCGGACTGACCGCCGCGGCGGGCAAGCAGGTGAAGGCCTATTCGGGCGGCATGCGGCGGCGCCTCGACATCGCCGCGTCCATCATCGTGACCCCCAAGCTCCTGTTCCTGGACGAGCCGACGACGGGCCTGGACCCGCGCAGCCGCAACCAGGTGTGGGACGTGGTCCGCACGATCGTCGGCGAGGGCACCACGGTGCTGCTCACCACCCAGTACCTGGAGGAGGCCGACCAGCTGGCGAGCCGCATCGCGGTCATCGACACCGGCCGGGTCATCGCCGAGGGCACGCCGGGGCAGCTCAAGTCCTCGGTGGGCGCGGGCTCGATCCGGGTGCGGCTGCACCACGCCGACCAGCGCGACCACGCGCGGCAGATCCTCGTGGAGGCGCTGGCCGGGGAGGTCGCGCTCGACGACGACCCGGTGGCGCTGACCGCCCGCCTGGCCCCGGGCCAGGACACGGCCGTGCAGGGCTCGCACGCCTTGGGCGAGCTGGCGCGCGGGGGCGTCCTGGTGGACGACTTCTCGCTCGGTCAGCCGAGCCTGGACGAGGTGTTCCTCGCCCTCACGAACAAGATCGACGCCTGACCCGCCGGACTTCCAGAAAGGACATTGCAATGACCGTCACGCAGACCACTACGAAGTCCGATGCCGACGCACCGGCGCCGGTCGAGAGGGACCACCTGCGACGCCTGCTGGCGACGGGCGAGCGCCCGGCGGCGCCGAGCGCGTTCGCTTCGGCGCGGGCGTTCGCCTGGCGCTCGATGCTGAAGATCAAGCACGTGCCCGAGCAGCTGTTCGACATCCTGCTGTTCCCGATCATGATGCTGCTGATGTTCACGTACCTGTTCGGCGGCGCGATCGCCGGCGGTACCGGTGACTACCTGCAGTTCCTGCTGCCGGGGATCATGGTGATGAGCATCGTGATGACGACGATGTACACGGGCATGAGCGTCAACATCGACATCAACAAGGGCGTGTCGGACCGGTTCCGGACGCTGCCGATCTGGCGGGCCGCGCCGATGGTCGGGTACCTGCTGGCCGACGTGTTCCGTTACGCCGCAGCGGGTGCGGTCATGTTCGGCACGGGCATGGTGATGGGCTACCGGCCTGAGGGCGGCGCGGCGGGCGTGCTGCTGGGCGTGGGGCTGCTGCTGGTCTTCTGCTTCGCGTTCTCGTGGCTGTGGACCTGGCTGGGCCTGATCACGCGGTCGGAGAAGACCGTCATGTCGATCTCGATGTCGATCATGTTCCCGCTGACGTTCCTGTCGAACATCATGGTGGACCCGTCGACGATGCCGGGCTGGCTGCAGCCGGTCGTCAAGAACACGCCGATCAGCCAGCTGGTCGACGGCGTGCGCGGCCTCTTCGACGGCAATGTGGACTCCGCTTCGGTGGCCACGACGCTGATCTGGTCGGCCGGTTTCATCGCGGTCTTCGGGTTCCTGACGATCAGGGCCTACAACCGCAAGTAGTGCTTCATTGAAAAACACCCGGCAGCGGCCGGGCGGGTCGGACCCGCCCGGCCGCTGCCGTTCACAGCTCCCATCGGGGCGGTTCGGTTTCGGGGCGGTAGACGCACGCGGAGCCGGTGGCGACGGCGGCGTGCAGGTGGGCGGCGAGGGCCGGGTGGACGGCTTCGATCTTCTTGAGGGTGTTGCGGATGCGGTTGGTGACGCTCTTGCGGGCGCGTTCGGCGTTGTCGCCGAGGCGGCGGGAGCGGCCGCCGAGTCCCGTTGCGGCCTTGAGCTGTTCGATGAGGGCCTGGCGCTCGGCGTCGAGGCGGGCGGCGCGGGCGTCGTCGCCGAGGGCGGCGGCGGTGTCGATCTGCTCGTCGAGGCGTTCGAGGTGGTCGCGGTAGCGGGCGCGGGCCTCGGCGTCGAGGAGGTCGTCTCCGCCGAGTCTGGCGTCGGCCGCGACCGCTTCGCCGCCTTCGCGGTCGTTCAGAGGCACGGCGAGGAGTTCGACGGCGGGGACTTCGGCGCCTGGCCGCCGCAGGAGCCGGTGCAGGTCGGCGAGGCCTTTGGTGTGCGGGAGGTGGACGCCGCGGCCTTCGTAGCGGAGGGTCCAGGTGGCGCCTTCGCGGCGGAAGACCGCGCCGGGAGCGGTCGCGGCGCGGCGCTCCGGTGCGGGGGCGGCCGTGCCGCCGAGCGCGGCGGCGGCGGTGCGGGCGGCCTCGGCCCAGGGCGGGGCGTCGAGCCGCTCGGCCTGCTCGATCGCGGCGGCGAAGTGCGCCGCGGCGCGGTCGCGGTCGCCGGAGGCGGCGGCGAGCACCCCGAGCCAGTGGCTGATGGGGCCGTGGATGCTGGTGCCCCACAAGGCGACGAGCCATTCGCCTTCGTGGGGTTCGAGGCGTCGGCGCAGTGCCGCGATCGCTTCGGCGTCGCCTTCGGCGGCGGCGAGTTCGACTTCGAACCGCAGGCGCAGGGAGACCCAGGGGTCGTGGGGTTCGGTCTCGTCGTCGAAACGGGACTTGGCCCGGTGGGCCTCGTCGAGGTCGCCGCGGCGCACGGCGCTCAGGGCGGTGAGCAGGTCGAACTGCCACTGCCCGAAGGCGGTCCACGCCGAGTCCCGGGTCGGTTCGGGCGCTTCGCCGCGCGCGAACGCCAGTTCCCAGCGGAGGTGGCGCATCATGTGGTCGTTCATGGGGTCGTCGCCGGCGACGGCGTAGGCCTTGTCGATGTGCTCGGCGGCCGAATCCCAGCGGCCCTGCACGATGTCGACGACGGCGTGGTCGATCTGGGCGCCGCTGTGCCAGCGATCGGAGTCGCTGCTCTCGGCGAGGGCGCAGAAGAGGTCGACCTGGGAGCGGAAGGCCGGGTCGCCCTGTTCGAGCATCGCGACCCAGCGCAGCGAGGCGGCGAACAGGCGCATGTCGACGTCGCCGGTGCGGCGGGTGATCTCGTCGAGCTCCTCGACGATGACCTGGCGGGCGGCGGCGGTGCCGGGGCCCCAGTCGACCGAGTGCGTGGCCCATAGCCCGAAGGCGACCTCTTCGTCGTCGCCGATCTTCCTGGCGGCCATGAGGAACTCGTAGTTCAGCTGCCGGGTCAGCCCGTCGTGGTCGAGGCCGGGGTCGGGCCGCTTGCCGGTGAGCGCTTCGTAGGCGTCGGCCTTGAGCCGGCACAGGGCGTCGGGGCGTTCGTTCGGGGGCAGTTCGATGGCGGTGCGGGCGAGCAGCATCGGGTCGCCGGAGTCGCGGGCCTCGTACACGGCCTGGTCGTAGTGCTTCCAGGACTCCTCTTCGCGCTGCAGCCATTTGACGGTGGCGGCCAGCTCGAGGCGGAGCAGGACGCGGCGCCGCACCATCTCGGGGGTGCAGCGCTCGAGGGCGCGCCGGAAGTACTTCTCGGCGCCCGGGGCGCTGAGGCAGCCGCGCGATTCGGTGGCGGCCCGCTCCAGGAACTCGACGGCGATCGCGGGGTCGAGGTCGTCGCCGGCGAGCCAGGCGTGGTGGGCGATCTCGGTGGTGAGCATGAGCTTCTGCAGTGATTCGTCGGCGACGAGGGCGCGCACGACGCAGCCGTGGTGGTGGGCGGCCTCTTCGCCCGACATGGTGTTGTAGAGGGTCTCGCGCACGAGGTCGTGGACGAACACGTACCGGTCGGTCTCGCGGCGCACAAGCCGGGTCTGGCAGGCGGCGTCGAGCGCGGATTCGATGCGGTGCAGGTCGAGTCCGGAGGCCTGGGCCATGACGCCGGCGTGGAACTCGCGGCCGCCGACGGAGGCTAGGGTGAGCATCCGGACGAGCGGTTCGGGGAGGTGCTCGATGCGGCGCTGGAGCGCGTCGCGCATCCCGGCGGTGGTGGCGTCGACGCGCTGCCCGGAGGCCCACAGCTGCGCGGTCTGCTCGACGAAGAACGGGTTGCCGCCGGTGCGGCGGGTGATCTCGGCGACCGTGGCCGCGTCGGGCGCGTCGCCGACGGTGGTGCGGCAGAGCGCGGCGACGCCGTCCTCGTCGAGGCCTTCGAGGCTGATCATGGTGGCCTTGGCGACGAGCGGGAGCATGCGGGCGCGCAGGCGGTGGCCGGGGTCGATCTCGGAGTCGCGGTAGGTGCCGACGAAGAGGATCCGCTCGAACCAGGTGTGCTGCGAGGCGAACTTCAGCAGTTCGAGGCTGCCGGGGTCGGCGAAGTGGAGGTCGTCGAGGACGACCAGGAGCGGGCCGCGCTGGGAGGCGGCGATGAGGAGCTGGGTGACGGCGTCGTAGAGCTCGAACGGGGCGGGCGCGGAGCCCTCGCCCTTGCCGAGCAGGGCCTCGACGGGCGGCGCGGGGTGGAGGGACTGCCAGGCCTCGTCGCCGAGCTGGGCGCGCAGGGAGCGCAGGACCTGGACCCACAGCCAGTGGTCGGGGACCGCCTCGGACTCCCAGGAGGTCGCGAAGGCGACGGTGAGCTCGCCGCGGAAGCGGGCGGCGACGTCGGTGACGAGGGTGGACTTGCCGATGCCGGCCTCGCCGGTGACGAGGGCGAGTCCACCGTGGCTCGCCACGGTGCGTTCGACGGCCGAGCGGAGTGCCGCCGCCGGATGGTCGCGGCCGATCAGGAAGGTCACCCGACCAGTGTGGCCGAAGGGTCCGACATGCGCCACGGGGTTCGGGTCCCAGGGCCCGGGGCGAGGCGCTTCAGTGGATTGTCGACTATCGGACGATGGACCTCATGTTTCGGTGTTGCGCCAGGTCAGTCCCGCCGGTCGGGTTACATGTACGACAAAAGTGCGGATTGTTTTGCCTGAAGCCGTGCGTTAACTACGGACAGTCCTTAAAGTGCTACGGAAAGTCACTTCGGTGCGACAGGCGGTCGAACCGTCCCTACCGGCGGTTCGCACGGGCCGCGCCCGGACCGGGAGCACCGACGATCAACGGGGGCAATCCTCATGGCACAGTCCATGTTCGAAAAAGCACGAACCGACGACGAACAGACCACCAAAGCAACCAAGAAGACCTGGCGGGCCGCCGTGATCGGGGCCGCCATCCCGTTCGCGATCTTCGCCGCCGCACCCGGGGTGGGCGCCGCCGGCGCCGAGCCGGTCGAGGCCGCGCCGGTACAGACCGTCGAGACCGAGCAGCTGCCGCCGCTCCCGGTCGATCCGCCGGTCGACGTGCCCGACCCGACCGCCCTGCTCGACCTGCAGGCGTGCCTCACCGAGCTTCAGGGGCTCGTCGCGCAGCTGCCGCCGCCGCCGGTCGAGCCGCCCGTCGAGCCGCCTGTGGCGCCGCCGGTCGAGTCCGAGCAGCTGCCGGGCCTGCCCGTGCCCGCCCCGGGCGACCCGGGCACCGACCCCGGTCTCCCCGCGGTGCCCGACGTCGGGGCGCTGACCGAGGTCTGCAAGCAGGTCGTCGAGGTCGTCAAGAGCCTGCTGCCGGCGGTGCCGCCGGTCGAGCCGCCCGTCGACCCCGGCCTGCCGGTCGAACCGCCGGCGGCTCCTTAAGGACTGCTGCCCGACGGCACAGCGAGAAGGCCCGCGGCTGCCAGCCGCGGGCCTTTCGTCGTGTCCGTAACCTGCGGCGCCGCGCGCCCGGCCTCACTTCAACCGCTGCGCGGCGTCGGCGATCGCCTCGTCCGTCGCGGTGAGCGAGAAGCGCACGTGCCGGTTCCCCTTGGCGCCGTAGAACTCCCCCGCCGCCGCGAGGATGCCGCGCTCGGCGAGCCACCGCACGGTGTCCCAGCAGTCCTCGCCGCGCGTGGCCCACAGGTAGAGCCCGGCGGTCGAGTGGTCGATGCGGAACCCGGCCGCCTCGACGGCGCCGCGCAGCACGCCCCGGCGCTCCTCGTAGCGGGCGCGCTGCTCGATCGCGTGCGACTCGTCGTGCAGGGCCGCGATCGTCGCCTGCTGGACGGCCCACGGGACCATGAAGCCCGAGTGGCGGCGGATCTCCAGCAGGTCCGCGATGAGCTCAGGGTCCCCCGCGAGGAACGCCGAGCGGTACCCCGCCAGGTTCGACCGCTTCGACAGCGAGTGCGCGGCGAGGAGACCGGTGAGGTCGCCGTCGTTCACGCGCGGGTCGAGGATCGAGACGGGCGGGCGGTCGTCGTCCCAGCCGAGGGTCAGGTAGCACTCGTCGCTGGCGAGCACCACGCCGCTGTCCCTGGCCCAGCGGACCAGGCCGCGCAGGTGCTCGACCGAGGCGACCTCGCCGGTCGGGTTCGTCGGGTAGTTGATCCACGCCAGGCGCAGGCGCGAGCCCGCCGCGTCGCGCGGGTCGGCCACCGGCACCGCGTCGGCCTTCGCCAGGATCGCGCCGATCTCATACGTGGGGTAGGCGATCTCCGGGTAGGAGACGGCATCCCCCGGGCCGACGCCCAGCTGCAGCGGCAGGTTCGCGACGAGCTCCTTGGAGCCGACGGTCGGCAGGACCGCGACGTCCTCGGCCACACCGGTGTGCCGGTGGAGCCAGGACCGCATCGCCTCGCCGAGCGCCGGCGGGCCGGCCACCGTGGGGTAGCCGGGCCGCGCGGACGCGTCGATGAGCGCCTGCCGGATCGGCTCGGGCACCTCGTCCACGGGCGCGCCGACGGTCAGGTCGACGAGTCCGCCGGGGTGGGCCGCCGCGCGCTCCTGGTACGGGGCCATGCGGTCCCACGGGAAGCGCGGCAGCCGCCGGGCCGGAGAGGCGCTGTGGAGGCGGCGCAGCGCCATCGCGCTACTCCGACTTCGGGGGCAGCGCGGCCACGAACGGGTCGTCCTTCTCGATCTTGCCGACCTTGGAGGCCCCGCCGGGGCTGCCGAGCTCGTCGAAGAAGTCGACGTTGGCCTTGGTGTACGGGGCCCACTCGTCCGGGACGTCGTCCTCGTAGAAGATCGCCTCGACCGGGCAGACCGGCTCACATGCACCGCAGTCGACGCACTCGTCGGGGTGGATGTAGAGCATCCGGTTGCCTTCGTAGATGCAGTCGACAGGGCACTCTTCGATGCAGGCCTTGTCGAGGATGTCCACGCACGGCTCGGCGATTACGTAAGTCACGAGTCGTCCTTCCTACCGCGCGCAGCCGGGCGGGCTGCGCTGTGATTGAGACTAAAGCTTATTGCGGAATGTTGACCCGAAGGCTTGGGGTGGGCCAGATGCTGGGACCGGAACATGTCGGCCGTCGCGCGGCGGTGCGGATCAGGCTGCGATCTCCCGAACCGGGGCGCCGGTTCACGGACGTCATCGGCGAGCTTATCGAGATCGGCCCGGACTTCTGGCGCGTGCTGCCCGACAATGTGGCGCAGTCTGGGGCCGCCGTCACCATCGCGACGGACACGATCGTCGCGGCCCGGGCGATACCGCCCAAACCGACCCCGTTCTCCGAGATCATCGCGACCGAACGGCTCCTCGCCGCGACCTGGCCCGCGCCCGAGACCGCCGAAGTCGGCGGCTGGCTGCTGCGGTACGCCGAGGGGTTCTCGCGCCGCGCGAACTCCGTCCTGGCGCTCACCGCCCCCGAGGGCGGGACGGACGCGGCGATGACGGCCGTCGAGACCTGGTACGGGGCACGCGGCGCGCGCCCGCTCGTGGCCCTCGCCGGGCCGGTCACGAAGCGCCTGGACGAGGAGCTGGCGACGCGGGGCTGGGAGGCCGAGGCCGAGACCGTCGTGATGACGAAGCCGCTCCGCGAGAGCACCTATGACGGCGAGGCCGCGATCGCGGACGCGCCGAGCGAAGCGCTGCTCGAACAGCTCGGCAACGGCACCCCCGAGATCGCCGCGGCGGTCTTCGGCTCCGGCGAGGGCCGCGGGTACGCCGAGATCCGGCGCGGCGGGGAGCTCGCCGCCCGGGGCCGGGGCGCGATCGCGGGCGACCTCGTGGCGATCACCTCGATCGGGACGCTGCCCGCGTTCCGCCGGCAGGGCCTGGGCACCGAGGTCCTGCACGCGCTGGAGGCCTGGGGGTACGCGAACGGAGCGCGGCGGGCCGCGCTCCAGGTCGAGTCCGACAACGGGCCCGCCATCGCGATGTACGGGCGCCTCGGGTACGCCGAGCGGTACCGGTACTGGTACCGGGGGCGTTAGGCGGCCTTCGGGTTCGCCTTGCGCTCGAAGGCGATCCGGGTGGCCTTGAGTTCGCGGCCGTACACGTCGACGCCGAGGGCCATCACGATGAGGAAGCCGACCCAGCCCGAGAGGGCCAGCAGCGCGAAGTAGATGAGGGTCTGCGAGAAGACCCCGTCGATCGTCGGGTAGTCGACGCGGGCGATGAGGGGGTTCACCAGCACGGCGAAGAGGGTGGTGACCACGAAGATCGACAGCAGCTCGCCGGTGATCTCCTGGCGGCGGCGGCGCACGCCCCACCAGATCCCGGCCGCGATCGCGACGGCCGCCATCGCGCCGAACGTGTAGACGCCCACGAGGTCGCCGATCGCGGTGCCCTCGCCCCACTTGGTGGAGGCGAACCGGCCGGCGAGGTTGGCGGCGATGATGCCCAGGGCGAAGCCGTAGATCGAGGGCCAGTGCGGCATCAGGAGGCGGCTGAGGAGGGTCACGGTCGGGACTCCTTCGTAGCGGTAGGGGTGGCCTGCGCCGGCGGCCGGGGGCCGACGGCGGACGGGGCCTTGGCGTTCGGCCTGGGACGAAAATACTGCCACAGCGCGAGGGCGATCCCGGCGGTCCCCGCCAGGAGCAGCATGTAGCCGTTGAAGCCGCTGCCGATCACCAGCGAGCCGGCCTCGGTGGGCATGGACGCGAGCAGGACCACGGCGAACCACGCGAGCGAGGTGAGGATGACCGACCAGCGCCCGCCGGTCCAGTACACGGCCAGCGCCGCGAGCCGCCAGTTCGCGACGAACGCGATCGCGCCGGCGATCGGGACCGCGATCCCGGCGATGTAGTACGGCACGAGGAAGGATTCGAGGACGGCCGCGAGCAGCGCCGCGGCGGTGACGACCACCGCCCCGCCGACGCGGATCGCCGTTTCCAGACCCTTCGCACGCACGGTGGCGATCCTACGGCAGGAAGCGGACCCGGCGGCGACTCGCCCGGGGTCCGCTGAAAGTCATTGCGGATCAACCATTCCGGGACAATCGCCTCATGACCACGATACGAGAGACAACTGCCACGAAACGCCGACGCTTCCGACAGCTGTTTCCCGAACGGTCCGACTACCTGCACCTCACCCGCCACTGGCACACCGACCTCCTCGCCGGTCTCACGGTCGCGGTCGTCGCGCTGCCGCTGGCCCTCGGCTTCGGGATCGCCTCCGGGCTCGGCGCGTTCGCCGGGCTCATCACCTCGATCATCGCCGGGGCGCTCGCCGCGATCCTCGGCGGCTCGAATCTCCAGGTCACGGGGCCGACCGGCACGATGGCGGTGGTCCTCGTGCCGCTCGCGGCCACGCACAGCCACGCGGGCGTGATGCTCGTGGGCATCATGGCCGGGCTCATGCTCGTCGTCCTCGCGCTCACGGGAGCGGGCCGGTACGCGCGCTTCGTGCCGGTGCCGGTGGTCGAGGGCTTCACGGCCGGGGTCGCGATCGTCATCGCGGTCCAGCAGTTGCCGCCCGCCCTCGGCCTGCCCGCGCAGAACGCGCACATCATCAGCGGCGCATGGGATTCGCTGAGCGATTTCGCGGCCACCCCGAACTGGGCGCCGCCCGCGGTCGCGTTCGGCGTGGCCGGAGCGATCCTCCTCGGCTCGCGCCTGCACTCGCAGATCCCGACGCCGCTGCTCGCGGTCGTCGTCGCCACGGTGGTCACCTGGTGGGCGCGCGCGGATGTGGCCGTCATCGGCGCGCTGCCGCGCACGATCCCCGCCCCCGAGGCCGACTTCCTCGACTTCGCGGAGATGCCCGAGCTGGTCGCGGCGGCCGTGGCGATCTGCGCCCTGTGCGCGCTCGAGTCGCTGCTGTCGGCGACGGTGGCGGACAACATGACCGTCGACCAGCACCACAACCCCGACCGGGAGCTGTTCGGGCAGGGCGTGGCGAACCTGGTGACCCCGTTCTTCGGCGGCATGCCGTCCTCGGGCGCGCTGGCGCGCACCGCGGTGAACGTGCGGTCCGGGGCGGCCGGGCGGCTGGCGTCGCTCACGCACGCGATCGTGCTGGCGCTCATGATGCTCGCGCTCGCGCCGCTGGTGGCGCACGTGCCGCTCGCGGCCCTCGCGGGGGTGCTGATCGCGACCTCGATCCGGATGATCGAGGTCGGTTCGATGCTGGCGCTGGCGCGGTCGACGCGCGCCGACGCGGCGGTCATGTGGCTGACGCTCGCGGCCACGGTGGTGCTCAACCTGGTGTGGGCGGTGGCGGTGGGCATCGCGCTCGCCGGGCTGCTGGCGCTGGGGCGGATCTCGCGGTCGGTCTCGGTCGAGGAGGAGCCGATCGAACCGGCCGACCACCACGACGAGGAGGCGGCGCTGCTCCACGAGCACATCGTGGCGTACCGGCTGGAAGGGCCGCTGTTCTTCGCGGCCGCGCACCGGTTCCTGCTCCAGCTCTTGGACGTCGCCGACGTGCGGGTGGTGGTGCTCCGCATGAGCCGGGTGTCCACTATGGACGCGTCGGGGGCGACGGTGCTCGCGGACGCGATCAAGCGCCTCGAGCACCGCGGCATCGCCGTCTACCTCTCCGGCCTCGAGCCGGTGCACGCCAAACCGCTTGCGGCCCTGGGCGTCCTGGAGCCGCTGTGGCAGCAGGGCCGCCTGTTCGAGCACACCAGCGAGGCCATCGCGGCCGCCCGCCAGCGCCTGAAGGCGGACGGCCTCCTAGAGCAGCTCGAAGCGGAGGCCGCTGCCGGGGAAGTCGAAGCGGAGCGCCCATAGCCGCTCGGGCCGGCCGAGGTGCGTGGTCGTCTCGACGTCCTCGATGCGCACGCTGCCCGGGTCGACGCCGTGGAGGACGAGGGTGCCGCGCTCGCCGGTCCAGGTGGCGCGGTCGCCTTCGGTCTCGGGCCGGATGCGGCTGACGAAGGACTCGGTGAGCTCGGGCCCGGCGTCGAAGAGCTCGATGCCGTCCTCGGTCCAGGTGAACTTGCGCAGGAGCGCGCCGTCGCCGTACGCGTCGATGTAGGCGTCGACGCCGTCGTCGGTGTAGACGAGTTCAGCGCGGGAGTCCTCGCCGACCTGCTGGGCGGCGCCTTCGACGGTGGGCACGGAGTGCCAGGCCGCGGAGGGGTGGACCTGCTCGTACCGCTCGTCGCCGAAGTAGGCGGCGGTGTACTCGCCGGCGCCGGGGTCGCACAGCAGCTGCTCGCCGTCGGCGGCGATGATGAACGACCCGAGGTCGAGGTGGTTGTGCGGCTCTTCGTTGTAGCCGCCCTTGACCGCGAGCGACCACATGCGGCGGCCGATCTGGCGGCGTTCGACGTACCAGCCGACGTCGGCCAGGAGGGTGCGGCCGGGGGCGATCTCGCCGCCGAGTTCGCGTCCCCATTCGAGGGTGCGGGTGAGGTGTGCCCAGCGGGCGCAGTAGTCGTCGGCGAAGGTCGGCGCGTGCTCGATCGCGGGGAGGGGGACGCCGAGCCGGTCGTGGAGGCGGGCGAGGAGGCCGGGCGGGAGGGCCGGGTCGTGGTGGGCGTCGCCGAAGGTCGCGAAGGAGCGCGGGTAGAGCTGGACGTGGGCGGGGAATGAGGCGATGGCCTCGGTCCCGGCGAGGAGGTCTTCGCCGGTGGCGTCCCGCCACGCCTCGGCGAAGTAGGTGAAGTAGCCGAAGCCGTAGACCCAGTAGTCGATGCCTTCGACGCAGCCGCCGTCCGGCCCGAAGGAGAACAGGTAGGCCTGGAGGGCGGGCAGGACGCGGCCGCGGACGACGTCGGTGTCGTAGCCGAGCGCGAGCGCGGCCATCCCTGCGGCGCCGGCGCACACCGCGGTCCAGTTGGAGAACCGCTCCTCCCACCAGAAGGGCTCCTCGGACTCGAAGAAGGGGTCCAGGACGCGGCGGCGGATCTCGGCCTCGACGCGCTCGCGGTCCTTGACGTCGTCGCGCAGGCGCAGGATCTCGGCGAGGGCCTGCGCGGTCTCGCAGGCGAAGAGGTCGACGCAGGTCGCGGGGTCGCCGTCGTCCCAATGGGCCGGGAGCGCCCAGGAGCGCTCGTCGCAGATGTCGGCGACGAGGCCGGAGAGGACGGGGCCGTCGCCGACGAGGGCGAGCGCGGCGAGGTGGCGGCGGCGCGCGAAGTACTGGTTCTCGAAGGGCAGGCGGCGGCCGGTCTCGGCGTAGTCGTCGGCGAGTCCCGGGTCGAAGGCGGGCACGGGAAGCGCGGCGATCTCGCGCAGCTCTTCGAGGAGTGCCGTACGGAGAGGGTCAGTCATGGCGCAGCCATTCCGGTTCGGGGAAGCGAGCGTAGTAGCGAGCGGTCGAGGGCAGCGGGCGCGGAGCGCCCTCGTTGCCGGGCGGCGGTGGGCGACGGGTGGCCGCGTAAGGGTGCGGGTCGTTCAAACCGTCGCCTTTCCAGGTGGGTGGGTACAAGGCGGGGGTTCCTGCCGGGCTCAACGGTAACGCGGGCGCGCTTTCCGTCATAGACTCCCTCGTATGCGCATCGGGGAGCTGTCGGAGCGGACGGGCGTTCCGGCCGCCACCATCAAGTACTACCTGCGGGAGCACTTGCTGCAGGCCGGGGAGCACGGGGAGGGCAACACCGTCGAGTACGGTCCGGCCCACGTGCACCGCCTGACGCTGATCCGCGCCCTCTCGGAGACCGCCGGGCTCTCGGTCGCGCAGATCGGCGAGGTGCTCACTGTGCTTGGGCGCCATCCGGAGTCGGCGTTCCAGGCGCTCGGCGCGACCCTCGCCGCGACCCACCGGGACCCGAAGTTCTCCCTCGCCAGCGAGGGCACCACCGAAGCCGCCGAGCGCACCGTCGACCAGTTGCTGAACGAGTACGGCTGGGCCGAGGTGGCGCCCCCGAACTATCGCGACGCGCTGGTCACGGCCCTGACCGCGTTCTACCGCTTGGGGAATCCGGACCCGCAAGAGGTCCTGGGCCACTACGCGGACGCGGCGGCGGCGCTGGCGTCGGCGGACATGGAGGCGATCGCGGAGGCGACCCGGATCGAGGGCGTCAACGTGGAGCAGGCGGTCACCGCGACCGTGCTGGGCGAGACGATCTTCGCGGCGCTGCGGCGCATCGCGCATGTGGCGGCCTCGGCCAGGACGCAGGCGCAGCAGGGGCCTTAGGGCCTGCTCAAGGCCTCCTGCGCGGGGCCTTCGGGCACAATGGGTGCGTGACTCCGCCCGAGGCCGAACGGCCCGCCCTGCGCATCGACCGCGATCCGGACCGGCCGAACCTGCTGCACCTCGTCGCCGACGAGGTCGTGCAGGCGACCGTCGACCTCGACGATCCGTCCTATCTGGATGCCGAGTACATGCAGCGGATCGCCTACCTCGTCGACGCCATGGCCGAGCCGAAGCAGCCGCTGCGGGTGCTGCACCTGGGCGCGGGCGGCCTGGCGATGGCCCGGTACGTGGCGGCGACCCGGCCCGGCTCGTACCAGCAGGCGGTCGAGACGAACCAGGAGCTCGTGGCGCTCGTGCGCGCCGAGGCGCCGCTGCCGCGGGGCGTGAAGGTGAAGATCCGGCACACGGACGCGCGCGAGGCGGTCGAGTCCGCGCCGGACGCGAGCTACGAGCTGATCGTGACCGACGTGTACGCGGGCGCGCGCGTCCCCGCGCACGTCACGAGCACCGAGTTCCTGCACGGGGCGCACCGCGTGCTGCGCCCGGGCGGGCATTACGCGGTGAACCTGTGCGACGGCGGCCAGATGCGCTTCCTGAAGCCGGCGCTCGCGGCGATGGGCGTGGTGTGGCCGCACGTGGCGGTCATGGCCGAGCCCGCGGTCCTGCGCGGCCGCCGCTTCGGCAACGTCGTCGCAGTCGCGGCCGACGTCGAACTCCCCGTCGCCGCCCTCCGCCGCCGCTGCGCCGGCGCGGCCTTCCCCTGCCGTGTCCTCGAGGGCACCGAGCTCAAGGAGTACATCGCCGGCGCTCCCCCGGCCACCGACGCCACCGCGATCCCGTCCCCACCGCCCCCGCGCTCCCTCCGCAGCTTCTGACGAGCCGCCGGGCGGCTCCCGCCCGGACCGCGGTGTCGCACCCCGCAGGCACCATCGAAGCCGGGAGTGGAGGCGAACCCGAGGATTTCTCGCCCGCGCGCCCTCCCCTTCTCGCCGTCGACTCACGGCCAACCTCACCTCGACCGTTCGGGCAATAAATCCGCTGGATAGTTGCCCTCCCTCCCCGCGCGTCCTCACTGTCCGTTACTAGACTGTGGAGCGACTCACAGCGGGCTTGGCGATTCGGGTCACCATGCGTTAGCGTCGGCGCCTGTTCCGGTCGGGTCCTCAGGGCTCCCCCAGAGACCCACCCGCCCGGACCGCCGAGCCGCGCTCGCATGACGCCCGTTCCTCCCGGTCCGGGGCGAAACACCGATGCGCGGGCCGGGGACCCAGCCGCGTCCGCGCCCCCCAGTCGCGTGGACGCACGGGGTGAATCCCGCTGCAGCGCAGCCGCAGCGGGTAGGGCACCTTCCCTGCCCGAACCCGACAGCTAACCCGGTAGGCGGCTGAGGAAGAAAGGCCACCTCGTGGCTCACGCCTGCTCTGAAACTGCACAACGTTCACGAATCAGCGCCATCCTTCGCCGCGTCGCGATCTACACGGGGGTCACCTGCGCCACCGTCGGACTCGTGACCGCCTTCTCCGGCACGCAAGCCGACGCGGCCGACATCGACTACACCGCCGCCTCCGCCTCCGAGATCGAAGAGCACCTCGCCGATCTCGAATCGCAGCGCGACACCGCCGCCGCCGACCTCAAGGGCCTCCAGGCCCGGCTCGACGCGGCCAAAGCCGTCATCGACGCGGCCGCCGCGGCGTACGGCACCTCGAATGCGCAGCTCAGTGTCGTCACCGCCGCGGTCGAATCCGCCGAAGACGACCTCGACGCCAAGGTCTCCACCCTGGTGGCCTACGCGCAGGAGCAGTCCGACAAGTACGAGGAGGCGCAGACCGCCTCCGAGACCGCCGACGGGCTCACCGCCGACATCACCGCGATCGAGCAGCGGATCGCCGACCTCGACGGGCAGATCGACGAGGCCGAGAAGGCCCACGACGAAGCCGAGGCCGCCGAAGCCGCCGCCGCGGCCGCCGTTGAGGCCGAGTCCGCGGCGTCGAGCGAGTCGCCGTCCTCCGGCTCGGACTCCGGTTCGACCCCGAGCTACAGCGCCGACGCCGCGACCGCCGCGGTCGAGTTCGCCCGCGACCAGCTCGGCGAGTCCTACGTCTACGGCGCCGCCGGCCCCGACACCTGGGATTGCTCCGGCCTCGTCCAGGGCGCCTACGCGGTCTCCGGGATCTCGCTGACGCACTACACGAACGCGATCTGGGACGAGACCAGCGCCATCGACCGGTCCGACCTGAAGCCGGGCGACCTGGTGTTCTACAACGGTCTGGGCCACATGGCGATCTACATCGGCGACGGCCAGGTCATCCACGCCCCCAAGCCGGGCGACGTCGTCAAGGTCTCCGACCTCGACATGGGCATGTCCATCGACGGCTACCGCCGCGTCTGACCGGAACCGCATACGGAGGAAGGGCCGGGGCTCTCGCCCCGGCCCTTCCTCCGTATCACTGGTGTCTGCGCGCCCTCAACGCCTGCGCAGTCAAGCCGCCTCGGCCATGACCTGGTCGTTGGCCAGCTCCTTGAGGCGGGCCAGCGCCTGGATCTCGAGCTGGCGGATGCGCTCGCGCGACAGGTGGAACCGGTGCGCGACCTCCGTGAGCGAGTGCTCGCGGCCGTCCTCGAGCCCGTAGCGGGCCTTGACGATCCCCGCCGAGCGCTCGTCGAGGTGGTTGAGCATCATCTCGATGCGCTGGCGCTCCATGCCGGCGAGGACGACGTCCTCGGGGCTGGGCTCGTCGGAGTCGGCGACGAGGTCGCCGAGGTTGGTGTCGCCGTCGTCGCCGATCGGCGTGTCCAGCGAGACGGTGTCCTGGCTCCAGCGGATGAGCTCGTTGACCCGCTCGACCGTGACGCCGAGAGCCTTGGCGACCTGGTCGGGTTCGGGGTCGCCGCCGAGCTCGCGGGTGAGCTGGCGGGTGACGTTGCGCATCCGGTTGACGTCCTCGACCAGGTGCACCGGCAGGCGCACGGTGCGCTCCTGCTGGGCGATCGCCCGGCTGATGGCCTGGCGGATCCACCACGTGGCGTAGGTCGAGAACTTGAAGCCGCGCTGGTAGTCGAATTTCTCGACGGCGCGGACCAGGCCCGTGTTGCCCTCCTGGATCAGGTCGAGCATCGGCATCCCGGAACGGACGTAGCGGCGGGCGATCGAGACGACCAGCCGCAGGTTCGCCTTGATGAACTGCTCTTTCGCCTTGGCGCCGTCTTCGACCAGGCGCTTCAGGTCCTTCTCGGTGGCGTCGCCGAAGGTCTCCCCCTCGCCGAGCAGGTGCTTCGCGAACAGGCCGGCCTCGACCGCCTTCGCCAAGTCGACCTCGGCGGCGGCGTCAAGCAGCGGCGTCTTCGAGATCTCATGCAGGTAGACACCCACAAGGTCTCGTTCCTCAGCGACCTCTTCGGTGGTGAGGGTGGGTGTTGTCGTTTGCTCCACGCTCAAGGTCTCCTCCAGCTTCCTCGTCCCCCGACACCGCGTGAGCGGTGTACCAGTTACAACGACCGCTTCGTTGCGTGGAATTCCGTGCCCCGGTGTTCGATGCGCCACGGTTACGGAATCGATGCGGTTCGGTGGCCGCCGGGTTTTTCACGCCCAGTGGCTCCGCACCGTTTCGAGTACCCGTTTTCATCGGCTAAGCTCGGTTCACGGCTCCTGTCCCTGAGACGGAGCCGCGTCGGCTCCATGACGCCTCTGAGACGGAGATCACCTCACCTCTGCTGAGGTCTGATGACCCGAGTCCTGGTCACGGTATCGTCTCCGGCTTGCTTCATCGCAAACCTTCAATCTCTAGGGGTACACGCGCCTTACCTTGAAAAAGTTGAGAGATCATCTTATTGCGGCCCTAATCACTGCGATACGGGCCGCAAAGGCGGCGACGCTCTGATACCCGCACCATAGCGGACGGTAGCGGTGACAAGCAACACCTTTCCCAGGCGTTGTTGTCCGATTCCGAACACCCCTCGTTCTGATTCAAGTGTCCGCCCTCCGGGCCTCCCGCGGGGGCGCTTCCGACGGCGTGACACGTAGATCACCTCGCGTGCTACTTGCGCGTAGAGTTGGCCCGGTGACTGAAGAACGCCTAGTGTGGGTCGACTGCGAAATGACCGGCCTCGACCCCGAGATTGAAGCCCTCATCGAGATCGCCGTACTCGTCACGGAACCCGACCTCACCCCCCTGGACGAAGGCATCGACATCGTCATCGCCTGCGACGGCCCGGTGCTGGACAACATGGGGGCGTTCGTCGCCGACATGCACGCCAAGTCCGGGCTCACGGATGAAGTGCGGGCCTCGCGGATCTCCCTGCAGGAGGCAGAGGACACGGTCCTGGAGTACATCAAGCAGCACGTGCCCGAGGCGCGCACCGCCCCGCTGTGCGGCAACTCCATCGCCACCGACCGCACCTTCATCACCAAGTACATGCCGCGCCTGGACGACCACCTGCACTACCGCATGATCGACGTGTCCTCCATCAAGGAACTCGCCCGCCGCTGGTACCCGCGCGTCTACTACAACCAGCCGGCCAAGGGCCTCGCGCACCGCGCCCTCGCCGACATCAAGGAGAGCGTGCAGGAGCTCGAGTACTACCGCCGCACCCTCTTCGTGCCCCTGCCCGGGCCGAGCAGCGACGAGGCGAAGGCCGCGGCCGCGAGCATCGCCGGAACGCCCCAGGACTGAGACGGCCGACACCGAACCCCGTTGACAGGAACACGGGAAGCTTGGCTATGATTGTCGCCGGTCCCCGGGTTTCCCGGCGGAACCGGTCTTGGTGGTCGTAGCTCAGCTGGTAGAGCACCTGGTTGTGGTCCAGGAGGTCGCGGGTTCAAGCCCCGTCGGTCACCCCAAGCAAGAAGGCTCTGCGAGCAGGCGTCCAGCCGTTCGCAGAGCCTTTTTTCGTGCCTCGGGGTCGGCGCGAACATGCCGGTGCCGCGGCACCGGCCGTCGCACCGTCTATCACTGGTTCCGATTGCGGCGCAACCGCTCGCGGCGCTTGCGCTCCTCCCCCGGGCGGATGATGGTCCGCTCGGCGATCGTGAGCACCGTGGCCACCACCCCCAGCGGGATCGCCACCCACACCGGCCAGAAGTACTGGTGGCTGCCCGACAGGAAGTACACGAACGCCCACACGCCGGTGACGATGCCGATCGGGATCGAGACGCCCGCCCACAGCCACTTGATCCACTCGGGGGTCCCCTGCTTGTCGGGCGCGAACGCGTCGGCCTGGGCCTGCAATACGCGCTGGTAGGCCGGCAGGTCCGCCAGGACGACCTCGGTCTCGCCGACGGTCTTCGCCGCCATGAGGGTGTCGACGCGCTTCTCGTACTCGTCGAGGTCGATGTAGCCCTGGTCCACGGCGGAGCGCAGGATCTCGGTCAGGGAGGCCCGCTCGGCGTTGCCGATCCGCATCTCGCGGTCGCCGCCGAAGCGTTCGAGGGAGGACATCCGTTGGGCTCCTAAGGGATGGGGTGAGGAGGGGCTACTGTCAGCGGCCGCGGGTGACCAGCTGCACGAACGTGGCGATCGAGAGGCCCATGATCGGCCAGATGGGCCAGAAGTCCCCGAACTCGCCCGACGAGACCGAGGTGGCGAGCCAGATCAGGGTGGTGATGCCGCCGACGAGGACCAGGGCGCGCAGTGCGGGCACCTCGTGGAACCAGTTGCGGCCGTGCGCGTGCCGCTCGGTCTCGACCTCGGCGGCGGGCTCAGACGGGACCACCTCGCCGGTCTTCGGGCGGCCGCCGGGGAGGTCCTCGAAAATGAGGTCGAGCTCGGCGTTGGTCTTGGCCTCATAGGCGGTCTTGGCGCGGTCATCGAATTCGGCGAGGTCGATACGGCCCTCGTCGAGGGCGGCCTGCAGCTGCGCGATCGCCTTGTCGCGGTCGGCGTTGGAGATGCGCAGCTTGCCTTGGTCTTCGGTCACGAAGCCAATTATGGCACCGGGGTCCTATTCCGCGCGAGCCGCGCTCGCGGCCGCATCGCCCAGCTGTTCGACGCCGCCGTCAGGGGCCGTGAGGACCCAGACGCCGTCCTCGCACAGGGCGATGGTGTGCTCGACGTGCGCGGCGATCGAGCCGTCGTCCGTGACGATCGTCCAGCCGTCGGCCAGCTCGGCGGTGTCCTCCGAGCCGAGCGTGAGCATCGGCTCGATCGCCAGGGCCATGCCCGGGCGCAGCTTCGGGCCCTCGCTGGGGCGGCCGTAGTTGAGGATGTGCGGGTCCTGGTGCATCTCGGTGCCGATGCCGTGCCCGCCGAACCCCGTGACGATGCCGTATTCGCCCGATTGCTCCACGGAGCGCTCGATGGCGTGGGAGATCCCGCCGAGGCGCTTGGCGGTGCCCGCGGCCTTGATCCCGGCCCACATGGCGGCCTCGCAGGCCTCGCGCAGGGCCGTCAGCTCGGGGGCGACCTGGCCGATCTCGATGGTGATGGCCGCGTCCCCGTGCCAGCCGTCGACGATCGCGCCGACGTCGACCGAGAGGAGGTCGCCCTCCTTGAGGACCGCGTCCTCGGAGGGGATCGCGTGGACGACCTGCTCGTTCACCGACGAGCAGATCGAGCCCGGGTAGGGGCCGTTGCCGATGTCGTAGCCCTTGAAGGAGGGCACCGCGCCGCAGTCGCGGATGACGTGCTCGGCGATGCGGTCGAGTTCCGCCGTCGTCACGCCCGGGCCGGCCGATTCGCGCATGGCCTGGTGGACCTCGGCCACGACGAGCCCGGCCTTGCGCATCTTGCGGATCTGCTCGGGCGTCTTGTACTGGATGTGCTGGCGACGGCGGAACACGGCGGCTATTCCGCGGCGCCGATGGCGTTCAGGGCGCGCTCGGTGATCTCCGAGACCTCGCCGATGGCGTCGATGCGCACGAGCTTGCCCTGCGCCTCGTAGTAGCCCACGAGCGGCGCGGTCTGCTCGGCGTAGACCTTGAGGCGGTTCTTGATCGTCTCGGGCTGGTCGTCGGTTCGCTGGTAGAGGTCGTCGGAGTCGGGGTCCGCGGGCGGGTCGAACTCCAGGTGGTAGACCTTGCCGGTCGACTTCGAGACGCGGCGGCCCGACAGGCGGCGCACGACCTCGTCGTCACTGGCGACCAGCTCCAGGGCCAGGTCCAGCGTGGCGCCCGCCGCTTCGAGGACCCGGTCGAGGACCTTCGCCTGCTCGGTGTTGCGGGGGTAGCCGTCGAGCAGGAAGCCCGCCTTGGCGTCGTCCTCGGCCAGCCGGTCGGCCACCATCTCGTTGGTGACCTCGTCGGGCACGAGGTTCCCGGCGTCCATGTACTCCTTGGCCTTGAGGCCGAGCGGGGTGCCGCCGGAGACGTTCGCGCGGAAGATGTCGCCGGTCGAGATCTTGGGGATGCCGAGCCGCTCGGCGATGATCTCCGCCTGGGTGCCCTTGCCGGCCCCGGGCGGGCCTACGAGTACCAGTCGCACAGTTGTTCCTCCCGTGTCGTCACAGTGCCCATTGACGACTCGCAAGCGTCGTCGAGGCCGAAGGTCTTCCTACGTCAGCGGAGGAAGCCCTCGTAGTGGCGCTGCATCAGCTGGGACTCGATCTGCTTGACCGACTCCAGGCCGACGCCCACCATGATCAGCACCGAAGTACCGCCGAACGCGAACTGTGCGAACAGCTGCTGGTTACCGAACGCGATGATGGCCAGATTGGGAAGGATAGCGATCGCGGCCAGGTAAAGCGAGCCCGGGAAGGTCAGGCGTGACAGGACTCGCTGCAAGTAGGTCGCGGTGGGCTTGCCGGGGCGCACGCCGGGGATGAACCCGCCGGCCTTCTTCATGTTCTCGGCGACGTCGTCGACCTTGAAGGTGATCGAGACGTAGAAGTACGTGAAGAAGATGATCAGGAACGCGTACAGCGTGATGTACACCCACGAGCCCTGGTTCAGCAGGTAGCGGTCGATGAAGCCGACCCACTCGGAGTCGCTGTTCTGGTTGAGCTGGCGGAACAGCGTCGGGATGTACAGCAGCGAGGAGCCGAAGATGACGGGCACGACGCCGGCCTGGTTGACCTTGAGCGGGATGTAGGTCGAGGTGCCGCCGTACATCCGGCGGCCGACCATCTTCTTGGCGTACTGCACCGGGATGCGCCGCTGCGACTGCTCGATGAAGATGACCGCGACCATGATCGCGATGCAGAGCCCGATGATCACGCTGAACATGAACCAGCCCTCGGACTTCTGCAGGGACCAGAACTGGCCCGGCATCTGCGCCGCGATCGAGGCGAAGATGAGGAGGCTCATGCCGTTGCCGACGCCGCGCTCGGTGATCTGCTCGCCGAACCACATGATGATCGCGGTGCCCGCGACCATGACGGCCACGACGACGATGACGGTCATCCAGTAGGGGATGTTCGCTTCCGAGCCGGACAGGTCCGGGAGGATCGCGTCCGGGCACTCGGCCTGGAACAGGATGCCCGAGCGCGCCAGCGCGATGTAGCCGGAGGCCTGGAGCAGGGCGAGGCCCAGCGTCAGGTACCGGGTGTACTGGGTGATCTTGACCTGGCCCGGCTGGCCCTCCTTGCGGAGCTGCTCGAGCCTGGGGATCACGACCGTCAACAGCTGCATGATGATCGACGCGGTGATGTACGGCATGACGCCGAGCGCGAAGACCGAGAGCTGGAGGAGCGCTCCACCGGTGAACAGGTTCAGGAGCCCGAAGACGCCGGCCTCATCGTTGGGCTGCATGTTGAGGCAGGTCTGCACTGCCGCATAGTCCACGCCGGGACTCGGCATCTGCGCACCAAGACGATACAGGCCGATGATCATCAAGGTGAACAGGATCTTCTTGCGCAGATCGGGAGTCCGAAACGCGCTGATGAAGGCGGAGAGCAATGCGGTTCCTCCTGAACAAGACCCCCTGGCGGGGCCCTTGGCGTTGCGGGGCAACGCCTTTCGTTACCAGTGGGCGTGTGTAGTTCGTAGCGGGAGCGTCACACGCCCGAGGAAGACGGTGGTGCTCGCCATGGGAGCCTAGCAGGCGCATTCGGACGCAGAGTATTCGGCATTCATTACGACGAAACGGGCCGGAGTTCCCTCCGACCCGTTTCGCGGATCTGGTGTTCGAACGGCTTATGCCACGGACTTAAGCGTCCAGGGCCTCGCCGGTCTTCTTGTCCACCACGGTGGCCGAGCCACCGGCGGCGGCGATCTTGGTGACGGCGGAAGCGGAGAAGGCGTGGGCCTTCACGTCCAGCTTGACGCCTTCGAGCTCGCCGGAGCCGAGGACCTTGATGAGCTCCTTCTTGTTGAGGACGCCCACCTCGATCAGCTGCTCGGGGCCGACCTGGCCGCCCTCGGGGAAGAGCTCCGCGAGGCGGTCGAGGTTGACCACGGTGTAGACGAGCTTGTTGTGCGGCTTGAAGCCCTTGAGCTTCGGCAGGCGGATCTGGAGCGGCTGCTGGCCGCCCTCGAACCCGGCCGGCACGGTCTTGCGGGCCTTGGTGCCCTTGGTGCCGCGACCGGCCGTCTTGCCCTTGGAGCCCTCACCGCGACCTACGCGGGTCTTGGCGGTCTTGGCGCCGGGGGCGGGCTGCAGGTCATGAATGCGGATAGCCATGACTACTCGACCTCCTCGACGTCGACCAGGTGACGGACACGGTGGACCATGCCGCGGTACTGCGGGAGGTCCTCTTTGTAGACGGTCTGGCCGATCTTGCGCAGGCCGAGCGTCTGGATGGTCGCACGGGCCTTCGGCTTCTCACCGATGACCGACTTGTGCTGGGTGATCTTCAAACGTGCCATGTCGAGTACCCCTAAGCCTTCGCGGCCGCGGCGGCCTCGGCGCGGGCGCGCAGCAGGCCCTGAGGAGCGATGTCCTCGAGCGCCATGCCGCGGCGGGCCGCGACGGCCTCCGGGGATTCGAGGCCCTTGAGCGCGGCCACCGTCGCGTGGACGATGTTGATCGCGTTCGAGGAGCCCAGGGACTTCGACAGGACGTCGTGGACGCCGGCGCATTCGAGGACGGCGCGCACGGGGCCGCCCGCGATGACACCGGTACCCGCGGAGGCGGGCTTCAGGAGCACGCGGCCGGCCGCGTCCTCGCCGAAGACCTCGTGCGGGATGGTGCCGCCGATGCGGGGGACCTTGAAGAAGTTCTTCTTCGCCTCTTCAACGCCCTTGGCGATGGCGGCGGGAACTTCCTTGGCCTTGCCGTAGCCGACGCCGACGTTGCCGTCACCGTCGCCGACCACCACGAGGGCGGTGAAGGCGAAGCGGCGGCCGCCCTTGACGACCTTGGCGACGCGGTTGATGGTGACTACGCGCTCGACGTGCGGGGACTTCTCGGCGCGGTCGCGACCGCGACCGCCCTCGCGTCCACCGCGCCCGCCGCGACCGCCGCGGCGGTCGCCGCCGCCGTCCCGGCCGCCGGCGGCAGCTTGCTGTTGATCAGCCACGAGACTGATTCCTTTCGTTCGCTCAACGCCAGCGCTCCGACTGCGTCGGAGCCTGACTCGCATACTGTTCCCTTTGGTGGGCCTTCGGCCCAGGGATCCGGATTCGAGACCCGGAGGAGCCGCGCCCAGGGCGCAACCTCTCGATTATGCCTGGTCAGGGGTTGTTCGGCGAACGGCGGGGTCGGGCTGAGGCCGGGGACACAGCGGGACCGCCGCCCGAGCTGCGAAGTCCTCGGGCGGCGGTCCCGGTATCGGGGGCGGGTCAGAGCGCGGTCACGTCCCATTGCTGGTTCGCGGCGCCGGTGCAGGCGGCCTGCACGATGGCGGCGCTGTTGGCGGTGGAGGCGGGCTGGAGGCACAGCCCGGAGTGCTGGGCGACGATGGCGTAGTTGCCGTTGGCCGAGGCGCGCAGGGAGAAGCGCTGGTTGCCGCCGGCCCAGCAGCCCCACTGCCCGACGGGGGCGCCGCTGGCCGTGGACTGGTCGAGGACGTCCCAGCACTTGCCGGTGGCGGTGTTGGAGACGGCGCCGACCTTGGAGCCGGGGTAGACGGGGTCGAAGGTGAAGGCCTGGGGCGCGCCGTTCCAGCAGTCGTACTGGATGAGCTTGGTGCCGTCGGTGGACGAGCCCGCGGGCACGTCGATGCAGCGGCCGGAGGCGGCGTTGACGAACTTGGTGCCGTAAGGGCTGCCGTCCTCGGTGCCGACGACGCCTTGGACCGTGCCGGCGGCGGCGTCGATGTTGAGGGTGGAGTACCAGGTGAGGGTCATGCTGGTGTTGCTCGGGAAGCTGATGGGCAGCCACACGTACTCGCTGTCCATGGGCTTGCCGCCCCATTGCGGGCCCCACCGGTCGCCCATGTAGAGGTAGCTGGTCCCGGCCGTGCCCTGGACGGTGGTGACGAAGGTCGGCTGGGAGCCGTAGGTGGTGGAGTTCCCGGCGTTGGTCCAGCCGGACCAGGCGCCTTCGGGGAAGTTCGTGGTGGTGGCGTACTGGGTCTGGTTGGCGTTCCAGCCGGTCGCGCCGGAGGTGACGAGGAAGTAGACGCCGTTGCGCTGGAAGACGGCCGGGGCCTCGCGGTGGTAGCCGTCGAAGACGTGGACGAGTTCGTCGATGGCGAGGTAGTCGGGGGTGAGGCGGTAGACGTTGAGGTCGTAGTTCACGTCGGCGGCGGAGATGAGGTAGCCGGTGCCGTCGGAGTCGACGAAGAGCGTCATGTCGCGGGAGTCGTACCCGGCGGGGCGGAAGGAGCCCTGGTAGGCGTAGTCGCCGTCGACGGTGTCGGAGACGGCCACGGCCACTTCGGCGTCGCCGTAGTCGACGCCGTTCTCCTTGTGGGCCCAGAGGACGTACTTGCCGGTGCTGGCGTTGTAGATGACCTTGGGGCGTTCGATGTTGGACGGGGAGAGGTCGGGGTGGGACTCGGCGCTGAGGATGTCGTTCTCGAACGTCCAGTTCACGAGGTCGGTGGAGGAGTACATGCTGACCTGGTCGAACAGGTAGTCGTTGCGCTGCTCGCCGACCAGGTAGTAGGTGTTGCCGACCTTGAGCATCCCGCCGCCGTGGGCGTGCATGAGGTTGCCTGCGGTGTCGGTGATGGTCTGGCCGTTGTCGAATGACACGGGCGCGGCCGTGGCGGGGGCCGGAGCGGCCAGCCCGAGGGCGGTGGTCACGAGGGCCGTCGCGGCGGCGAGGGCGCCGAACCGCTTCCTTGTTGACATCGTCGTCTCCTTCGCGGGCGCCCCAAGGGAAAGGGCGTGATCGAATCATTTCGATATTTCCACAGATTCGAACCCTTGTAAACACCCTTCGTCAAACCGGTTGAATAACCGGTTTCACTGGGACGACGCACGATTCGCGCGGCGGTTCGCTACTTGATGGCCCCCGCGGTGAGGCCGGCCTGGATCTGGCGCTGGAAGAGGACGTACGCGACGAAGATCGGGATCATGGCGAGCACGGTCCCGGCGAACAGCGCGCCCGAATCCCCTTCGTAGCCTTGGCGCAGCGCGAGATTGGCCAGGCCCTGGGAGATCATCGCGTCCTCGGGGTTGCGGCCCAGCAGCACCAGCGGCAGCAGGAACTGGTTCCACTGGCCGATCACGTTGAAGATCGTGATGGCCACCAGCCCGGGCTTGGCCATCGGCAGCATGACCTGGAAGAACAGGCGGTAGTGCCCGGCGCCGTCCACGACCGCGGCCTCGGCGACCCCCGTGGGGAGCGTTCGGAAGAACGCGGTCAGGAAGAACACGGTGAACGGCAGCGAGTAGGCGATGTACACGATCGCCAGGCCGGTGTACGTGTTCAGCAGCGACACGTTCTGCAGGGTCTTGAACAGCGGGAACAGGGCCAGGAACACCGGGAACATCATCCCGGCGGCGAACCCGAAGTACACGGCGCGGTTCCCGGGGAACTCGTAGCGCGCCAGCACGTACGCGGCCATGGCGCCCAGGAGCATCGTGCCGGTGACGCTGAAGACGAGCACGGTCACGGTGTTGAGGAAGTAGCCGCCGATGTCGCCGTTCGTCCAGGCGTTCATGTAGTTCGCCCAGTGCGGCGCCGCCGGAAGGCCCAGCGGGTCGGAGGCGATCTCCCGCGTGGTCTTGAAGGAGGACATGACGATCCAGGCCACGGGGACGATCACCATGAGTGCCCACAGCCACAGGAAGCCCTGCGAGAAGACGTTGAGCACGTTGCCTTCGGGGCGCGGGGCGCGCTGCGGGGACCGCGCGGGCGGGGCCGCGTCGGAGGCCTCGCCTTCAGCGGTGCTGCCGGGGGCGGTGTCGGTTGCCATGTCGCTCCTCAGAACTCGATCCGCTCGCGGCGGCCGAACCGCAGCGACACGACCGCCAAGGACAGGGCGGCGAAGAACAGGACCACGCCCAGCGCCGACGCGAACGCCTGCTCGCCGTGGTTGAACGCGTACTTCCAGATGACGCCGCCGACCACTTCGCTCGCCGCGTCGGGGCCGCCGCGCTCGGGCGTCATCATGTAGATGAGGACGAACACGTCGAGGGCGACGATGGAGAGGTAGATCCACGCCGTCTGCACCGAGTCCCACAGCAGCGGCAGCGTGATCCGGAAGAACATCGGGCCGCGCCCGGCCCCGTCGATTACCGCCGCCTCGTACAGGTCGCGCGGGATCGACGCCATCGCGGACGAGAAGAACACCAGGTAGAAGCCGACCGCGCTCCACACGAGCACGCCGATCACGGCCGCCAGCACGAACCGCGTGTCGGCCAGGAACCCGTTGACCGGGGCCGGCAGCCCGACCGCGGTGAGCGCCCCGGTGATGAGCCCGCCGAAGTTCTCGGGCGCGTACACCTGCTTCCACAGGATGCCGATGATCGCCACCGACAGCACCTGCGGGAAGAAGTAGACGACCTTGTGGAACCGGGCCCCCCGCACGCCTTCGATGCGGCCCCGGCGGACCCGGCCGCCGAGGTTGAGCATGAACGCGAAGAACAGGCCCAGCGCGATCGTCACGAGCGGCAGCACCACCAGGATGATCCCGGTGTGCCGCAGGGCCGGGAGCACCAGCCGCTCGTCCTTGAACAGGTTCGCGTAGTTGTCGAACCCGATGTACTCGAAGGAGTTCGACGACCCCGACCAGTCGGTCAGGGAGATCTGGAAGGCCTGGGCGAACGGCAGGATCACCAGCCAGGCGTACAGCCCCACCGGCAGCGCCAGGAAGCTCAGGATGAACGGGTACCTGCCATGCCTCACAGCCCAGGCCCTCCTCTCGACTCGCCTAGTCCTCGTGGGTGAACTTCTCGATGGTGTCGTCGGCGGCGGTGTCGTCGGCGACGGTCTGCATCCGCTGGAGGAACTCCTCGGGCGTCGACTCGGCGTTGATGAGCCGGCCGAGCGCGGGGCGCACCTCCTCGTTCATCTTCGTGTACCAGTAGCGGAACTGCGGCTGGAACATGTCGTCCGGATTGGACACCAGCGCGTCGGTCATCTTGGCGGCCTCGTTGTCGAGCTCGACGCCCTTGACGACGGTGGCGGCCTGCACGGTGTCGCCGAACATCTGCGAGCCCTCCTTGGAGAGCATGATCCGCAGGTACTCGTACGCGCCGGCGAGGTTGGTCGCGTTCTTGGGCACCACGAACGGCTCGTCGCCGCCCGCGCTGATGAGGCCGGGCTGGACGCTGCCGGCCAGCGCGGGCACGCCCATCGGGGCGTACTCGAAGTCGGCGGGCGCGATCGCCTTCTGCTCGTTGGGGAGCCAGGACCCGCACGGCAGGAACGCGGCCTCGTTGTTGTTGAAGGCGGTCTGCGACTGGATGTGGTCGATGCCCGCGCTGCCCTCGAGGAGGAAGCCGGACGCGCCGATGCTGTGCATCGCCTCGGCCGCCAGCGCCACCGACTCGTGCTCCCAGGCGCCCGCCTTGAGGTTGTCGATGTCCTTGAGGACCTGGACGCCGCCGTGGCGGCCGGCGAGCATGAGGAACATGTCGTAGAGGTAGACGGGGTGCTGGCCGGCGTAGGTCCACGGCGCGATCCCGGCGGCCTTGATGGTGGGGCAGAGGGCGATCATCTCGTCCCACGTGGTCGGCGGGGTCCAGCCCTGGTCGCGGAAGAGCTTGGCGTCGTACCAGATCGTCCACGCGTTGAAGACGTAGTTGAGGGCGTAGACCTTGCCGTTGAAGGTGCCCGCTTCGAGCACGCCCTCGCGGAGGGTGTCGCGGACGGTAAGGCTCGGGTCGTCGTAGGAGGGCGCGTCGAGCAGCGGGGTGAGCTCGGCGAGCTCGCCGTCGCTGACGAGGGCGTCCATGGGGATCTGCTGCGCGCCGGAGTTGTCGAGGACGTCGGCGGGCTTGCCTTCGGCGAAGCGCGGCTGCTGGGTCTCGGCGATGGCCTGCGTGGGGAGGTGGGTGATCTCGGCGTCGGGGAAGGCGCGGTTGTAGATCTCCTGGTGGGCGACGGCGTACTCGTTGCCGAAGCCGCCGTCGAAGATGACGACGTCCAAGGGGGCCTTGGGGTCGACGCCGAAGGGGTTCTCGGCGTCCTCCCCCACGGTGACCTCGCCGCCTTCGTCGTCGCTGCCGCTGGTGGCGCAGGCCGCCAGCGAGGAGGCGGCGAGTCCGGCGGCGGTGGCGCCGAACAGGTTGCGGCGGTTGAACATCGGTTGCTTGTCGGCTGCAGTGTTCCTCATGGGTCGCTCCTTCAAGGGGTAGCAGGTTGGGCAGGACCGCTGATGGACGGCGGGAGGGTCAGCTCGCCCCGTTCCGTTGTCGGGCCGGCCGGTGGCCGACCACGGCTCGGGCCCGGGACTCCAGGGCCTCGAGCGCCGCAGGGAAGCGCCGCTGCGCGACCGCGATGTGGACGAGGTCGGCGACGAGCAGCGCGGAGTGCCGGGAGGCGAGCAGGTCGGCGCGGTGGCCGGTGCGGGTGGTGGCCGAGACCAGGCAGATGTCGGCGATCTCGGCGAGGGCGGAGTCGGCGTCGCCGGTGAGGGCGACGGTGAGGGCGCCGCGGCTGTCGGCCTCGGAGAGCATCTCGATCACTTCGGCGGTGGAGCCGGAGAGGGAGACGGCGAAGGCGACGTCGCCGTCGCCGAGGAGGGCGGCGCTGGCGAGGGCGTCGTGGACCTCGGTCCAGACCCAGGCGGCGACGCCGGTGCGGTAGAAGCCCATCTGGAGTTCGCGGGCGACGATGGCGCTGGTGCCGACGCCGTAGACGTCGACGCGGCGGGCGTCGCAGACGCTGGCGGCGACGCGTTCGACCGCGGTGAGGTCGAGGGTGTCGACGGTGTCGCGGAGCATCGCGGCGTCGATGGTGATGAGCTGCTTGAGGACCTGCTCGAGGGGGTCGGAGGGGGCGATCTCCTGCCCGATGTTGACGTCCCATCCGGTCTCGCGGCGGGCGGAGGCGCGACCTGTTTCGGTCGCGATTGCAACCCTGAGGGCGGCGTAACCGTCATATCCGAGATGACGGCAGAATCGTGTGATGGTCCCTGGGGAGGTACCGGAGAGCTCGGCGAGGTCCATGATGGTGGCTCGCGCGGCGGCTTCGGGGTCGGCCAGTACTTGGTCGGCCACTTTCGACATGGCTTCGGACAGTTCGGCTGCGCCGTGGCGGATCCGTGCGAGGACGCCGGCCGCGGCGGGGGCTTCTGGGCTGGTTTGGTCCATTGGCATCCCCTTCGGGAGGTGGATGCAAGAAAAACTATTACCTATGCCACACTCGTGTCAAGTTCATGAGAATTATTTTTACTGGTTTGCACCGAAGGCGGATACTGCTGGTATCGCAAGGAGCGGGGACCCCACATGCACGCAAGACTCGCCGTCGGCCTTGACGCCGGCGGGACCAGCAGCCGCGCCGTCCTTATCGACGAAAGCGGCGCGGTGCTCGGCACCGGCGCGTCAGGACCGGCGAATCCGGTCGGCGGCGACCGGGAGATCGCGCTGTCCAACATGGCCCTGGCGTTCCAGCGGGCGCTGGGCGGCATCGACCCGGCGGAGGTCGGCGCGGTCTGCGTCGGCACCGCGGGCGCGCTCTCGCTCACCGAGGAGGTGCGCGAGCTCTCCGCGGACCTGAAGCGGCGCTTCGCGACCGACTGCGAGGTCGCGGTCGTCTCGGACGCGGTGATCGCGTTCGCGGCCGGCTCGTCCGCACCTGACGGCACGGTCGTGGTCTCGGGCACGGGCGCGGTGGCGTTCGCGATCCGCGACCGCACCCCGGCCCTGCGCTCGGACGGCTACGGCTGGCTCTTCGGCGACGCGGGATCGGGCTTCTGGCTCGGCCGCGAAGCGGTGCGCGCCGCCCTGCGGCACATCGACGGCAACGGCCCCGGGGGACGCCTCGTCGAGGCCATCATCGCCGCGATCGCGCCGGACAAGCGCCGCTCGGGTGCGTTGGTGGCCAAGTGCATGGCGGACCCGCCGGTGCGGCTCTCGCGCTTCTCCGCGCTCGTGTGCGAGGCCGCGGACGGCGGCGACCCGGTCGCCGAGTCGATCGTCGCGCGCGCCGTGGGGCACCTGGCCGAATCGGTGTCATACGTCGTCGACCGCGAACTCCCGATCGTCATGGCCGGCAGCCTCCTGACCCGCCCGACCCCGATCGCGGCGCTGCTCCAAGAGCGGTTCCGCCTCGTCTACCCGAAGGCCGGCATCAGCAAGGCCACCGACCCGGCCGTCGGAGCGGCCTGGATGGCCGCCAGCGCCTTCGTCACGGACCCCGAAGCACGCGTCCGCCTCCACCGTCAACTCGCCTGGCGCTAAAGGGAACTCCCCTCACGCGACCTCGCCTGTCGCACCCCGGTGCGACACCCGAGCCGGGGGCGGTTCCGAATCGCCACCCGGACGTCCGCCCCTGCGCTCAAACCGCGCCCAGCGCCCCCGACAGGCGGCCCTCCGCCGCCTCCAGCCTCGCTTTCGCCGCTGCCGCGTCGATGCCGAGTTCGAGCATGACCACCGCGGTCTTGACGTGCTCGCCGGACGCCGCCAGGGCGGTCTCCGCCGCCTCGGCGTCGGCGCCGGTGATCTCGCGGATCATCCGCACCGCGCGGGCCGCCAGCTTCGAGTTGGCGACCCGCATGTCCACCATGTAGTTCCGGTAGACCTTCCCCAAGCGCACCATCGAGATCGTCGAGATCATGTTGAGCACGAACTTCTGCGCGGTCCCCGACTTCAGGCGCGTCGAACCGGCCACGACCTCCGGCCCGACCTCGACCTCGATGCGGTGCTCGGCCGCCGCCGACAGGCGGGTGTCGCGGTTGCATGAAAGCCCCACGGTGAGCGCCCCGCGCCGCCGCGCCTCCTCGACCGCCGCCACCACGAACGGCGTCCGGCCGCTCGCCGCCAGCCCCACCACCGCGTCCTCCGGGCCGATGCGCTCGGCGGCCATCGCCGCGACCCCGGCGGCCGCATCGTCCTCGGTCCCCTCCACCGCACCGCCTTCGGCGGCCTTGCCGCCCGCGATGATCGCCTTCACCAGTTCAGGGTCGGTGGAGAACGTCGGCGGGCACTCGGCCGCGTCCATGACCGCCATCCGCCCGGCCGTCCCGGCCCCCACGTACCGCAGCCGCCCGCCCTTCGCCAACCGGTCGGCCACGGCGTCGATCGCGGCGGCCACCTCCGGGAGCACGGCGGCGACCGCGGCCGGGACGCTCGCGTCCGCCTCGTTCATGGTGCGCGCCAGGTCGAGCGTCGAGAGCCGCTCGATCTCGGCGAAGCGGGGGTCGGCCTGCTCGGTCGCCAGGGCCGCCAGCTGCGTGCGCGCCTCCAGGCGCTCGGTCGTCTCACTCACAGTTGCGAGCCTAGCGCAATGAAGTGAATTTTCATCCCTCTGCCTGGGAATGAAGAATCGCGCCGCACCATCCCGGGCCCCTCGCAGGTGTAAGGTCTCGTCATGCCTGCCAGCCGCACCGACACGCCCAACCTCCTGGTGCTCATCAAATCCGTCCTGCCCTCGCTGTCGAAGGCGGAGACCAAGGTCGCCCAAGAGATCATCCGCGAGCCCGAGGCCGCCTCGACCCGCACGATCACCGAACTCGCCCGCGCCGCGGGCACCTCCGAGGCCACGGTGGTGCGGTTCTGCCGCTCCCTCGGCCTCGCCGGGCACCGAGAGCTTCGCATGCGGGCCGCGCAGGCCGTCATCGGCACCGGAGAGGGCCCGGACCGCGAGATCGCGGGCGGCGACATCCCCACGGGCGCCGACATGTCCCGCATCATCGCCACCGTCAGCTACGCCGACATGGGCGCGATCACCGACACCGCCGCCGCCCTCGACACGGCCGCCTGCGAAGCGGCCGTCGCCGCCCTCGCGGGCGCGGGCCGGATCGACGTCTTCGGCGTCGAGGCCTCCGGGATCGTCGCCGCCGACCTCGTCAAGAAGCTCCACCGCATCGGCGCCACCGCGTACTCCTGGCCCGACGTGCACGCCGCGCTCGTCGCCACCGCGCTCGCCGGCCCCAAGGACGTCGCCGTCGCGATCTCCCACTCGGGGGCCACCACCGAGACCGTCGAGTTCCTGGAGTCCGCCCGCGACCGCGAGGCGACCACGATCGCGATCACCAACCACGCGCGGTCCCCGCTGGCGAAGGCCGCCGACCTGGTCCTGACCACGGCCGCCCGCGAGACCACGTTCCGCTCCGGGGCCACGGTCAGCCGCATCGCCCAGCTCATGGTCGTCGACTGCCTCTTCGTGGGAGTGGCGGCCAAGCAGCGCAAGCGGACCGCGAAGGCCCTCGCCGCGACCGCGGCGGCCGTGTCGGGACGCCAGCGGGCCTGAGCACGACGAAGGCGGGGGCCTTGTGGGCCCCCGCCTTGCACTGGTGCGGGCTAAGTGTTGTTGGCGAGGGCGATGAGGCGGTCCCTCGCGCCGTTGAAGTGGTCGCGGTCGACGTTGCCGGAGATCCCCGGGACCGAACCGGTCGCGGTGTACTGCCAGAACGTCCAGGTCGTGCTGCTCCAGCCGGCCGGGAGCGTCGGGGCCGCGGCGCCCCAGTGCGCGATCCACAGCGGGCTCTTGGAGGCCATGCCGGTCCACGAGCCGGTGCAGGTGTTCCACCACGAGGCGGTCGTGTAGATGACCACGTCGCGGCCGGTGCGGGTCTTGTACCGGTTGTAGAAGTCGGTGATCCAGGTGCGCATCTGGGTGGTGGTGAGGCCGTAGCAGGCCGCGCCCGAGGGCGGGGCCTCCAGGTCGACCGCGCCGGGCAGGGTCAGGCCGTCGGCCGACCACGCGCCGCCGTTGCTGGCGAAGTAGTCCGCCTGGGCGGTGCCGCTGGAGGAGTTGGGGCGGGCGAAGTGGTACGCGCCGCGGATGACGCCGGCGGCGTGCGCGGCCGGGTAGTTCGTGTTGAACCGCGGGTCCTTGTAGGTGGTGCCCTCGGTGGCCTTGATGTACGCCCACTGGACGCCGGAGTTCCGGACGGAGGTCCAGTTGATGGCGCCCTGGTAGTTGGAGACGTCGATCCCGGCGATGCGGGTCTGCGCCTGCGCCGGGCTCGCGACGGCGAGTCCGGCGGCGGTGAGCACCGCGGCCGTGAAGAGGACGACGGCGGCGCGGAGGCCGCGGCGGGGGCTGCGGGGTCGGTTGAGGGTGGGGGAAAGCTTCACTATTACTCCCTGCTTGTGAGGAGATCAGTGGATTGGGGGGAGTGCACGGTTTTGCACCCGGCACCCAGTATGAAGATAAATTCCACAGGGAGTCAAGCGTGTGAAAATAACTTTCTACTACGCGCAAGTGAACGGCTACGTGTAGTGCAGGCCGTGCCCGAAGGCGTACGCGATCGCGCCGTCCGGCCCCGGCACGTCGACCGGCAGCGTGCCGCTCGGGTCGAGCGCCCCGGTGATCACCTTCGCCAGGGACGCGAGGGAAGCCGTCGTGTACGAGTAGGTCGCCAGGCTCGCGTTGACCGCGGGCAGTCGCGCGGCGTCGTAGGGCGTGCCGACGGCGGCGGTGACCACGCGGGCGTTCGCCTTCAGCAGCTCGGCCACCAGATCCGCCTGCGCGCCACCGGCTTCCACCTGGTACGTGACGACCACGACGAGGTCGCGGCCCGCGGCCGCGGCGACCGCGGCCTTGATTCGGTCGGCGTCGGGGGCTTCGCCGGTGAGCAGCGTTTCCGCTTGCAGCCCTTCGGCGTTGAGGGATTCGGCGAGCCGGGCGGTGGTGTTCTCGCCCCAGCCGGTCACCAGGACGTTCCCGGCCGCGAGCGGCAGCGTCCCGTCGTTGGCCAGCAGCGTGATCGAGCGGTCGGCGATGTCGGCGGCGACGTGCCGGTGCTCGTCCGAGCCGACCACGCTCGTCTCCTGATCGGCCGGGCCTTCAATGATGCCGCGAGCGAGCTTGAGCGCGAGGATCCGGCGCACCGAGGCGTCGATGCGCTCCTCGGTCAACTCCCCCGCCTCGACCGCGTCGAGCACCGCCTGGTGTGCGAGCGGGAAGTTCGGCGGCATCAGCAGCAGGTCCACCCCGGCCTCCAGCGCCAGCACCGGCACCCGCTCGTCGCCGAACTCGGTGCGCACGCCCTCCATCTCGAGGGAGTCGGTGACCACCACGCCGTCGAAGCCCAGCCGCTCGCGCAGCAGGCCGGTGAGGATCGGCGCCGAGAGCGTCGCCGGCCGCAGCGACTCGTCGAGGGCCGGGAACTGCAGGTGGCCGCTCATGACCATGTCGGTCCCGGCCGCGATCGCGGCCGTGAACGGCGGCGCGTCGATCCGCTCCCACTCCTCGGCGGTGTGCGTGATGACCGGCAGCCCCAGGTGGCTGTCCGTGCCGGTGTCGCCGTGACCCGGGAAGTGCTTGGCGGACACCGCCACACCCCCGGCCTGGTAGCCGCCCACCTGCGCGGTCGTGAACTCGGCGACGAGCGCGGGGTCGGAGCCGAAGGACCGCACCCCGATCACCGGGTTCGCGGGGTCCACGTTCACGTCCGCGTCGGGCGCGAAGTTCAGGTTGAGGCCCATCGCCCGCAGCTCCACGGCCGCCGCCTCGGCGGCCCGGCCCGCGGCCTCCGTGTCCCGGGTCGCGCCCAGCGGCATCGCGCCGGGGAACTGCGTCGCGGGCGCCCCGATCCGCACCACGGTCCCGTACTCCTGGTCCGTGGCGATGAACAGCGGGGTCTCCGCGGCCTCCTGCAGGCCCGCCGAGAGCGCCGCGATCTGGTCAGGATCGGACAGGCCGTTGGCCCAGTCGAAGTAGATGATCCCGCCCGGCTTGTAGGCCGCCACGAACGCTGCGCCGTTGTCCTCGCCGAGGCGCTGCCGGTTCGAGGCGACCGCGTCGACCTGGTCGGTATCGGCCGACTCCCCGTGCACATAAACGACGAACAACTGGCCGACCTTGTCCGCGAGGGACATCGACGCCAGCCGCTCCTCGACCCAGTCAGGCGTCACCGCGGGCTCCTCGGGTTCGTCCTCGCCCCGCCGCGAGGCCGCCTCGGCGATCACGGCGCCGCCGCCGACGACCGCGAAGGCCCCGGCGACACTCGAGACGAGCACGGTCTTGCGGGAGAGCTTCGGGGAACGCACCCGCCCATCCTGACCCAGCCCCGGCACACTCGCAAGGGCGACCCGCGTACGAACCGCCGCGAATCACACCGAAGACGGCGAAAGCCGGGAAGGAGCGATGCTCCTCCCGGCAGCCTTGACTAATCGGGTCCGATCACATCGAGCTTGGGGAAGTAACTCGTGAAGCGGGCAGTGTCCCGGGTAAGCAGGCGATACCCGCGCACCGCGGCGTGCGCCCCGATATAGAAGTCGGGCATCGGGGCGCGCTTCGTCCCGCCCCTTCGCTTGTACAGCGCGAATGCCTTGCCCGCGAGGAACGCCGCCTCCCAAGGAAGGTTCTCGCGCTCGAAGGATTGCATCGGGAGGAAGGCTTCGAGCTGCCCCACCGACTCGAACCGCACTGAGATCTCGGCCAAGACCAGCTGGTTGATGACTACGGTGCCGTCAACCAGCGCGTCAGTGAGCGCCTCGCGCGACCACTCCCGCCATTGGGACTCTTCGCCCGCGATATCGAGCAGCACGTTCGAGTCCACGAGCGTGTGCGCCGACTCAATCATCACGCAGCATCGCCATGAGCTCGTCGGTGGTCTTGTCCATGTTCGCGGTGCCCGCTCCCAGCATACGCCGGACGACCTTTTCCGCCCGGGATCGTGGGTCCGTGATGGCCCTGAGCACGACCTGCCCGTCGATCACGACGAATTCGAACTCGTCCCCTGGACGCCAGCCGTGCTCGGCGCGGATGTCGGCAGGCACGGTGACCTGGCCCTTGGTGTTCATGAGCATTCCCATTGTTGTCACCTCCCCAGGGTAGGTAATACCAGGTGTCAGTGATGACATTCTAGCTCCGGCGGCGTGCCGCGCGCATCGTTCGCGGGGACGCGAAAAGCCGGGTGGAGCCATGGCTCCACCCGGCTTCACAAGCCGTTCTAAGGACTTAGAACTTCAGGCCGTTCTCACGGGCGGCGTCGGCCAGGGCCGCGACGCGGCCGTGGTACTTGACACCGCCGCGGTCGAACACGACCGCTTCGACGCCCGCGGCCTTGGCGCGCTCGGCGACGAGCCGACCGACTTCCTTGGACTTCGCGGTCTTGTCGCCCTCGAAGGCGCGCAGACCGGGCTCCACCGTCGACGCGGCGGCCAGCGTGTGGCCCGTCACGTCGTCGATGACCTGGGCCACGATGTGCTTCGAGGACCGGAAGACCGCGAGACGCGGCTGAGCGGCCGTGCCCGTGATCTTCTTGCGGCCGCGGAAGTGGCGGCGGTTCTTGCCGATCCGGCGGCGCTCGGACACCGACCCGGAGGGGCGGCGGTTTTCGAGTTTGCTAGCCATTACTTACCTGCCTTACCGGCCTTGCGGCGGATGCGCTCGTCGACGTACTTCACGCCCTTGCCCTTGTAGGGCTCCGGCGGACGCAGTCGGCGGATGTTCGACGCGACCTGGCCGACGAGCTGCTTGTCGATACCCTCGACGTGCAGCAGGGTCGGCTTCTCGACCGTGAACGAGATGCCCTCCGGGGCGTCCACCTGGATGGTGTGGGAGAAGCCGAGGCTCATCTCCACGCCCTTGCCCTTGGCGACGGCCCGGTAACCGGTGCCGTTGATCTCGAGGGACTTCTTGTAGCCCTCCGAGACGCCGACGACCAGGTTGTTGACGAGGCTCCGCGCCAGGCCGTGGAGGGCCCGGGACTTGCGCTCGTCGTTGGGGCGGGTGATCGAGACCGACCCGTCCTCGTTCTTCTCGATGCCGATCGGCTCGGGCAGCTCGATGCTGAGCTGGCCCTTGGGGCCCTTCACGGTCACCGTCGCACCGTCGATCTTGACGTCGACGCCGGAGGGCACCAGAATCGGCTGCTTCCCAATGCGGGACATGCTTATACCCTCCTGCTACCAGACGTAGGCGATGACTTCGCCGCCCACGCCGCGCTTGCGAGCCTGACGGTCCGTCAGCAGGCCCTGGGACGTGGACACGATGGCCACACCCAGGCCGCCGAGGACGCGCGGCAGCTCAGTGGACTTGGCGTAGACCCGCAGGCCCGGCTTGGAGACGCGGCGCAGGCCCGCCAGGGACCGCTCGCGGCGCTCGCCGAACTTCAGGTCGATGACCAAGGTCTTGCCGACTTTGCCCTCTTCAGGGTCCTCGACGCGCCACTCGGCGATGTAGCCCTCCTGCTTGAGGACTTCCGCGATGGAAGCCTTCATCTTGGAGTGCGGCATCGTGAGCTGGTCGTGGTACGCCTGGTTGGCGTTCCGCAGACGGGTCAGCATGTCTGCGATCGGGTCGGTCATTGTCATTTGCGTTGTGTACCTTTCTCACCCCGGTTCCCCGCCTTGTGAACCATGGCGGGGCCTGTGGCGATCGGAGCTGTAGGCCTGGGTTTACCAGGAGGCCTTGTGGACGCCCGGGAGTTCACCCGCGTGGGCCATGTCGCGCACGCAGACGCGGCACAGGCCGAACTTGCGGTAGACGGCCTTCGGCCGGCCGCACTTCTGGCAGCGGGTGTAGGCGCGCACGGCGAACTTCGGCTTCCGCTTGGCCTTCGCGATGAGGGCTTTCTTCGCCATTAGTCGTTCTCCTTGAACGGGAAGCCGAGCAGCTTCAGGAACGCCCGGCCTTCGTCGTCGGTCTTCGCGGTGGTCACCAGCGTGATGTCCATACCGCGAACCCGGTCGATCTTGTCCTGGTCGATCTCGGGGAACACGCTCTGCTCGGTGAGACCGAAGGTGTAGTTCCCGTTGCCGTCGAACTGCTGGTCCGAGAGACCGCGGAAGTCGCGGATGCGCGGCAGCGCGATCGCCAGGAGGCGGTCGAGGAACTCCCACATGCGGTCGCCGCGGAGGGTCACCTTCGCGCCGATCGCCTGGCCCTCGCGCAGCTTGAACTGCGCGATCGACTTCTTCGCCCGGCGGACGAGGGGCTTCTGACCGGTGATGGTGGTCAGGTCCTCGAGCGCGCCGTTGATGAGCTTCGAGTCGCGAGCGGCCTCGCCGACACCCATGTTCACCACGATCTTCGTCAGACCGGGGATCTGGTGGATGTTGACGTACTTGAACTGGTCCTGCAGCGCCGGCCGGATCTCGGAGCGGTAAGTCTCCTTGAGGCGGGGCTGCACCTTCTCTGCAACGTCGGTCATTACAGGTCCTTACCCGTCCGCTTCGAAACACGGACCTTGCGGCCGTCGTCGCCGAACCGGTAGCCCACGCGGGTGGGCTGGTTGTCGGCGTCCAGGACCTGCACGTTCGAGACGTGGATCGCGGCTTCCTGCACCACGATGCCACCGGTCCTCGAACCGCGCGCGGTCTGCCCGGCCTTGGTGTGCTTGGTGATGCGGTTGACGCCCTCGACGAGCACGCGCTCGCGGTCGGGGTACGCCTCCAGCACCAGTCCCTCGGCACCCTTGTCCTTGCCGGCGATGACGCGGACTCGGTCGCCCTTCTTGATCTTCATCTCTTACAGCACCTCCGGTGCGAGGGAGATGATCTTCATGAACTGCTTGTCGCGCAGCTCGCGGGCGACCGGCCCGAAGATACGGGTCCCTCGCGGTTCGCCGTCCTTGACGAGGACGGCGGCGTTCTCGTCGAACTTGATGTACGTGCCGTCGGGACGGCGCGTCTCCTTGACCGTGCGAACGATGACCGCCTTGACGACGTCACCCTTCTTCACCCCGGCACCCGGGTTGGCGTCCTTGACGGAGGCCACGATCGTGTCGCCGATACCGGCGTAGCGTCGGCCGGAGCCGCCGAGGACACGGATGCACAGGATCTCCCGCGCACCGGTGTTGTCGGCGACCTTGAGCCGCGACTCTTGCTGAATCACGTCCCGATCCTCCTACTTCGCCTTCTCGAGGATCTCGACGATGCGCCAACGCTTGGTCTTGGACAGCGGACGGGTCTCCATGATGGAGACGCGGTCGCCGATCCCGGCCTCGTTGTTCTCGTCGTGAGCCTTGTACTTCTTGTTGGACCTGATGACCTTGCCGTACAGCGGGTGCTTCTTGCGGTCTTCGACCTCGACGACAGCGGTCTTGTCCATCTTGTCGCCGACGACCATGCCCTCAAGCACCTTGCGCCGGCCGCGAGTCTGAGTTTCCTCGCTCACTTCTCAACCTCCTCCGGCGCGGCGCTGAGGCCCAGCCGGCGCTCGTTCATGACGGTGTAGATCCGCGCGATCTCCTTGCGGACCAGACCGAGCTCGTGGTTGTTCTCCAGCTGGCCCGTCGCGTTGCGGACCCGCAGGTTGAACAGTTCTTCCTTCTTCTCCACGAGCTTCGCCTGGAGTTCCTTGTCGTTGAGCTCGCGCAGCTCACCGGTGTCGATACCAGTAGCCATGACTACTCACCTGCCCCTTCACGAGAGACGATGCGGCACTTCATCGGGAGCTTGTGGATCGCCCGCTGGAGCGCCTCGTGGGCGATCTCCTCGGTCGGGTACGACAGCTCGAACATGACGCGGCCGGGCTTGACGTTGGCGACCCAGAACTCGGGCGAACCCTTACCGGAACCCTGACGGGTCTCGGCCGGCTTCTTCGTGATCGCACGGTCCGGGAAGATCGTGATCCAGACCTTGCCGCCACGCTTGATGTGGCGGGTCATGGCGATACGAGCGGACTCGATCTGCCGGTTGGTCACGTAGCTGTGCTCCAGCGCCTGGATGCCGTACTCGCCGAAGGAGACCTTCGTGCCGCGAGTGGCCTTGCCCTTGCGCTTCGGAGCGTGAGGCTTCCGGTAACCGCGCGGCGGTTTCCGTGGCATGAGCATGTCGCTTAGCCCTCCTGCTTCTCGGTCTCAGCGGCGGGCGCGGCGACGGCGGCCTCGGCAGGCTGAGCGGCGCCACGGCCGCCACGGCCGCGTCCGCCACGGGCGGCGCCGGCTCCGCCGCGGCCACCACGGCCGCCGCGGTCGGGACCGGAGTCCCGGCGACGCTGCACCTGCTCGGCCTGCTCCTTGAGCGTGGCCTCACCCTTGTAGATCCACACCTTCACGCCGATGCGGCCGAAGGTCGTGGCGGCCTCGAACAGGCCGTAGTCGATGTTCGCGCGCAGCGTGTGCAGCGGGACCTGGCCCTCGCGGTACTGCTCGGAACGGCTCATCTCGGCGCCGCCGAGGCGGCCCGAGCACTGCACCTTGATGCCCTTCACGGTCGGGTTGCGCATGGCCGACTGAATGGCCTTGCGCATCGCGCGACGGAAGTTGACACGGCTGGACAGCTGCTCCGCGACGCCCTGGGCGACGAGCTGCGCATCGATGTCGGGGTTCTTGACCTCGATGATGTTCAGCTGGACCTGCTTGCCGGTCAGCTTCTCCAGGTTGCCGCGCAGACGATCGGCCTCGGCGCCCTTGCGGCCGATGACGATGCCCGGGCGGGCGGTGTGGATGTCGACGCGGACCCGCTCGCGGGTGCGCTCGATGTCGACCTTGCTGATGCCGGCGCGCTCGAGACCCTTGGTCATGAGCTGGCGGATCTTGACGTCTTCCCCGACGTAGTCGGCGTACTCCTTGTCGGCGTACCAACGCGACGTCCAGTCGGCGCTGATGCCGAGGCGGTACCCGTGCGGGTGGATTTTCTGACCCATTAGGCGGTCTCCTCCTTCTCAGCGTTCTCGGACTTCACGTCGGCCTCCACCGGCTTCGGCGCGGCGGCCTTGGGCCGGCGGACCGAGGGAGAAGCGGACTGCTTGGCCTGGACCGACTCGACCACCACGGTGATGTGGCTGGTGCGCTTGTTGATCCGGTAGGCGCGACCGTGGGCGCGCGGACGGTACCGGCGCATGGTCGGGCCCTCGTCGACCTTGATCTCGGACACCAGGAGCGACTCCGGGTCCAGACCGAGGTTGTTCTCGGCGTTCGCCTGAGCCGACGCGATGACCTTGTACACGATCTCGGCCGCGCTGAAGGGCGCGAACTCGAGGGTCGTCAAGGCCTCGTCCACGGGCAGACCACGCACGAGGTCGACGACGCGGCGCGCCTTGCGGGGAGCTACGCGGACGTACCGCGCCACCGCGCGCGCCTTCGGAGCCTCCTGCTCCACTGTTGCCATCGTTCTAAATCCTTCGTTCGTTTCTCATAGCCCGTGGCCTAGCGGCGACGGCTCTTCCGGTCGTCCTTCTCGTGCCCGCGGAACGTGCGGGTGGGAGCGAACTCGCCGAGCTTGTGCCCGACCATGTTCTCCGTGACGTAGACCGGAACGTGCTTGCGACCGTCGTGCACGCCGAAGGTCAGCCCGATGAAGTCCGGGGTGATCGTCGAACGGCGCGACCACGTCTTGATGACGTTCTTGCTCTTGGTCTCGATCGCAACGTCCACCTTCTTCTGCAGGTGGTCGTCGATGAACGGGCCCTTCTTGAGGCTGCGAGCCATGGACTACTTCCCTCGCTTCCGGTTGACATTGCGACGACGGACGATGAGCCGGTCGTTCGGGTGGTTGCGCTTGCGGGTGCGACCCTCGGGCTTGCCCTGCGGGTTCACCGGGTGGCGACCACCGGACGTACGGCCTTCACCACCACCGTGCGGGTGGTCGACCGGGTTCATGACGACACCGCGGACGGTCGGGCGCCAGCCCTTCCAGCGCATGCGGCCGGCCTTGCCCCAGTTGATGTTGCCCTGCTCGGCGTTGCCGACCTCGCCGATGGAGGCGCGGCAGGTCACCTGGACCAGGCGGATCTCGCCGGACGGCATGCGCAGGTGCGCGTACTTGCCTTCACGGGCGAGGAGCTGGATCGAGGCGCCCGCGGAGCGGCCGAGGGCGGCGCCGCCGCCCGGCTTGAGCTCCACCGCGTGGACCGTGGTACCGACCGGGATGTGACGCAGCTCCAGCGAGTTGCCGGGCTTGATGTCGGCCTCCGGGCCGTTCTCGATCACGTCACCCTGCTTGATGCCCTTGGGGGCCAGGATGTAGCGCTTCTCGCCGTCCGCGTAGTGCAGGAGGGCGATGTTCGCCGTGCGGTTCGGGTCGTACTCGATGTGCGCGACCTTGGCGGGGATGCCGTCCTTGTCGTGGCGACGGAAGTCGATCACGCGGTAACGGCGCTTGTGGCCGCCGCCGCGGTGACGGGTCGAGATCTTGCCCGAGTTGTTGCGGCCGCCGGTCTTGGAGATCGGGCGGAGCAGCGACTTCTCGGGGGTCGAACGGGTGATCTCGGCGAAGTCGGAGACGCTCGAGCCACGACGCCCGGGCGTCGTCGGCTTGTACTTGCGAATAGCCATGCTTCTTGCTCCTACGAGATCTGTCCGCCGAAGATCTCACCCAGGCGACCGGGGTCGCCTTCCACGGTGATGATCGCGTGCTTGACACTCTTGCGCTGACCCCAGCCGGTGCGGGTGCGCTTGCGCTTGCCCGACCGGTTCAGGGTGTTGACGCTCTTGACGTCCACGTTGAAGATCTGCTTGACGGCGATCTTGATGTGGCTCTTGTTGGCGCGCGGGTCGACCTCGAAGGTGTACTTGCCCTCGCCGAGGAGGGTGTAGGTCTTCTCCGAGATGACCGGCTTGATGATGATGTCGCGCGGGTCGGCGACGGTCACTTCGCTCACGCCGCGACCTCCTGCTCAGTCCGGTCAGCGATGAACGCCTCGATGGCGGCCTCGCTGAACACGATGTCCTCGTTGTTGAGCACGTCGTAGGTGTTGACCTGGCCCCAGTCGAGGAGGTGCACCTCGGGCAGGTTCCGCAGGCTCAGGGCCGCGGTCTGCTCGTCGCGCGTCAGCACCACCAGGACCTTGGAGGACTCGGTGATCGCGGCCAGAGCGGCCTGCGCGGTCTTCAGCTTGGGCTCGTCGCCCTCGATGAAGGCGTCGATGACGTGCACGTTGTCACCGCGGACCCGGTCGGTGAGGGCGCCCGCGAGAGCGGCGGCCTTCATCTTCTTGGGGGTCCGCTCGGCGAACGACCGCGGCTGCGGGCCGTGGACGACGCCGCCGCCGGTGAACTGCGGCGCGCGGATCGAGCCCTGACGGGCGCGACCGGTGCCCTTCTGGCGGTACGGCTTCTTGCCGCCGCCGCGGACCTCCGCGCGGGTCTTGGTCTTGGCCGAGCCCGTGCGGGCGGCGGCCAGCTGCGCCGTGACGACCTGGTGCATGAGCGGGATGTTCGGCTCGACGTCGAAGATCGACGCCGGGAGCTCGATGGTCTTCCCGGTCTCAGCGCCAGAGGCGTTCTTGACGTTGATTTCGAGGCTCATGGTTATGCCACCTGCTTGACTGCCGTGCGGACGAGCACCAGGCCGTTCTTCGGCCCGGGGATGGCGCCCACGATGAGCAGCAGACCGCGCTCGGCGTCGACCGCCTGGATGCGCAGGTTCTGCGTGGTGTGACGGGCGTGGCCCATCCGGCCGGCCATGCGCATGCCCTTGAAGACGCGGCCCGGGGTGGCGCAGCCACCGATCGAACCGGGGGCGCGGTGGACCTTGTGCGCACCGTGGCTGGCGGGGAGACCGCCGAAGCCGTGGCGCTTCATGACGCCGGCGAAGCCCTTGCCCTTGGTGGTGCCGGTGACGTCCACGAGCTGACCGGATTCGAAGATCGTCGCTTCGACGGTCTGGCCGAGGTCGTAGTCGGCGGCGTCCGAGGTGCGCAGTTCGACGAGGTGGCGACGCGGAGCGACGCCGGCCTTCTCGAAGTGGCCCTGGAGCGGCTTGGTCACGTTCTTGAGTTTGATGTCGCCGAAGCCCAGCTGCACGGCCGAGTAGCCGTCGACATCGGGCTTGCGAACCTGGGTGACCACGTTCGGTCCGGCCTGCACCACCGTGACGGGCACGGCGCGGCCGTTCTCGTCCCAAACCTGGGTCATGCCGAGCTTGGTGCCCAGGATTCCCTTGATCTGCCTGTCCATTGGTCCCCTACAGCTTGATCTCGATGTCGACGCCGGCCGGGAGGTCAAGGCGCATCAACGAGTCGACCGTCTTCGGGGTCGGGTCGAGAATGTCGATGAGGCGCTTGTGCGTGCGCATCTCGAAGTGCTCGCGCGAGTCCTTGTACTTGTGCGGCGACCGGATCACGCAGAAGCGGTTGATCTCAGTCGGCAGCGGCACCGGCCCGGAGATGGCAGCACCGGTACGGGTGACCGTCTCCACGATCTTGCGGGCCGAGGAGTCCACGACCTCGTGGTCGTAGGCCTTCAGCCTGATGCGGATCTTCTGTCCCGCCATGTGTCCTAACCTTACGTAAATTGGCTGTTCAGACCGCTCCACGCGGTCGGGCGTGTCGCGAGTTCGAGACTGACTTGGGCACAGCTGTGCCTTCTGCTGGTCTCTTTGGCTCGCCCGCCTGCCCGCCATGAAACGGTCCCTCTCAGCACGGCAAGTGCCTACTCGGGCCCGCGGGCCGGGCGTGAGCACCGGTGTCCTGCGCAGTGCACAGCACTGGGGACGCCGGAGCGTACGCAACCTGAATATTATGCCTGCTCCCCCATGCGCCCAGCAAGCTGGGGTCGGGCAACAGTGGGACAGGTTACGCGTATGCGTGGTGTCCGCGTCTCGACCGCCGGACCGGAGGATATCCCCGGTCACAGTGCGTTCTCGGTGAGACGCAAGTAAACCGGGGTGGCTCACTGGTGAGCCACCCCGGCACTAGGTCTTACTTGAGGACCTTGGTGACGCGGCCGGAGCCGACCGTGCGGCCACCCTCGCGGATCGCGAAGAGCAGACCCTCGTCCATGGCGATGGGCTGGATGAGCTCCACCTTCATGTCGGTGTTGTCACCCGGCATGACCATCTCGGTGCCCTCGGGGAGGGTCACGACGCCGGTCACGTCGGTGGTCCGGAAGTAGAACTGCGGACGGTAGTTGTTGAAGAACGGCGTGTGGCGGCCGCCCTCGTCCTTCGAGAGGATGTAGACCGCGGCCTCGAAGTCGGTGTGCGGGGTGGTCGTGCCAGGCTTGACGACGACCATGCCGCGCTCGACCTCTTCGCGCTTGGTGCCGCGGAGCAGGAGGCCCACGTTCTCACCGGCGCGCGCGTCGTCGAGGGTCTTGCGGAACATCTCGATGGCGGTCACCTTGGTGGTGATGGCGCCCTCGCGGATGCCGACGATCTCGACTTCCTCGTTGGGGAGGAGCACACCGCGCTCCACACGACCGGTCACGACGGTGCCGCGGCCGGTGATGGTGAAGACGTCCTCGATCGGCATGAGGAACGGCAGGTCGGTGGCGCGCTCCGGCTCCGGGACCGAGTCGTCGACGGCCTGCATGAGGTCGGCGACGGCGTTGACCCACTTCTCTTCGCCCTCGAGGGCGCCGAGGGCGGAGACCTGGACGACCGGGGCGTCGTCGCCCGGGAAGCCCTGGTCGGACAGGAGCTCACGGACCTCCATCTCGACGAGCTCGAGGATTTCCTCGTCGTCGACCATGTCGGACTTGTTGAGCGCCACGACCACGTAGGGAACGCCGACCTGGCGGGCGAGGAGGACGTGCTCGCGGGTCTGCGGCATGGGGCCGTCAGCGGCGGACACGACCAGGATCGCGCCATCCATCTGAGCGGCACCGGTGATCATGTTCTTGATGTAGTCGGCGTGCCCGGGGCAGTCGACGTGCGCGTAGTGACGCGCCTCGGTCTGGTACTCGACGTGCGAGATCGAGATGGTGATACCGCGCTGGCGCTCCTCGGGAGCGTTGTCGATCTCGTCGAACGGCGTGTACGGGTTCAGGTCCGGGAACTTGTCGTGCAGGACCTTGGTGATCGCCGCGGTGAGCGTGGTCTTGCCGTGGTCGACGTGACCGAGCGTACCGATGTTGACGTGCGGCTTGTTCCGCTCGAACTTGGCCTTTGCCACTTCGTCCTCCTGTGGACTGGTTAAATCTGGTTTGACTTATCTGACCTATTGCGTCGCTTTGGAACTCAGCGCCTCTGCTGGCAACAGGTGGTCAGCGCCGGGCGCCCAGGCTTGGGCGCCCGAAACGCTTACTCGCCTGTCGCCTTGGCGATGATCTCCTTGGCGACGTTCGCCGGGACTTCGGCGTAGGTGTCGAACTGCATCGAGTAGTTCGCACGCCCGGCCGTCTTCGACCGCAGGTCGCCGACGTAACCGAACATCTCGGACAGCGGCACCTTGGCCACGACCGTGCGGTCGTTGCCGCGCTCGCCCATCTCCTGGACCATGCCGCGGCGGGAGTTGATGTCGCCGATGACGTCGCCCATGTTGTCTTCCGGGCAGATGACCTCGACGGCCATCACCGGCTCGAGCAGCACCGGACGAGCCCGCTTCGCGGCCTCCTTCAGCGCCATGCGGCCGGCGATCTTGAAGGCCATCTCCGAGGAGTCGACCTCGTGGTACTGACCGTCGATCAGTTCCATCTTGACGCCCACGAGCGGGAAGCCCGCCAGGACGCCGTCCGGCAGCGCGTCCTCCGCGCCGGCCTTGACCGACGGGATGTACTCGCGCGGAATGCGACCGCCGGAGATCTGGTCGTCGAACTCGAAGACGGTGTCCTCGTTCGACTTCATCTCCAGGGGCTCGAGGTTGACGAGCACGCGCGCGAACTGACCGGAACCACCGGTCTGCTTCTTGTGCAGGTACTCGACCTTCTCCACCCGCTGGGTGATGGTCTCGCGGTAGGCCACCTGGGGCTTGCCGATGTTCGCCTCGACGCCGAACTCCCGCTTGATGCGGTCGACCATGATGTCGAGGTGGAGCTCGCCCATGCCCGAGAGCACGGTCTGCCCGGTCTCCTCGTCGGTCTTGACGCGGAAGGTCGGGTCCTCCTCGGCCAGGCGCTGGATCGCGGTGCCCAGCTTGTCCTGGTCGGCCTTCGACTTCGGCTCGATGGCCACGTCGATAACCGGCTCCGGGAAGATCATCGACTCCAGGATGACCTGCTTGTTCGAGTCGGAGAGCGTGTCACCGGTGGTGGTGCCCTTGAGGCCCTGCACCGCGATGATGTCGCCCGCCTGCGCCGACCCGCGCTCTTCGCGCTTGTTGGCGTGCATCTGGTAGATCTTGCCGATGCGCTCCTTGCGGCTCTTGGTCGAGTTGATGACCTGAGTGCCGGACTCGACCGTGCCGGAGTAGATCCGGACGTAGGTGAGTCGACCGAGGTGCTTGTCGGTCTGGATCTTGAACGCGAGGCCCGCGAAGGGCTCCTCGACGTCCGGGTGGCGCTCGGCCGGGGTCTCGTTGTCGGTGAGGGTCCCCTGGATCGCCGGGATGTCGAGCGGGCTCGGCAGGTAGTCCACGACCGCGTCGAGCAGGGGCTGCACGCCCTTGTTCTTGAACGCGGTGCCGCAGAGCACCGGGTTGATCTGGTTGGCGATGGTGGCCTTGCGGATCGCGGCCTTGACATCGGCGACCGAGATCTCCTCGCCCTCCAGGAAGCGCTCGGCGAACTCGTCGTCGACGTCCGAGAGGGTCTCCAGGAGCTTCTCGCGGTACTCCTCGGCCTGCTCGGCCAGGTCCGCGGGAATCTCCTCGACCTCGTAGTTCTCGCCCAGACCGGTCTCGCCGCGCCACACCTTGGCGTGCATCTCGACCAGGTCGACGACGCCGATGAAGTCGGCCTCGTTACCGATCGGGAGCTGGATCACCGCGGTGTTCGAGTTGAGGCGGTCCTGCATCATCTCGACGCAGCGGAAGAAGTTCGCGCCCGTGCGGTCGAGCTTGTTGACGAAGCACATGCGCGGGACGTCGTACTTGTTCGCCTGACGCCACACGTTCTCGGTCTGCGGCTCCACGCCGGCCACACCGTCGTAGACGGCGATGGCGGAGTCGAGCACGCGCAGCGAGCGCTCCACTTCGACGGTGAAGTCGACGTGGCCGGGCGTGTCGATGATCTGGATGATGTTGTCGCCCCAGGAGCACTTGGTAGCGGCGGAGGTGATGGTGATACCACGCTCCTGCTCCTGCTCCATCCAGTCCATGGTCGCGGCGCCGTCGTGGACCTCACCGATCTTGTGCGACACGCCCGTGTAGTACAGGATGCGCTCGGTGGTGGTCGTCTTGCCGGCGTCGATGTGGGCCATGATGCCGATGTTGCGGAGCTTGGCGAGCTCCGCATTAGCTTTGTTAGCCACGATCTCTCAGTCTCTCTGCGACTACCAGCGGTAGTGCGCGAATGCCTTGTTGGAATCGGCCATCTTGTGCGTGTCCTCGCGCTTCTTGACCGCGGCGCCGAGGCCGTTCGAAGCGTCCAGGATCTCGTTCGTCAGACGCTCGACCATGCTCTTCTCACGGCGGTCGCGGGCGTAGCCGACGAGCCAGCGCAGGCCCAGCGTGGTGGCGCGCTGCGGGCGCACGTCCACGGGGACCTGGTAGGTGGCGCCACCGACGCGGCGGGAGCGGACCTCGAGGGTCGGCTTCACGTTGTCGAGCGCGCGCTTGAGGATCACCACGGGGTCCGAGTCGGCCTTCTGGCGGCAGTTCTCGAGGGCTTCGTAGACGATGCGCTCGGCGAGGCGGCGCTTGCCGTCCTTGAGGACCTTGTTGATGAGCTGGGTGACGAGCACCGAGTTGTAGACCGGGTCGGCGGTAAGCGGCCGGCGCGGCGCGGGACCTTTACGCGGCATGGCTTACTTCTCCTTCTTCGCGCCGTAGCGGCTGCGGGCCTGCTTGCGGTCGCGGACACCCTGGGTGTCGAGCGCGCCGCGGATGATCTTGTAGCGGACACCGGGCAGGTCGCGGACACGACCGCCGCGCACGAGCACGATGGAGTGCTCCTGCAGGTTGTGGCCCACACCCGGGATGTAGGCGGTGACCTCGGTGCCGTTCATGAGGCGCACGCGGGCGACCTTGCGCATGGCCGAGTTCGGCTTCTTCGGCGTCGTGGTGTACACGCGCGTGCACACGCCGCGGGCCTGCGGGCTGCCCTTCAGCGCGGGCGTCTTGGTTTTGCTGGTCTTGACCTTGCGGCCGTTCCGGACCAGCTGCTGGATGGTTGGCACTGAGCCGAACCCCTCTCAACAGTCGACGGTTGCGTATTCCTGACAGTGCGGCGTCACCTGTTCACCCGCGCGCCTGCTTCCGGCCGTATAACGGCCCAGCTCAGCGGCGTGGGTTCCCGTCCCCCGCGTTCGGGCGTGTCGCGTCTCTCCGGACCCATACCCGCGCCCGGCGGACCGATGATCCGCCGCGTAGCGAGTTCAGACGCGTTCGTGAAGCGATCTCCTCGGAGACCGGCTAAAGAGCCGTGTTCACGAAGCCCCCAGTGCGAGGGATGCGTGCCGATGACGCCAGCCGACGGGATCAGATCCCGCCATCTTGCAGGCACGCAACCTGGCCTGGCTCTCACGGGGACCGAGCTGCCGGAGTTGACAGGGCCACCATGCCGCTCAAAGCGGTGTCCAGGCGCAAGGGAGAAGCCTACCTAGCCTAACGAACAAGGTCAAAGCCGTTTTCCGACCGCAAGGCATCCGTGTTCAGTGTCACGGAGTTGCGCCGGAGCCCGGCTCGCAAGCTTCACCGCGGCGGGGCCTCGGCCTGATTCGTTCGGTGCGGTAGACACACCGTGGCCTATATTAGCTCGCGATACGGGACGGCCCCGCGCGGGATGCCTCCGGAGAGGCGCTGTTCACCAGCAGTTCCCTCAGGCGTCAGCCTGAAACCGCGACGCTCCCGTCGTAGCTCGGACCGCCCGCCGTCCGAGCGAGTTCGAGGACCCAGAAGAGCAAGGCCGCCACCACGACCGCGGCGCTGATGCCGATGGCGATCCAGGCGAGCCGACGGATCGAAGCCAACCGGGAGCCGCCGAGCAGGAACCCTTCCGAGGCGCGGATGTCGGCCTCGGCCTGCCGGGCGAGCACGAGCGCGATGAAAGCCGGAATCACCCCGCCGACGAAGAGCGACAACGCGACTCCGACACCCGCGAGCAACCGGGCCGCCACCACCTTCGTCGACTCCACCGGCTCCGGATCATCCGGATGCCGAACCCCGAAAACCCCGCGCACCTCAACCACCCGCCCATCCTATTGGCCGGGTGGTTCCACCGCCTCCTCGGAGGTTTGGTCGAACCCCTCAAGGTACGCGAGGAACTCCTCGCCGCTGTAGAAGACCTTGCCGCGGCCCGCCGCGAAATCGGCGCTGGCTTCGCGCTCCCCCGCAATCCACTCCGGGGTCCAGAACCACTCCTGGTCCGGGGGGACGTCAGTCGGACGCTCCCACGGGTCGCGCGCTTCCTCCGGTTCGGGCATCGATCGGCTCACTCGATCACCCGGACTTCGCAGCGCCGGGTCGGACAGTCCGCCAGCTTCTTGTCGGTCGTCAAGACCGGACAGCCCAGTCGTTCGGCCAGCGCGATGAATGCGGCGTCGTACGGCGTCATGTTGGCGCGCAGTTCCCATACCCGCTCTGCCAGGTCATTCCACGGCGCATGAACGATCGGCATCTCACGCAGTGTCGCCAGGGCGTACTCGGCTCGCTCAAGCGTGACTTTCCGACCCAGTACGCTCCCGCGAACTGCCGACGTTACTTCGACCGAAACGTGTTCGGGCGCATGCCAGTCAGGGTCTTCCGTGAGCGCCATCCTTGCGCGGTGCCCGGTTCCCCCGTCGCTGACCAACGCCTCGACCAGAAACGATGAGTCGACAACGATCACGCCTCCCCCTGAATGCGGCGATCCCGCTCGGCTCGCTGCAACGCGATCCCGTCGACGACGTCCTCCGCGGGGCCGGTGTAGCCGCCGCCCATCGTGTCGAGCTTCTTGAGCATTGCGATCGCGTTCCGCCGACGGGCGATGGCGTCGAGCGCCGACTTGAGGTAGGACTGCATGGACTGGCCGTGCTCGGCGGCCTCCGCCGCAACGGCGTCACGGGTCGCTTCCGAGATATCGCGCACCTGAATGTTCACCATGCATGTATTTTACATGCATCCTTGCGGCTCGTCATCCATGAAACGCCGGTGGGCCGGTGGCGCTTTCGCGCCACCGGCCCACCGGTTTCTTGCATGCCGTCGGGAATCGGCAGGTTGTTGCTCTAGAAGGAACCCAGGTCGTACGAGTCCTCGAGGCTGACCGCGGGGCCGCCGCCGTAGGCGAAGGCGTTCGCGGTCGTGTCCTCGTAGCCGCCGAGGGAGTAGACCGCGGCCTTGGCTTCCTCGGTGGGCTCGACCGACACGTTGCGGTACTTGGCGATGCCGGTACCGGCCGGGATCAGCTTGCCCAGGATCACGTTCTCCTTCAGGCCGACCAGCGAGTCGGACTTGCCGGAGATCGCGGCCTCGGTGAGCACGCGGGTGGTCTCCTGGAACGAGGCCGCGGACAGCCACGACTCCGTCGCCAGCGAGGCCTTCGTGATGCCCATCAGCTGCGGGCGGCCGGAGGCCGGCTCGCCGCCGTCGGCGATCGCCTTGCGGTTCTGCTCCTCGAACTCGAGGCGGTCGACCAGGGAGCCCGGCAGGAACTCCAGGGTGCCCGAGTCGATGATCGTGATCCGCTTGAGCATCTGGCGCACGATGATCTCGATGTGCTTGTCGTGGATCATCACGCCCTGCGAGCGGTACACGTCCTGGACCTGCTCCACCAGGTGGCGCTGGACCTTCCGCGGACCGAGCACGCGCAGCAGCTCGTGCGGGTCGATGGTGCCCTCGACGAGCTTCTCGCCGACCTCGACGTGCTCGCCGTCGCCCACGCGCAGGCGCAGACGGCGCGGCACCTTGTCGACCACGATCTCCTCGGACCCGTCGTCCGGGGTGATGATGATCTTCCGGCTCTTCTCGGCGTCCTCGATGCGCACGGTGCCGCTCGCTTCCGCGATGGGCGCCTTGCCCTTCGGGACGCGGGCCTCGAAGACCTCCTGGACACGCGGCAGACCCTGCGTGATGTCCTGCGAGGTCGCCGCGCCACCGGTGTGGAAGGTGCGCATCGTCAGCTGCGTGCCGGGCTCACCGATCGACTGCGCCGCGATGATGCCCACGGCCTCGCCCAGGTCCACCTTCTCGCCGGTCGGCATCGAACGGCCGTAGCAGGCCGCGCAGACGCCCTGGCGGGACTCGCAGGTGAGCACGGAGCGGACCTTCACGTTGGTGACGCCGTTGGCGACCAGCGTGGCGATGTGGTCCGAGTTCAGCGGCGTGTTGCGCTCGAGGAGGACCTTGCCGTCCACCTCGACGTCGTCGGCGAGGTTGCGCGCGTCGATCGACGAGTCGACGATGTCGGACGCGATGAAGCGCCCGTCGACCTCGACCGACACCTGGAAGTCCAGGGCGCGGTCGGTGCCGCAGTCGTCCTCGCGGATGATGACGTCCTGCGAGACGTCCACCAGACGACGGGTCAGGTAACCCGAGTCGGCGGTACGCAGCGCGGTGTCGGCCAGACCCTTGCGCGAACCGTGGGTCGAGATGAAGTACTCCAGCACCGTCAGGCCCTCGCGCAGCGAGGACTTGATCGGACGCGGGATGATCTCGCCCTTCGGGTTCGCCACCAGGCCGCGCATGCCGGCGATCTGGCGCAGCTGCAGCATGTTGCCTCGCGCGCCCGAGTTGATCATCTGCCACAGCGGGTTCTCCGGCTGCAGCGTCTGGTTCAGGTCCTCCAGCACCTCGGCCGTGGCCTTGGTCCAGATCTCGGTCAGCTCGCCGCGGCGCTCTTCGGCCGTCATGAGACCGCGCACGTACTGCTTGTCGATCTTGGCGGAGTCCGCTTCGTACTTCTCCAAGATCTCGGCCTTGTGCGCCGGCTCCACGACGTCCTCGATGCCGATGGTCACACCGGACCAGCCGGCCCAGCGGAAGCCTGCGGACTTCAGCGCGTCCAGGCAGGCGCCCAGCTGCACCTTCGAGTAGTGCTCGGACAGGTCGTGGATGATCTCCGAGAGCTGGCCCTTGCGAACCTCGTAGTTCACGTACTCGAAGTCCGGCGGCAGGCACTCGTTGAAGAACACGCGGCCCAGCGTCGTCTCGACCAGCAGCGGCTCGCCCGGGGTCCAGCCCTCGGGGGCCGTCCACGGCTCGGCGTTGCCGTTGTTGATCGTCTCGATGCCGTCCAGGCGGATCCGGATGGGCGCCTGGAGGTCCAGCTCGCCGCGGTCCTTCGCCATCTGGGCCTCGCCGACGTCCGAGAACGCCCGGCCCTCGCCGACGCGGCCTTCGGAGAGGTGCGTCAGGTAGTACAGGCCGATGATCTGGTCCTGCGTGGGCAGGGCCACCGGCTTGCCGTCCGAGGGCTTGAGGATGTTGTTCGACGCCAGCATCAGGATGCGGGCCTCGGCCTGGGCCTCAGCGCTCAGCGGGACGTGCACGGCCATCTGGTCGCCGTCGAAGTCGGCGTTGAAGGCGGTGCACACCAGCGGGTGCAGCTGGATGGCCTTGCCCTCGACCAGCTGCGGCTCGAAGGCCTGGATGCCGAGGCGGTGCAGCGTGGGCGCGCGGTTGAGCAGGACCGGGTGCTCGGAGATGACCTCTTCGAGCACGTCCCACACGACCGGGCGAGCGCGCTCGACCATGCGCTTGGCCGACTTGATGTTCTGCGCGTGGTTCAGGTCCACCAGGCGCTTCATCACGAACGGCTTGAACAGCTCCAGCGCCATCTGCTTCGGCAGACCGCACTGGTGCAGCTTCAGGCGCGGGCCGACCACGATGACCGAACGGCCCGAGTAGTCGACGCGCTTGCCGAGCAGGTTCTGGCGGAACCGGCCCTGCTTGCCCTTGAGCATGTCGGACAGCGACTTGAGCGGACGGTTGCCGGGGCCCGTCACCGGGCGGCCGCGGCGGCCGTTGTCGAACAGCGCGTCCACCGACTCCTGCAGCATCCGCTTCTCGTTCGCCACGATGATCTCGGGCGCACCGAGGTCCATCAGGCGCTTGAGGCGGTTGTTGCGGTTGATGACGCGGCGGTACAGGTCGTTGAGGTCCGAGGTCGCGAAGCGGCCGCCGTCGAGCTGCACCATCGGGCGCAGCTCCGGCGGGATCACCGGCACGCAGTCGAGGACCATGCCCAGCGGCGAGTTGCCGGTGGCCTGGAACGCGGCCACGACCTTGAGGCGCTTGAGCGCCCGGAGCTTCTTCTGGCCCTTGCCGGTCGCGATGGTCTCGCGCAGGCTCACGGCCTCGGCGTCCAGGTCCAGGTTCTCCAGCAGGTTCTTGATGGACTCCGCGCCCATGCCGCCGGTGAAGTACTCGCCGAAGCGCTGCTGCAGCTCCCGGTAGAGCATCTCGTCGCCGATGAGCTGGCGCACCTCGAGCTTGCGGAACGTGTCCATGACCTCGTCGAGACGGTCGATCTCACGCTGCGCCTTGTCGCGGATCTGGCGCATCTCGCGCTCGCCGCCGTCCTTGACCTTGCGGCGGACGTCGGCACGGGCGCCTTCGGCCTCCAGCTCGGCCAGGTCGGCCTCGAGCTTCGAGGCGCGCTCCTCGATCGCGGCGTCGCGCTGCTGCTCCAGGTGGCGCTTCTCGGCGACGATCTCGTTCTCCAGGGTCGGGACGTCCCGCTGGCGGGCCTCCTCGTCGACCGCGGTGATCACGTAGGCCGCGAAGTAGATGACCTTCTCGAGGTCCTTCGGCGCCAGGTCCAGCAGGTAGCCCAAGCGCGAGGGAACGCCCTTGAAGTACCAGATGTGGGTCACGGGCGCGGCGAGCTCGATGTGGCCCATGCGCTCGCGGCGGACCTTCGAACGGGTCACCTCGACGCCGCAGCGCTCGCAGATGATGCCCTTGAAGCGGATCCGCTTGTACTTGCCGCAGTAGCACTCCCAGTCCCGGGTCGGACCGAAGATCTTCTCGCAGAAAAGACCGTCCTTCTCAGGCTTGAGGGTGCGGTAGTTGATGGTCTCGGGCTTCTTCACCTCGCCGTGCGACCACTGCCGAATGTCCTCGGCGGTGGCGAGGCCGATCTTCAACTTGTCGAAGAAGTTGACGTCGAGCACTGAACTCTTCCCCTTGATGGTTCTTAAGGATTGGATGAGACGTTGGCGAGGGCGGCGGCATCGTCGGCTGCCGCCCTCACTCGACGTCAGGCGCTCTCGAAGTCCACGCTCGAGGGCTCTTCGTGGGACAGGTCGATCCCGAGCTCCTCGGCGGCGCGGAAGACCTCGTCGTCGCTCTCGGTCATCTGGATGGCCTGCCCGTCGGCGGACAGCACCTCCACGTTGAGGCAGAGCGACTGGAGCTCCTTGAGCAGCACCTTGAACGATTCCGGAATGCCCGGCTCGGGCACGTTCTCGCCCTTGACGATGGCCTCGTAGACCTTCACGCGGCCCACCACGTCGTCGGACTTGATCGTCAGCAGCTCCTGCAGCGCGTAAGCGGCGCCGTAGGCCTGCATGGCCCAGCACTCCATCTCACCGAAGCGCTGGCCGCCGAACTGGGCCTTACCGCCGAGCGGCTGCTGGGTGATCATCGAGTACGGACCGGTCGAACGCGCGTGGATCTTGTCGTCGACCATGTGGTTCAGCTTCAGGATGTACATGTAGCCGACCGAGATCGGGTCCGGGAACGGCTCGCCGGAGCGCCCGTCGAACAGCTGCGCCTTGCCCGTCGGGGCGACCATGCGCTGGCCGTCGCGGTTGGGCAGCGTGTTCGCCAAGACGCCCGTGACCTCCTCGGGGTGCGCGCCGTCGAACACCGGCGTGCCCACCTTCGAGTCGGCCGGGGCCTCGTCGGCGCCGATGGCCTTGAGGGCCTGCTGCCAGGCCTCGTCGAAGCCCTCGAGCTTCCAGCCCGTCTTCGCCGCCCAGCCCAAGTGGACCTCGAGCACCTGGCCGATGTTCATACGGCCCGGCACACCCAGCGGGTTGAGCAGGATGTCGATCGGCGTGCCGTCCGGCAGGAACGGCATGTCCTCCTGCGGCACGACCTTCGAGATGACGCCCTTGTTGCCGTGGCGGCCGGCGAGCTTGTCGCCGACGCCGATCTTGCGCTTCTGGGCGATGTAGACGCGGACCATCTCGTTGACGCCCGGGGACAGCTCGTCGCCGTCCTCGCGCGAGAAGGTGCGGACGCCGATGACCGTGCCGGCCTCGCCGTGCGGGACCTTCAGAGAGGTGTCGCGGACCTCGCGGGCCTTCTCACCGAAGATCGCGCGGAGCAGGCGCTCCTCCGGGGTCAGCTCGGTCTCGCCCTTGGGCGTGACCTTGCCGACGAGGATGTCGCCGTCCTCGACCTCGGCGCCGATCCGGATGATGCCGCGGTCGTCGAGGTCGGAGAGCATCTCCTCGCCGACGTTCGGGATGTCGCGGGTGATCTCCTCCGGACCGAGCTTCGTGTCGCGGGCGTCGACCTCGTGCTCGTCGATGTGGATCGAGGTGAGCACGTCCTCTTCGACCAGGCGCGAGGAGAGCACGATGGCGTCCTCGAAGTTCTGGCCCTCCCAGGTGGTGAACGCGACCAGCAGGTTCTTGCCGAGCGCCATCTCGCCCTTGTCCGTGGACGGACCGTCGGCGATCGGCTGGCCGGCCTCGACGCGCTCGCCCTCGGTCACGAGCGGCACCTGGTTGATGCACGAGCCCGCGTTCGAGCGGCGGAACTTGTGCAGCAGGTAGGTGCGGCGCATGCCGTTGTCCTGCGCGATGGTGATGTAGTCGGCGGAGGCGTCCTCGACGAGGCCGTCGGCCTCGGCGACGACCACGTCGCCGGCGTCGACCGCGGCGCGGTACTCCATGCCGGTGCCCACCAGCGGCGAGTCCGTCTTGATGAGCGGCACGGCCTGGCGCTGCATGTTCGCGCCCATGAGGGCGCGGTTGGCGTCGTCGTGCTCGAGGAACGGCACGAGCGCGGTCGCGACCGAGGTCATCTGGCGCGGCGAGACGTCCATGAAGTCGATCTCGTCGGCGGTCAGCAGCTCGGCCTCGCCGCCGCGGCCGCGGGCCAGGACCTGCGCGTCGACGAACGAGCCGTCTTCGTTCAGGAGCTGGTTCGCCTGCGCGATGGTGAAGCGGTCCTCTTCATCGGCCGTCAGGTACTGGATGTCGTCGGTGACCTTGCCGTCGACGACCTTCCGGTACGGGGTCTCGATGAAGCCGAACGGGTTGACGCGCGCGAAGGTCGACATCGCGCCGATGAGGCCGATGTTCGGGCCTTCCGGCGTCTCGATCGGGCACATGCGGCCGTAGTGCGACGGGTGCACGTCGCGCACGTCCATGGCGGCGCGGTCGCGGGACAGACCGCCCGGGCCGAGCGCCGAGAGGCGGCGGCGGTGGGTCAGACCCGTGATCGGGTTGACCTGGTCCATGAACTGCGACAGCTGCGAGGTGCCGAAGAACTCCTTGATCGCCGCCACGACCGGGCGGATGTTGATCAGGGTCTGCGGCGTGATCGCCTCGACGTCCTGGGTCGTCATGCGCTCGCGCACGACGCGCTCCATGCGGGAGAGGCCCACCCGGATCTGGTTCTGGATGAGCTCGCCGACGGTGCGCAGGCGGCGGTTGCCGAAGTGGTCGATGTCGTCGGGGCCGTAACCCGGCTCGGCCGAGTGCAGGCGCAGCATGAACTCGATCGTCGCGGCCAGGTCGTCCTCGGTGAGCACGCCGGTCGAGATCGGCGAGTCGAGGCCGAACTTCTTGTTGACCTTGTAGCGGCCGACCTTCGCGAGGTCGTAGCGCTTCTTGTTGAAGAACAGGTTCTCCAGCAGCGACTGCGCGTTGTCCTTCGTCGGCGGCTCGCCCGGACGCAGCTTGCGGTAGATGTCGAGCAGCGCCTCGTCCTGCGAGTTGATGGTGTCCTTTTCCAAGGTCGTCATCATGAGCTCGGACCAGCCGAAGCGCTCGCGGATGCGGTCGTTGTCCCAGCCGATGGCCTTCAGCAGCACGGTGACGGCCTGGCGGCGCTTGCGGTCGACGCGCACGCCGACGGTCTCGCGCTTGTCGATGTCGAACTCGAGCCACGCGCCGCGGCCCGGAATGACCTTCGCGCTGGTCAGGTCGCGGTCGGAGGTCTTGTCGGGCTGCTTGTCGAAGTACACGCCCGGGGAGCGCACGAGCTGCGAGACGACCACGCGCTCGGTGCCGTTGATGATGAAGGTGCCCTTCGGGGTCATCATGGGGAAGTCGCCCATGAAGACCGTCTGGGACTTGATCTCACCGGTGGTGTGGTTGATGAACTCCGCCGTGACGAACAGCGGGGCGCAGTAGGTGAGGTCCTTCTCGCGGCACTCCTCGATGGGGGCCTTGACCTCGTCGAAGCGAGGGTTGGAGAAGGACAGGCTCATGGTGCCCGAGAAGTCCTCGATCGGGCTGATCTCCTCGAGGATCTCGTCGAGGCCGCTCACCGCGTCCTCGCCCACGCGGGCGCGGTACGCCTCGTTGCCGACGAGCCAGTCGAACGAGTCGGTCTGGAGCGCCAGAAGGTTCGGGACTTCGAGTTTCTCTTCGATCCTGCCGAACGAGATACGGCGAGGTGCGTGCTTGCTCTTGCTGGAGCTGGTCTTGCCAGTGCGGGAAGCTGCCAAGATTCGTCCTTCCGAGGACCTGATTGTTACGACGGCCGGCGCATGCCGCAGTCTCCGCACCGATGCGGGATCGACGAGGACAGCCGGAGACGGGCAACCGACCGGGCGTCAAGCCTGAAAGGCGTTGAACGTCGGTCGTCGAGCCTGGAATCCCCACCGTCCACGACCCTCACCGCGTCAAGAAGGCGTGAAGGAGGCAGCGCAAATTAATAGCTTAATGTACGCTCCGGCAACTGTCAACTTCCCCACCGGGTGGTGGGGTAAGGGGTGACGACAATCTCTCCCGCTGCCGAAGTTCCTTCCGTACATCGCTCTGAGTACCGGTTCGCACGCTCACCGGGACCGTCATGCCTCCGGGCCGCCCCGCGGCGGCCCGTCTGCGCTCGGTCCGCGGTGCCGGGAAGGCCCGGTGGGGGCGGACGTTGCGCGCGCCACGCAGTGGCGCTTGAGGAACTAGTTTGCAGGATCAAGTCACAGTTCGTCAAGTCAGGCGTCTAATTCGCCCGGATGCGCCCCTTCGGCCCCAGCGACTGAACCGGGCCCCACCCGAGTCGCGGCGAGCGGGCGAACCCCAGCGCAGCGGGGGCGCGGGCGGCCGCAGGGCGCGCAGGGCGGCGGGCGCCGGCGGCGCTTGCGAAGGGCCGCAGGACCATCAGGTCCCGGGCGTGTCGCGGCCGGGGACGCGAACGGGCGTCGCGGCCCGGAGCGTGTCGGATCCGCATGGGAGGGCCGTCGTACCGCTGCGGTCGGCCGGAGGCGGACGCGGGCGGGAAGGGCCATGCCCTGCGCCTGCCGATCGCCGCGAGGACGACGGGAAGACGACGGGAGGACGCGCAGGATCGGTGCGGGCACGGGACGCCTTTGCGTCGCCTGCCGCCGGCGCCGGGGCGCTCGCGCGTCCCGGCGCCCGGCCGCAATGCGGCGTCCCGGCCTCGCTCCTTCGGCGGCCGGACGAGCCGGCCGCCTCGACCTGTTCAACGAGTCCGGGCCGCAAAGGTGACGCGCCTTCGGTCCGAGACGGGCCCGAGGGCGGGCGCGGCCTGGTGGCCGTGCCCGCCCTCGAGGGTGTGTTTCCTTGCGGCTCTCCGGGTTACAGGGGCGGCCCGGGCCGCGCCCCATCTGCGCAGCCCGGGCCTTTCTTCCCCGATAGAGAGGTGGCTTGTTAGTTGTCGAGGACCTCCTGCGCCTTGGCGATGGCGTTGTTCATGTCTTCCTGCCAGGCGTAGACGTCTTCTTCCATGGTCTTGTAGCCCTTGATGTTCGCCTCGTCATAGGCCTTCTCGGAGGCCTTGGCGTAGCCGATCTCCTCGCCGCACTCGGAGAAGTCGACGGCCGTCTGGATCTCGTAGGCCTTCCACTCCTCGTAGGTGCTGCCGGCGGCCTCGGGGATCTCCGGGACCTCGACGTCGGAGTCGCCGCCGTACATCATGTCCTGCTCTTCGGCGGAGGCGTTCTGGTAGTACAGGGCGCCGAAGAACTCCCAGATGGGGAGCGAGTTGTACTCGGTGAACTCCCAGCCCTCGTAACCGCGGGCGGTGATGCAGTCGATGAACTCGCCCTGCAGGTCGGCCATCGCGGCGCTGTACTCGGCCTCGATGTTCTCGTACATGGTCTCTTCAGGGTCCGAGTAGAGGGGGTTCTCCGGGCGGTACTCCCAGGTCTTGTCGATGTAGGTCTCGCCCTCCTCCATTTCCCACTCCGTCTCGACCAGGCGGGGCTCGCCGTAGAGCGCTTCGATCATCTCGAGCTGGCAGCCGCCCGGCTTGGGCTCTTCCCAGCCCATGTCCTCTTCGATGTCGATCTCGCCCGCTTCTTCGGCGGCGGCCTCTTCATCGAGGGCGGCGAGCTCCTCTTCGGTCATCTCCTCGTACGCCGCTTCCTCCTCGGCGTAGCCGACGAACTCCTCGAGGGTGCCGTAGGACTCCTTGACGTACTCTTCGCCCTGGTAGGCGACGTACCAGCTGTACTGCTCCTCAGGGGTGAGGGCGTCCCACGCCGAGGTGTCGGGCTCCTCGTAGTCGGTCCCCCCGTCCTCCTCTGCCCACTTCTCCTCTTGAGCCTTGTAGTACTCCTCGCTCAAGGGGTCCTCGGAGCCCTCCATGGAGTTGGCCCACTGCCCGAAGCCCCATTCCTTGGCCTCTTCGGGGGGAAGGAGGAACTCCTCGTGGGCGTAGCCGTAGGTGAGGGAATCGGTCTCCGGCTCTTCGTAGACCTCCATCGCCCAGGGCTCGTGGACGGTGTGGCCCTGCTCCTCCAGGCAGTTCTGGACGATGCGGTACTCGGCCGCCATGAGCTCGCTTTCGAGGCGGCGGCTCTCGTTGAGCATCTCGACGAGCCGTTGCTCATCGGACTGCTTCTCTTCGCCGCCACCGATACCGAGCATGCCGCAGCCGGCGGTCAGCGCGAGCACCGTAGCTCCGCCGAGCCCGGCCGCCCATCTCCTTGCGGACATCGTCCATCTCCTTGAGAGTGTGTCTGGGTGTGTCTACTCGCAAAGACGTGGCGATGGTTCGGTTTCGTTGCGCCCGGCCGGGATTCTTCTGAAAAATCTTGGAAGACAAGAAGACCGGGTCCGCTCCGCCGTCAGGCGGTGCGGACCCGGTCCACGTACAAGGGCTGGGAGGCCCCTTCATGCATTAAGGCGATGTGCGCGATTACTTGAGCGACACGGTGGCGCCGGCGCCCTCGAGGGCCTCCTTGGCCTTGTCCGCGTCGTCCTTCTTCGCACCCTCGAGGACGGCCTTGGGGGCGCTCTCGACGAGCTCCTTGGCTTCCTTGAGGCCGAGGCCGGTCAGGCCGCGGACTTCCTTGATGACCTTGATCTTCGACTCGCCGGCCGACTCGAGCACGACGTCGAAGGTGTCCTTCTCGACAGCGGCCTCGGCGCCACCGGCGGCGGGGCCGGCAGCGGCCACGGCGACGGGAGCGGCAGCGGTGACGTCGAACTCTTCCTCGAACGCCTTGACGAACTCGGAGACCTCGAGGAGGGTCATCTCCTTGAACGCGTCGAGCAGTTCCGCGGTGGAAAGCTTAGCCATGGTGTTGTCCTTTCTTTAAAGTCTCGGGCTAGCGGCGCTACTCGCCACTGGCCGCCTTCTTGTCCTGCAGCGCCGCACCGAGCCGGGCCACCTGCGAGGCAGGGGCGGCGAGCACGGAGGCGGTCTTCTGCGCGGTGGCCTTCATCGCGCCGGCCAGCTTGGCCAGGAGCACTTCGCGCGACTCGAGGTCGGCGAGCTTGGTGATCTCTTCGACGGAGAGGGCTTTGCCCTCCATGTAACCGCCCTTGATCACCAGGGCTTCGTGCGTCTTGGCGAAGTTGCGCAGGCTCTTCGCGGCTTCGACCGGGTCGCCTTCGATGAAGGTGATCGCGGTGGGGCCGACGAACAGCTCGTCGAGACCGGAGACACCGGCCTCGCTGGCAGCGCGCTTGGCGAGGGTGTTCTTGGCGACGCGGTAGTGCGTCCCCTCGCCGAGGGAACGCCGCAGCTCGCGGAGTTCGGCAACGGTCAGGCCGCGGTACTCGGTGAGCACCGTGGCGTTCGCGTTGGAGAAGTCCTGGGCGAGTTCGGCGATGGCGGTCTGCTTACCCGCCGGGTATTCCCGTTCAGCCATAATTCCCTCCTTTCTCGGCTGATCAATCCTCAACCGTCGCGGAGGCGACAAAAAAATTAGGCGCCCCGCGGGACGCCTCATCACTGGGACCTGAGGCCGATGGAATCAGCCCACACCATGGTCGCTTCGAGTAGTCGCCCTACGTCGGTTCCGGGTGGTTTACAACCGCACGAGGCGGTAACCGAACGGTCTTTGGGTTGTTGGATTCCAGAGTAGCAGGGCATATAACCGAAGCCCCAGCGCAGGAGCCTGCGCTGGGGCCACGTCACACCTCGCGGTGCCTTACTTGATCTTGACCGCCTGCGGGTCGACCGGGATGCCCGGGCCCATGGTGGTGGAGATCGTGGACTTCTTGATGTACACGCCCTTGGAGCTGGCGGGCTTCAGGCGCTGCACCTCTTCGAGGGCCGCGGCGTAGTTCTCGGCCAGCTGCTCGGCGGAGAAGCTGGTCTTGCCGATCGGCAGGTGCAGGTTGGCGTGCTTGTCGACGCGGAAGGCGATCTTGCCGGCCTTGATCTCCGAGACGGCCTTCGCGACGTCCGGCGTGACGGTGCCGGTCTTCGGGTTCGGCATGAGACCGCGCGGGCCCAGGATGCGCGCGATCCGGCCGATCTTGGCCATCTGGTCGGGCGTGGCGACGGCGGCGTCGAAGTCGAGCCAGCCTTCGGAGATCCGCTTGACGAGCTCGTCCGAGCCGACCTCGTCGGCGCCGGCGTTGACGGCCGCTTCGGCCTTGTCGCCCTCGGCGAAGACGATGACGCGGACGGTCTTGCCCGTGCCGTGGGGCAGGGAGACGGTGCCGCGGACGAGCTGGTCGGCCTGACGCGGGTCGACGCCGAGTCGCAGGGCGACCTCAACGGTGGCGTCGAACGACGTCGCGGTGGTCTCCTTCGCGAGCCCGGTCGCCTCGAGGGGCGCGTAGAGCTGCGTGCGGTCGACCTTCTTGGCGAGGTCGGTGTACTTCTTGCTGCGCTTCATGTTCCATCCTTCGGATGTCGTGGTGAGGGCGGGCGCGCGCCCTTCCACTGGGTTGGTGCCGGCACGGGATGCCGACCGAGTTCTGGGGGCCTCAGCCCTCGACGGTGATGCCCATGGAGCGGGCGGTGCCGGCGACGATGAGCGACGCGGCGTCGAGGTCGTTGGCGTTGAGGTCGGGGAGCTTCTTCTCCGCGATCTCGCGCACCTGGGCCGAGGTCACCTTGCCGACCTTGACGCGGTGGGGCTCGCCCGAGCCCTTGGCGACACCGGCGGCCTTGAGCAGCAGCTTCGCGGCCGGCGGGGTCTTGAGGACGAACGTGAACGAACGGTCCTCGTACACCGTGATCTCAGCGGGGAGGACTTCGCCGCGCTGGGATTCGGTGGCCGCGTTGTAGGCCTTGCAGAACTCCATGATGTTGACGCCGTGCTGGCCGAGGGCGGGACCCACCGGCGGGGCCGGGGTGGCCTGGCCACCCGCGAGCTCCAGCTTGAACGTCACAACGGCCTTCTTGTTGGGAGCCATCGTGTCCTTCTCTTGATCCTGGGCTAATCCACGGCTTGCAAGCTTCGCCGTGGCTGGCTTGCAGGGACCGGAGCCCCTGCCTTACATGTGAGCGGGGCAGCGCACTGGTCACATCAACACATGCGACCGGGCGGCGCCTGGTCTCACTTACACACGTGCACAGGGCAGCGCCCTGCGCACAACTTCTCCAGGGTACCCGCCGACCAGCGGGGTCCCTGAAGAGAGGTATGTGAGCTGTAGCTCGTGCTACAGCTTCGAGACCTGGTTGAAGTTGAGCTCGACCGGGGTCTCGCGGCCGAAGATCGAGACGAGCACCTTGAGCTTCTGCTGCTCGGCGTTGATCTCGGCGATGGTGGCCGGCATGGAGGCGAAGGCGCCGTCCACGACGGTGACGGACTCGCCCTCGCTGAAGTCGACCTTGATCTCGACGTCGCCGCCGGCGGTCTCGGCCTGGGCCTCGTCCTTGGGCTTCTGCTCCGGCGGGAGCAGCCACTGGATGACCTCGTCGAGCGGGAGCGGGCTGGGGCGGTCGGTGCGGTCGACCACGCCGACGAAGCCGGTCACGCCCGGCGTGTTGCGCACGACCGAGTAGGACTCGGGGGTCATCTCCATGCGGACGAGCACGTAGCTCGGGAAGACCTTGGCCTCGACCTTGGAGCGCTTGCCGTTCTTGATCTCCACCTCGGTGTGGGTGGGGACCTCGATCTGGTAGATGTAGTCCTCCATGTCGAAGGACTGGATCCGGTTCTCCAGGTTGGAGCGCACGCGGTTCTCGAAGCCGGCGTAGGAGTGCAGCACGTACCACTCGCCGGGGGCGAAACGCAGCTTGGCGCGCAGGGCCTCGGCGGGGTCGACCTCGGGCTCGGCGGAGGCGGCGTCCTCGTCCGTCGTGGGCTCTTCTTCGGCCTCCGCGACCTGCGCCGCGGCAGCCTGGGCCGCGACCTCGTTCTTCAGGGCCTCGTCGAACTCAGACACGCTCAACTCTCATTCCGGCTTCGACCTCGCTGCGGCGAGGTACTGCGACTGAACATTGTTACGACGGTGCGCTCTCGACCGGACCGGTTTCTCGGAATGTCGGACGCGTCGATTCCCGTCTGTGAAGTCGCGCGCCGGCGGAACCGGCGCGCGTCATACCCACTAGGGTAGCCGCTCCGGACGGCGGCGCGCCTCAGGCACCGGCGAACCGGCGCAGGTCACGCAATCCGGCCGCGCGGGCGGAGGGCGGACGGGAGCGGGCGGCGGCGCCGGGAGCGCCGCGGCGTCCCCTAGGAGTCGGCGCCGAAGGCCCGGCGGACGAGGTCGCCGAAGAGCAGGTCGAGACCCCCGATGTAGGCCATCACGATGCCGACGAAGACCAGGACGACGACCGAGTAGGTGATGAGCTGGCGGCGGGTCGGGTAGACGACCTTGCGGAGCTGCTCGACGACTTCCTTCAGGAAGCGGCCGAGCCGCTTGCCGGGGTTGCGCGACGCGGTCTTCTCGCCTTGCTTGCGCGTGGGACGACCCTTGTCAGCGGTCGCATCGGAGCGGCTGGTGTCGTCGGCCACGTCGGCTTCCTCCAGGGTTCGTCTGATCGGGGCGGTCAGGCTTGCAGCATACCGGAGCGGTATGTCCCCCATACCGGAGCGGTATGCCCCGTCACTCTCGCGGCGGCGCCGCGCGACTTCGCGCCGCGTACGCTGCGACGAGCTCGGTGCGCCGCTCGTTCCAGCGGCGCCGCATCTGCGCCATCTGGTGGTCGACGAACTCCATGAACGCGGCGGTCTGCACGAGCCGGTCGCGGCCGGGTCCCTCGGGCAGCGTCTCGATGCCGTGGAGCGCGAGGTCGCGGTAGCGGTTGATGACCGGGGAGCGGTCGAGCATGATCGAGCCCCAGATGTCATCGTCGTTGAGGCGGTAGACGTCGGCCCGGGTGGAGGGGCGGCGGCCCTTGATGAGCAGCCCGGCGGTGGTCAGCTCGCGCACGGCGCCGGAGACGGCCGCGAGGCTGATGCCCAGGCCTTCGGCGACTTCGGCGGCGGTGTAGGTGTCCGCGTCGTCGACGAGGACGTAGGAGAACACCCGCGCGGTCATGCGCTGCAGGCCGCTGTCGTTGAGGATCGCGGCGAACTGCTCCACGTACTCCAGCACGTCCTTGCGCTCGGTGTCCTGTCCCATCGATCCCCCGTCGTCGTCCTCGTGCCCAACATGATAGCCGGAGCCGCTATAAGTTTTACAAATTCATGAAATCTGTGATAGCTTGAGCGACATGAATGCAGTGATCCGCACCGAGGGCCTGGTCAAGCGCTTCGGGCACGTGACCGCCCTCGACCGTCTCGACCTCGAAGTGACCCAAGGGGAGACACACGGCTTCCTCGGACCGAACGGCGCCGGGAAGTCCACCGCCATCCGCGTCCTGCTCGGGATGCTCCGCTCCGACGAGGGCCGCGCCGAGCTCTTCGGCGCCGACCCCTGGAAGGACGCCGCCACGCTCCACAAGCGACTCGCGTACGTCCCCGGCGACGTCGCCCTCTGGCCCGGCCTCACCGGCGGCGAGACCATCGACCTCCTCGGCCGCCTGCGCGGCGGCATCGACAAGGCCAAACGCGACGAGCTGCTCGAGCGCTTCGACCTCGACCCGCGCAAGAAGGGCCGCTCCTACTCCAAGGGCAACCGGCAGAAGGTCGCGCTCGTCGCCGCGTTCGCCGCCGACGTCGACCTGCTCCTGCTCGACGAGCCCACGTCGGGCCTCGACCCGCTCATGGGCGCGGTCTTCAACGAATGCGTCAAGGAGGCCTCGGCCGCCGGGCGCACCGTGCTCCTCTCGAGCCACATCATGAGTGAGGTCGAAGCCCTCTGCGACCGGGTGAGCATCATCCGCAAGGGCGTCGTCGTCGAGACCGGCACCCTCGCCGAGATGCGGCACTTCTCCCGCTCGCGCCTGCGCGCCGCCCTCAAGCACCCCGTGCGCGGCCTCGAAGACCACGAGGGCGTGCACGACCTCAGAGTCGACGGCCTCGACATCGAGTGCAGCGTCGACGCCGCGGCGCTCGACGACGTGCTCGCGCAGCTCGCCGTCGCCGGCGTCGCCGGCCTCACCTGCGAGCCGCCCTCGCTCGAGGAGATCTTCCTGCGCTTCTACGGCGACGAGCTCGCCGCCTCCGGCGTCCCGAACGGTCAGGGGAACGGGTCATGACCACCGCGGTAGCGCAGATCGAAGACCGCCTCAGCACCGTCGCCGGAACCGGGAAGATGCTGCGGTTCTACCTGCGCCGCAGCCGCGTCTTCCTCATCGGCTGGCTCGGCGGCATGACCGCCTTCAGCTGGATGATGTCCGTGTCCCTGCCCGAGCTCTACCCCGACCCCGCGGCGCGCGCCGAGTCGGCGGCCCTGCTCGACTCGCCCGCGATGCGGTTCATGACCGGACCGGTCGAGTACATCGACGCCTACGCCGACTCCGTCGGCGCCATGTTCGCGCACCAGATGCTCATGTGGTCGCTCGCGGTCACCGGCGTCATGTTCATCCTGCTCATCACCAGGCTCACCCGCGCCGACGAGGAGACCTCCCGCTCGGAGGTCGTCCGCTCACTGCCCGTGGGCCGCCGCGCCGACCTGGCCGCGGCCCTGTGGCTGTCCCTCATCGCGGCCGTCGCGCTCGGCGCGCTCACCACGCTCACCGTCGCCGGACTCGACGGCACCGAGTTCAGCCAAGCCGTTCTATACGGCCTGACGTTCACCGCCACGGGCGTCTCGTTCGCCGCGATCACGGCCGTCTGCGCCCAGCTCGGCAGCTACGGCTCCACGGCGAACGGCCTCGCGTTCGCCGTCCTCGGCTTCGCGTTCCTCACCGCCGGGGCCGGGTACGCGCAGGAGAGCGCACTCTCCTGGCTCTCGCCGATCGGCTGGCCGGAACTGACCTTCGTCTACACCGCCGAGCAGCGGTGGTGGCCGCTCGCGGTGGCCGCGGGCGTCTCGGCGGCGCTCGTCTGGCTCGCGTTCGCCCTCGTCGCCAAGCGCGACTTCGGCGCGGGCATGCTGCCGGCCCGTCCCGGCCGCGCCACCGCCAAGGCCGGCCTCGACTCGGCGACGGCCCTGACGTTCCGGCTCACCAAGGGCCTGCTCGTGACCGCCGCCATCAGCATGCTGCTGCTCGGCCTCACCTACGGCTCGGTCCTCGGCAGTGCCGACGAGTTCCTCGAGGGCATGTCCGAGACCCAGCGTGAAGTCCTCACCCGCGGCAGCGACGCGGCCGCCGAAGACTCGTTCGCGGTCACGGTGACCCAGATCCAGGGGTTCTTCGCGCTGATCTTCGCGCTGCTGGTCATCGGCCGGGCGCGCAAGGAGGAGACGGGCGGCCGCGGCGAGCTCCTCGCCGCCTCGCCGGTGGCCCGCTCGGGCTGGCCGGGCTCGTACTTCGCGGCCGCCCTGGTCAACGGCACCGCCGGCACGCTGCTCGGCGGGCTCGGGCTGTCCCTGGTGGGGGCGAGCTCGCTCGGCTGGGACACGTTCGGGAAGCTCGTGCTCGCCCAACTGAACTACCTGCCCCCGGTGTGGGTCGTGATCGCAGCCGCGTTCGCGCTGCTGGGATGGGCGCCGCGTGTCGGCGCGCTGCGCTGGCTGCTGTGGCTGTACGTGTTCATCATCGGCTACTTCGGCGCGGTCCTCGACCTCCCCGACTGGGTCGGGAAGCTATCGCCGTTCGAGCACGTCGCCGAGTACCCGCTCGAAGACATGGACTGGCTCGTGCTCGCGGTCCTCACCGCTGTCGCGGCGGCGATCGCCGCGCTCGGCTTCGCGGGCGTCCGCCGCCGCGACCTCCACTTCAACTGAGACTGCTACACCAAGGAAACCGGGCGCCGCCGGTCCCGTCCCGGGGCCGGCGGCGCCGCTCCGCGCCGTGGCGCGGTCGGCTTCCGGGCGGTGTTGTCGTACCCCTGTGGTTCGCTGTGTTTCCATGGGCAACGTGTCCGATCTCAGGTTCGAGCTCACCGACCCGCCCGAGGCCGCAGCAGGCAGGGCCGCTCTCGAGCGAGCTCTCCTGGACCCTGCCCAGCTGGCGGTGGTCGAGCACGCCGCCGGGCCGCTGCTCGTGCGCGGCGGGCCGGGCACCGGAAAGACGGAGGCGCTGCTGCGCGCCGTCGCCGCGAAAGTCGAGGCTGGGGTCGACCCGGCCTCGATCCTCGTGTTCGGGCTGCGCCGCCAGGACACCGCGCACCTGCGCACCCGCCTGAACGCGGCCACCGCGGGGCTCTCGGCCGCAGAAGTGGGCGTGTACACGTTCGCGGCGTTCGCGTTCGCGCTGCTGCGCAGCTCGGCCGTCGCCGCGGGCCGGGACGAGCCGCGGCTGCTCACCGGCCCCGAAGCGGACGCGCTCATCCGGTCGATGCTCGAGGGCGAGGACTTCGGCTGGCCGCACGGCTTCGACGAGGCGGTGCGCACGTACGCGTTCGCGCAGCAGTTGCGCGACCTCGTGCTGCGCTGCGGCGAGCGCGGCCTGTCCGCGCCCGAGCTGACCCGGCTCGGCGGCGAGCACGACCGTCCGGAATGGACTGCCGCCGCGCGCTTCTACGACCGCTACGTGACCACCCTCGCGCTCCAGTCGATGTCGAGCGCCCTCTACGACTCCGCCGAGATCGTCCGCGCCGCCGCGTCCGCACTGCGCCGCGACCCCGAGCTGTTCCCCAGGCCCGCTTGGGTGTTCGTGGACGACCTGCAGGACGCCACGCCCGCGCACCTGCGGCTGCTCGAACTCCTCGCCGGGGACGGCGCGAACCTCGTCGCCGCCGGCACCCCCGACGCGGCCGTCTTCGGCTACCAGGGCGGCGACCCGGAGTCGGTGCGGGACTTCCCGTTCCGCTTCCCCGCGCGCGACGGGAGCGAGGCGGCCACCCTGCAGCTCGACGACACGCACGACGTGGCGCTCGCGCCGCTCGCCGCCACCACCGCCCTCTCGCGGCGGCTGCGCGGCCACGACCGGGACCGCAAGCGCGGCACCGCCTCCGAGGAGCAGGGCCGCGTCGACGTGGTCTACCTGCCCTCGCCCACCCGCGAGGCCGTGTACCTCGCCGACGTCGCCCGCCGCTCGCACCTGCTCGACGGGGTCCCCTACGGCGACATGGCAGTCGTCGTGAAATCCGCGTCGGAGATCCCGCGGCTGCGCCGGGCCATGCAGCACGCCGGCGTCCCGACCCGCCAGGCCGCCGACGACGTGCCGCTCCCCGCCCACCCCACCGTCCGCAACCTGCTGCACCTCGTGCTCGTCGGGCGCGGGCGCGAGCGCCTGGACGAGACGAACGCGGCCGGGCTGCTGCACTCCGCGTACGGCGGCGCGGACCCGTTCGAGGAGCGGCGCCTGCGCCAGGAGCTGCGGCGCCTCGCCGTCGCCGCCGACAACTTCTCCCCCGGCGCCGACCTCCTCGTCGAGACCCTGCGCGACCCCGAGCGCACGGCCGCCCTGCCCGACGAGGACTGGGCCGAGCCCGCGCGGCGGCTCGGCGCCCTCTTCGCGGCCGCCCGCGAGGGCACCGGCCTCAGCGGCACCCTGTGGGCGGTGTGGGAGGCCTCCGGGATGGGCGAGCGGCTCAAGCGGCGCGCACTCTCCGGGGACCGGCGGGCGCAGCGCGCCGACGCCGAACTCGACGCCGTGATCGCCCTGTTCGACCTCGCCGCCGACTACGAGTCGAAGCAGCCCGGCGCGGGCGTCGAAGTGTTCTGCGAGCACGTGCTGCACCAGCAGCTGCCCGGCGACTTCCTCTCCGCGCGCGCCGAACTTGGCGACGCGGTGACCCTCGCGACCGCGCACGCCGCGCACGGGCGGCGCTGGGAGTTCGTGGTCGTCGCGGGCGCCCAGGAGGGCTCGTGGCCGAACCTGCGCCCGCGCGGCTCGCTCCTCGGCGCCGAAGCGCTCGTGGACGTCCTCGACGGCCGCGCCGACGTCGACCAGGTCGCGCAGCTCCTCGACGAGGAGCGCCGCCTCTTCTACAACGCGTGCACCCGGGCCCGGGTCAGGCTGCTCGTGACCGCCGTCGACTCCGAAGAGGCGCAGCCGAGCCGGTTCAGCGCCGAACTCGGCGTCGAACCCGCCGCCGCGCCCCGCCGCGGCCGTCCCCTCAGCCTCGCCTCCCTCACGGCGCGGCTGCGCGAAGCGGTCGTCGACTCCGGCCACGCCGAACGCGACGCCGCCGCCGCGGCCCTGCGCCGCCTCGCCGACGCCGACGTTCCCGGCGCGGACCCCGCGAAATGGTGGGGCCTCGCCGCGGTCTCCGACGAACGCGCGCTCGCCCTCGCCGGAGAGACCATCCGCATCTCACCGTCCCAAGTGGAGAAGACCCAGCAGTGCGGCCTCCGGTGGGTCCTCGAGGCGCACGGCGGCGACTCCGGCGACCTCCTCCCCCGCCACCTCGGCACCCTCCTCCACGCCGCCGCCGAAGCCGTCACCGCCGACCCCGCCGCCGACCCCGCCACGGTGATGGAACAGGTCGTCGGCGAGCACTTCGACCGCCTCCCGTTCGAAGCGCCCTGGCACGCCGAGCAGCAGCGCCAGCGCGTCTCCGGCGCCGTCGAGCGCTTCGCGAAATGGCTCAGCGCCAACCGCAGAGAACTCATCGGCGCCGAACGGTCCTTCCGGATCAAGCTCGAAGTCGGGCCGCCGGGCGTCGAAGTGGTCATGTCCGGGCAGATCGACCGGCTCGAACGCGACGGCGACGGCCGCCTCTACGTCGTCGACCTCAAGACCGGGAAGAGCGCGGTCTCCAAGGCCGACGCGCAGACGAACCCGCAGCTGGGCATCTACCAGCTCGCGATCGCCGAGGGCGCGTTCGCGGAGGGCTCGGAGCCGGGCGGGGCCGAGCTCGTGTACCCGAACGCGAAGGGCGCCAGCGCGGTCGCCCGCCAGCAGGGGCCGCTCGGGGAGCACGAGAACCCCGATTGGGCGCGGGAGCTCGCCGGGGACACGGCCGTGCGCATGGCCGGCTCGGTGTTCGAGGCCCGCAACACCAGCAAATGCGAGACATGCTCGGTGAAGCGGTGCTGCCCGATCGCCGACGAGGGACGGCAGGTGACCGATGAGTGAGCGCTACACGGCCGTGGGCCTGGCCAACCGGCTCGGAACCCCCACGCCCACACCGGAACAGGCCCAAGTGATCGAGGCCGGGCGCGACCCGATGCTCGTCGTCGCCGGCGCCGGCTCGGGCAAGACCACGACGATGGCCGACCGGGTCGTGTGGCTCATCGCCAACCGGGTCGCCCGGCCCGAGCACATCCTCGGCCTCACCTTCACACGCAAAGCCGCGGCCGAACTCGCCGCGCGCGTGCGCGACAAGCTGCGCCGGCTCACCGAGTCGATCCCCGAACTCGCCGACCTGCACGGCGAGCCCACGGTCTCCACGTACAACGCCTATGCGGGGAGCCTCGTCGCCGAGCACGGGCTGCGCATCGGCATCGAGCCGGGGACACGGGTCATCACCGACACGGGCCGGTGGCAGATCGCGCGGGACCTGGTGTGCGCGTGGGACGGCCCGATGAGCGAGTTCGACGTGGGCGTCGACAAGGTCACCGAGCAGGTGCTGCAGCTCGCGGGGCAGCTCGCCGAGCACCTGCGGGACGGGGACGACCTGCGCGCGTTCGACCGCTCGCTCCACGAGACCCTGGCCGAGCGGCAGGGGAACCGGCAGTCGAACGACCAGTTCCGGGCGTTGATGTCGCTGCGGCGCAAACGGGAGCAGCTGCTGCCGCTCGTCGAGTCCTGGGACCGGCGCAAGCGCGAACTCGGCGTGATGGACTTCGCCGACCAGCTCTCGCTCGCCGCGCAGCTGGTCGCGGGCGCGCCCGAGATCATCAAGACCGAGCGCGAGCGGTGGCGGGTGGTGCTCCTCGACGAGTACCAGGACACGTCGTATTCGCAGGTGGCCCTGCTGCGGGACCTGTTCGGGGGCGGGCATCCGGTGACGGCCGTGGGCGACCCGAACCAGTCCATCTACTCGTGGCGCGGCGCCTCCGCCGGGACGCTCATGCGCTTCCCCTCCGACTTCCCCACGCCCGCAGGGGCACCCGCGAAACGCGTCGAGCTGACGAAGTCGTGGCGCAACCGGGCCGAGATCCTCGCGGTCGCGAACCAGGTCTCCGAGCCGCTGCGCGCGGGCGACATCCGGCCCCTCGAAGCGGGCGTCGACGGCCCGGGCCTGGTGCGGGCCGCCATGCACCTCACGGTCGCCGACGAGGCCGACTGGCTGGCCGCGAACCTCAAGGTCATCCGGGACGCCGTCGACGACGAGCGGCGCGCCAAGGACGGCGACGCCGCGAAGCCGGTCGAGGCGGCCGTCCTGGTGCGCAAGCGCCGCCAGATCCCGGCCCTGCACCGGGCGCTGACGGCGACCGGACTGCCGGTCGAGGTGGTCGGGTCGCTCGGGCTGCTCTTCCATCCCGAAGTGGCCGAAGCGGTCGCGATGCTCCGCGCCGCCGCCGACCCCACGGACGGGCCGTCCCTGATGCGGCTCCTCGCGGGGAACCGGTGGCGCATCGGCCCGCGCGACATCGCGGGCCTGTGGGCGCGCGCCCGCGAGCTCGCCCCCGACACGCGGGGGTTCGAGCCGGACGCGGGGCGCGAGGCGGAGGCGTCGCTGGCGGACGCGCTGGCCGATCCGGGTCCGGCGGAGCGCTACTCGGCGCTGGGGTACCTGCGGTTCGCGCAGTTGCACGAGGAGTTGGCGTGGATCCGCGGGCGTTTGGGGCAGAGCCTGCCCGACGTGGTGGGCGATGTGATCGCGCATTCGGGGCTCGACGTCGAGGTGATGCTGCACCACGGCGACCTGTCGAATCTCGACGAGTTCGTGGACATCGCGGCGGCGTACGAGAACGACACGAGCGGGGCGAGCGTCCCGGGTTTCCTGTCGTACCTGGAGACGGCGGCGGAGCGGGAGCGCGGCCTGACGGTGGAGGGCGCTTCCCCGGCGGGCGGGGTGGTGCAGCTGATGACGGTGCACGCCGCGAAGGGCCTGGAGTGGGACGTGGTGGCGGTGCCGGGGCTGTGCGAGGGCATCCTGCCGGGCAAGGTGAAGGGCGACCAGACGTGGGTGAGCGACGCGGCGCGGCTGCCGTATCCGCTGCGCGGTGACGCCGAGAACCTGCCGGTGCTGTACCTCGAGGAGGCGACGGTGCCTTCGGAGGTGAAAGGGGCCGTTGAGGATTTCAAGCGCGACGACGAGGAGGCGCGGCTCGAGGAGGAGCGGCGGCTCGCGTATGTGGCGTTGACGCGGGCGCGGCAGGCGCTGCTGGCGTCGGGGTACTGGTGGGAGGCCGAGCGGCGGCAGCCGCGCAAGACCGCGCCCTATTTGAACGAGGCGGTGGCGGCGGGCGCGGAGGCGACGGTGTGGGCCGACCCGGGGCCGACTAATCCGCTCGAGGAGGACGCGCGCACGGTCGAGTGGCCGAGCAAGGCGCCCTTGGGTTCGCGGCAGGAGGCGTTCGCCGAGGCGGCCGATCTGGTGCTGGCGGTGCCCGACTCGCTGGGTGTGGAAGGCCCGCAGGCGAGCGCCTGGCACGACGAGGCCGCGCTGCTCCTCGCCGAACGCGCGGAACGGGAGTCGGGCGTGGTGAGGCTCCCTCGCCCGCAGCGGCTCTCCACCTCCCAGCTGATGGCGATGCGCGCCGACGAAGCGGCCTTCGCGGCCGAGCGCCGCCGCCCGATGCCGGTCCCGCCGCGTCCGGCGACCCAGCGCGGCACCGAGTTCCACGCCTGGGTGGAGGAGTTCTTCGGCGGCGGCACCCTCTTCGACCCGGCCGACCTCCCGGGCGCGTCCGACCCGGTCGGCCCCGACGCCGACCTCGACCGCCTCAAAGCCGCCTTCCGCGACTCGGCCTGGGCGAAGCGCCGCATCGCGGCCCAAGAGGTCCCGTTCGTCATCGACTTCGAGGGCACCGTCGTCCGCGGCCGCATCGACGCGGTCTTCTACGGGGAGTCGGGCGGGTACGACATCGTCGACTGGAAGACCGGCCGCCCCCCGCAGGGCGAAGCGGCCGCCCACGCCGCCCTCCAACTCAAGGTCTACCGCAAGGCCTGGGCCCGCCTCCAAGACATCGACGAGTCCGAGGTCCGCGCGGCCTTCCACTACATAGCCGCCGACCACACCTGGTGGCCCGGCCTCGATTAAGGCGCCGGCCCTGCGGCGTTCGCGGCGGCGTCGCCGCCGATTTGCAGCGCGCCGCTACTGTGGTCGCTGTTCCCGGGGCCGGGCCCATACCGGCCTCCGGTCCCGCCCGGGCCGCGATGGGAACCCTTGCTGATTGGAACCCATGAACACTGAGATGACGCCCCGCCGTGCCCGCCGCGCCACCGCCCTCCTCGGGGGCGCGTTCGCCGCCGTCCTCGCCCTGTCCGCGTGCGGCGGCAACTCCGACACGCCTGGCGGCGCGGTCGAGAACTTCCTCGACAACGGCGCCAAGGACCTCGTCGACGCGATGACGGACGGCGACGCCGACAAGGCCGGTGAAGTGGCCGAAGAGTACTTCTGCGGCGACGACGTCGCCAGCGTCAAGGAGGCCGCCGGCATGTTCGCTGACCTCTCCGAGGAGGAGCGCAAGCAGGCCTTGGAGATGGCCGATGACGCGCTCTCCGAGGTCGACGACATGGAATACGAGCTCGGCGAGGTCAAGGAAGAGGGCGACACCGCGACGGTCGAGGTCTCCATCACCGCCGGAGGCGAGACCACCGACGAGACCATCGACCTGGTGAAGGAAGACGACGCCTGGAAGATCTGCGGCTGGATGGCCTAGTCGACCAAGCGAAGGGGCCCGGCGAGCATCGCTCGCCGGGCCCCTGCCGATTCGTATGACCGCGATATCGACGGCCGCGACCTCGCCGCCGGTCGCGGCAACCCGGGCGATCAGTCGACGAGGAGTTCCGACAGGCGGTCGGCCAGCTTGCCGACTTCGGAGAGCGATCCGGATGCGATCGCGATGACCAGGTCGTAAGCGCGGTCCTCGATGACCTCGGGATCGCCCAGACGCACGCCGTTGAGTTCGAGGAACGTCGCGGCCGCCAGGAAGCCGAGGCGCTTGTTGCCATCGACGAGCGGGTGGTTCGAGACGATCGAGTGCAGGAGCGCCGCCGCCTTCTCGAGGAGCGACTCATAGGCCTCGGTCCCGAACACGACCGTCCCGGGCCGGGCGGCAGCCGACTCCAGCAGCCCGAGGTCGCGGATGGCGACCTGCGGGCCCGCCGCGATCTTCGCGATCCCCACCAGCTCCTCGGCCGACAGGTAGCGGGGCACTACTCGCCCAACCGGGTCATAAGCTTGGCGTGACGCTCGGCGATACCTTCGGCGACCGAGCGGACATGATCGCGCCCCCGCCGCTCCATCCACTCGGCGATCGCGGTTTCAGCAGCGCCGTTCATCGAGAGCCCGGCCGCCTCGGCCGCCTCTCGGAACCGGTTCTCGACATCCTCGGACAGCCGCAATGTCATGGCCATGACGAAACCTCCAGTCTGGTTGCATCAATGCTACCAGTAATGCCACCAAACCGGCCGCGAGTTTTCCAGGAGCGAAACGGGTCCGGACACCTGGCGGCGTCCGGACCCTTTTCGGTTGCGGTGGCTACTGCTTCGCGACCGCGGCCTTGACCGTGGTCGCTCCGGCTTCACCGCTGGTGGCGGTGTCGGGGAGGTCGCCGAAGGCGAGGTCGAGGGCCAGGGTCTCGGCTTGGACGAAGTCGCGGTGGACTTCGATCGCGGCCGTGACGTCGGCGGCGGCGTCGAGGGTGACCGCGACGCGGTCGGTGACATCGAGGCCGGCGTCCTTGCGGGCCTGCTGGATGACGCGCACGACGTCGCGGGCCAGGCCCTCGGCGGCGAGCTCGGGGGTGACCTCGGTGTCGAGGACGATCACGCCCGCGTCGTTCGGCAGGGCCTCGGTGTGGTCGGCGTCGACCGCGACCATCGTCAGCTCGAACTCGCCGTCCTCCAGGACCACGCCGCCGGCGGTGACCGTGCCGTCCTCCACCGACCACTCGCCGGCCTTGACGGCCTTGATGACCCGCTGCACGTCCTTGCCCAGGCGCGGGCCGAGCACGCGCGGGACCAGCTTCAGGTCGGCCTTCGAGTACGCGCTCACATCGGAGTCGAACTCGACGGCCTTGACGTTCAGCTCGTCCTTGAGCAGGTCCGCGAACGGCGCGAGCCGCTCGGCGTGCCCGGTCGCCACGGTGAGCTTCGCGAGCGGCAGGCGCACGCGGAGCTTGCGGGCCTTGCGCATGAACAGGCCGACCGAGGCGATCTCGCGCACCGCGTCCATGGCCTCGACCAGGGCGTGATCGGCGGGCAGGTCCTCGGCGTCCGGCCAGTCGGCCAGGTGCACCGAGCGGCCGCCGGTGAGCCCCTTCCACACGTCCTCGGTGATGAGCGGCAGCAGCGGCGCCGCCACCTCGCACGCGGTCTTCAACGCCGTTGCGAGCGTGGCGAACCCGTCCTCGTCGCCCTCCCAGAACCGGTCGCGCGAGCGGCGCACGTACCAGTTGGTGAGGCTCTCCAGGTAGGAGCGGAACGCGGCGGTCGCGCCCGCGAGGTCGTAGTCGTCCATCATCGCGGTCATCGACTCGACCAGTTCCCGCGTCTTCGCCAGCAGGTACTTGTCGAGCCGGTGCTCGCTCGCCAGCGCGGTCGCCCGCGCCTGCTCCGGGGTCGCCTCGTAGCCGGCCGCGCCCGCGTAGAGCGTGTAGAAGTACCACACGTTCCACAGGGGCAGGACGATCTGGCGGACGGCGTCGCGGAACCCGTTCTCGGTGACCGGCATGTCGCCGCCGCGCAGGACGGGCGAGGACATGAGGAACCAGCGGACCGCGTCGGAGCCGTAGGACTCGAAGGACTCGCGCACGTCCGGGTAGTTCCGCAGGGACTTGGACATCTTCTGCCCGTCCTCGCCCAAGAGCGTGCCGTGGACGACGGCGGTGCGGAACGCGGGCCGGTCGAACAGGGCCGTGGCCAGGACGTGCAGCGTGTAGAACCAGCCGCGGGTCTGGGCGGTGTACTCGACGATGAAGTCGCCCGGGTAGTGGTGCTCGAACCAGTCGGCGTTCTCGAACGGGTAGTGGACCTGCGCGAACGGCATGGAGCCGGACTCGAACCAGCAGTCGAGGACCTCGGGGACGCGGCGCATCACGGACTCGCCCGTGGGGTCGTCCGGGTTGGGCCGGGTGAGGTCGTCGATGACCGGGCGGTGGAGGTCGGTGACCTCCACGCCGAAGTCGCGCTTGAGCTCTTCGAGCGAACCGTAGACGTCGACGCGCGGGTACTCGGGGTTGTCGCTGGTCCACACCGGGATCGGCGAGCCCCAGAAGCGGTTGCGGCTGATGTTCCAGTCGCGGGCGTTGGCGAGCCACTTGCCGAACTGGCCGTCCTGGATGTGGCCGGGCGTCCAGTCGATCTGCCGGTTGAGCTCGACCATGCGGTCGCGGAAGCGGGTGACGGCGACGAACCACGCGGACAGGGCGCGCTGGATCAGCGGCGAGCCGCAGCGCCAGCAGTGCGGGTAGTTGTGGTTGTACGTGTCGTGGCGCAGGAGCCGCTGGGTGTCCTTGAGGTCCTTGATGATGAGCTTGTTCGCCTCGAAGACGTGCACGCCCGCGTACGGGGGCACCTCCTCGGTGAACTTGCCGGAGTCGTCGACGGGCACGACCGGTTCGATGCCGGCGGCGTCGGTGACGAGCTTGTCCTCCTCACCGAAGGCGGGCGCGATGTGGACGATGCCCGTGCCGTCCTCGGTGGTGACGTAGTCGGCGGTGAGCACCTGGTGGGCGTTCTCGCGGCCGGTGAAGAAGTCGAACGGCGGGTTGTACTTGAGGCCGACGAGATCGGCGCCCTTGTAGCGGCCCACGACGTCGGCCTCGTCCCCGAGCTCGCGGGCGTACGCGCCGAGGCGGGCCTCGGCGAGCACGTAGCGGGAGCCCTCGGCCTCGACCACGACGTAGTCGACGCCGGGGTGGACGGCGGCGGCGAGGTTCGACGGCAGCGTCCACGGCGTGGTCGTCCACACCAGGAGCTTCGCGCCCTCGAGCGGGCCGGGGGTGGTGACGTCGAGGCCGACGGTCACGGCCGGGTCCTGGCGGTCCTGGTACGTGTCGTCCATCTTCGTCTCGGTCGCGGCCAGCGGCGTCTCGCACCGCCAGCAGTACCAGAGCACCCGGTAGCCCTCGTAGATGAGGCCCTTGTCGTACAGGGTCTTGAAGGCCCACATGACGCTCTCCATGTAGGTGAGGTCGAGGGTCTTGTAGTCGTTCTCGAAGTCGACCCAGCGGGCCTGGCGGGTGACGTAGTCGACCCATTCGCCCGTGAACTGGAGGACCGAGGCCTTCGCGGCCGCGTTGAAGCGGTCGACGCCGTACTCCTCGATGTCGGCCTTCGACTTGAGGCCGAGCTCCTTCTCGGTGGTGACCTCGGCGGGCATGCCGTGGGTGTCCCAGCCGAAGCGGCGCTCGACGCGCTTGCCGCGCATCGTCTGGTAGCGCGGGACGATGTCCTTGACGTAGCCGGTGAGGAGGTGCCCGTAGTGGGGCAGGCCGTTGGCGAAGGGGGGGCCGTCGTAGAAGACGAACTCGTTCGCGCCGTTCTCGCCCGCGTCGCGGGCGTCGATCGAGGCGGCGAAGGTGTCGTCCTTGGTCCAGAAGTCGAGCACGCGGCGCTCGACCTCCGGGAGGTTCGGGCTCGCGGGTACGCCCCGTGCGGGGTCGTCGAGTGGATAGGCCATAGGACCGGTGTCTCCTCACACACCTTGCGGACGTTCGGTGTGCGAGGACGAGTCCCGGCTTTTGAGGGCCCGGGCCCGCGGTACCACCTCGCTTGGCGCCCCCGCTGCTGTGAAGCCGGTGCGCCCGCTCGATTCGGCGGCGGTGACGGGCCGCGCCCGTCCGGTTCTACTGGGGCCTCGTCGCGGCGGCTGCCGCCCGACGGGGCCGGTTCTTCCGGAAGCTCGCCGGTGATGGCCGGGTCGACGCTGTTGTCAGCAAGTGTAGCGCCGCGCCCGCGGCGGCCCCGAGCGAATATGGGCGCGTCGCCGCAGCGCACCGGCGTCGGTCCCACTGGCTGGGCATGTAGTATTCGGCCTGTGAGAATCCACGCCCGCAACTGGTGGTGGCGTCGCTGAGGCGGCGTCCCTGCTTTTGCGTGCAAGCAGCAAGCGACCGTCTCGAAGGCGGTCGCTTCGTCGTATCCGGGGTCGGCCGCCTCGAGTCGGGACCTGAAACCCATGGAGAGGGCCGATGACCAAGTTCTTGACACCCGCCGGAGTGGCGGTCGAACGCACCGTCGCCGAGCTCGACGACCCCGACCTGACGCCGATCGTCGCGCAGGTCGAGACGCGCCGCGGCGGGGTGCTCTCGAGCGGCATGGAGTACCCGGGCCGGTATTCGCGCTACCACCTCGCTTACGTCGACCCGTCGCTCGAGGTCGTGGCGCGCGGCCGCGAGGTGACGGTGCGCCAGCTCAACGCCCGCGGGTTCCTCCTCGTCGACGTGCTCGCCGACGCGCTGGCCGCTTCGGGGGTCGGGGAGGTGACCAGGGACGACCGCGAGGTGCGCGTCCAGGTGCCCCAGCCGGCCGGGCGCGTCCCGGAGGAGCTGCGCTCGAAGCTGCCGACGGCGTTCTCGGCGCTGCGCGTGATCCTCGACGCGCTCAAATGCGACGACCCGTACCTGGGGCTGTGGGGCGCGTTCGGATACGACCTGGCCTATCAGTTCGAGCCGATCCCGTTCGCGAAGGACCGGCCCGCGGACGCCCGCGACCTGGTGCTGCACCTGGCGGACGAGATCTATGTGGTCGACCGCAAGCGCGAGACCGCGCAGGTGCGCCGGTACGACTTCTCGTTCGGCGGGCGCTCCACGAAGGGACTGCCGCGCGAGACCGAGTCGCTCGACTACGTGCGGGCCGCGTCGGTGCCGGAGGGGCCGGTGCCGGGCGTGTACGCCGACACGGTGCGCCGCGCCCGCGAGGAGTTCAAGGCGGGCAACCTCTTCGAGGTCGTGCCGGGCCATGAGATGTACGCCGAGTGCGATTCGCCGACGGCGTTCTACGAGCGGCTGCGGGTGGCGAACCCGGCGCCGTACGAGTTCCTGTTCAACCTGGGCGACCGCGAGTACCTGGTGGGCGCGTCGCCGGAGATGTTCGTGCGGGTCTCGGGCGACCGGGTGGAGACGTGCCCGATCTCGGGGACGATCGCGCGCGGGGACGACCCGCTGCACGACGCGGCGCAGATCAAGGCGCTCATCGGCTCCGCGAAGGAGGAGTCGGAGCTGACGATGTGCACCGACGTGGACCGCAACGACAAGGCCCGCGTGTGCGTGCCCGGTTCGGTGAAGGTGCTGGGGCGCAGGCAGATCGAGATGTACTCGCGGCTGATCCACACCGTGGACCACGTCGAGGGGCGGCTGCGGGAGGGCATGGACGCGCTGGACGCGTTCCTGACCCACATGTGGTCGGTGACGGTGACCGGCGCGCCGAAGACGTGGGCGATGCGGTTCATCGAGGAGCAGGAGACGACGCCGCGGCGCTGGTACGGCGGCGCGGTGGGCTTCGTCGGGTTCGACGGGTCGATGAACACCGGGCTGACGCTGCGGACGGCGCAGATCCGCGACGGCGTGGCCTGCGTGCGCGCGGGCGCGACGCTGCTGTACGACTCCGACCCGGACGCCGAAGAGGCCGAGACCCACTTGAAGGCGCGGGCGCTGCTGGAGACGGCGGCGGGCGGGATCGGGGCCGCGGCCGCGGTGCCTGAGCCGATCGAGGTCGCGGGCGGGCCCGCGGGCAACGGCCGCAAGGTGCTGCTGGTGGACCACGAGGACTCGTTCGTGAACACCCTCGGCGACTACTTCCGCCAGCACGGGTGCGAGGTGACGACGCTGCGATTCGGTTTCGACGCCGCGCAAGTCCTCGACGAGACCGCGCCCGACCTGGTGGTGCTCTCGCCCGGCCCGGGGCGGCCGCGCGACTTCGGCACGGCGGGCCTGCTCGACGAGATCGAGCGGCGGGGCCTGCCGGCGTTCGGGGTGTGCCTGGGGCTGCAGGCGATGGTGGAGCACGCGGGCGGTTCGCTCTCGCTGCTGGACCAGCCGAGCCACGGCAAGCCCGGGAACGTGAAGGTGACCGGCGGCGGCCTGTTCGACGGGCTGCCCGACGAGGTGACCGCGGCGCGCTACCACTCGCTGTACGCCACGCCCGACGAGGTGAAGGGCGATTTCGCGCCGACCGCGGCGATCGACGAGGTCGTCATGGCGATCGAGGCGCCCGGGAAGCGCTGGTTCGGGGTGCAGTTCCACCCCGAGTCGATCCTGACGGCCGCGGGCGCGCACGGGCACCGGATCATCGGGAACGTGCTGCGGCTGACCGCGTGAGGCTCGCGCACTGACGTGAAGGGCCGGGGAGCGCGATGGCGCTCCCCGGCCCTTTCGCGGTGCGGGCGTTCGGAAGGGCTACGAGGTGTATTCCCATTCGCTGACGCAGGACCAGGCGCTGTAGCCCCAGGCGCCGTTCCAGTAGACCTCCATCCAGTAGTCGCTGGTGAGGCCGCAGGCGCTGTACTCGCCGCCGGCGCCGCGCTCGCACGAGACGGGGACCCAGGTGCCGGCCGGGATGACCTCGAGGATCGTGGCGCCGACCTCGGCGAGGCGGCGGTGGTTGACGCCCTCGGCGAAGCGGGCCCGGCAGGTCCGCTGCTCGACGGCGGTGTCCGGGACTTCGCCGTCGACCGTGGCGGCGCTCTCGATCCGCGATTTCACGGGCGTCGGCGCGTCGATGGGCCCGGGCGGGCGGACCGCGGCGGCCGGCGACGCGGCGGAGAGCGACAGCGCGAACGCGGCCGCAATGACGCCGATGGCAGTGAAGAACTTCTTCATTACCAGGATCACCCCTTTGGTGAACTTGCTCATGATCACGTCTTATGACGTGATCTCAACCTAATTACGATGAAGAGCGCTTTAGTACCTAAAACGGGTAGTGTCGGAAAACTGACATAACCGCCGTCCGCGTCGCCTGGCCGGTGCCGGTGTTCGCGGGGTGCCGCGCCGGGCGGCGCCGCCCTCGCCCGACGGGCCTGCCGACGCTTCGACCGGCTTGGGCCGCAACGAGTCTCGTGACGACCGGGGTGTTCGAACGGGTTCGGCGGCGGAGCGTCGGCGGTCCGTGATTGGCTGTCGGGATGGCGAAAACCGTGTACAACACAGCGACCAGCATCGACGGCTTCCTCGCGGACCCGGAGAACTCGCTCGAATGGCTCTTCACCGTGCCGGGCGGTCACCCGGATGATGAGGGCGGCGACACCGACTCGCCGCTCGACGAGTTCGGCGAGTTCCTCGCCAGAGTCGGCGCGATCTGCATGGGCTCCACCACGTACGAGTGGATGCTCGAGCACGAGCACGTGGCCGAGCACCCGGACAAGTGGCCGTACGAGACGCCGGTATGGGTGTTCACGACCCGCGATCTCCCGGCGGTGCCGGGCAAGGACATCCGGTTCGTCTCCGGCGATGTGGCGAAGATCCACGCCGAGATGGCCGAGGTCGCGGGCGACGCGGACCGGTGGATCGTCGGCGGCGGCGACCTCGTCGGCCAGTTCTTCGACGCCGGCCTCCTCGACGAGATCCGCGCTTCGCTCGCGCCGGTCTTCCTCGGCGGCGGTGCGCCGCTCCTGCCGCGCCGCATCCTCTCGCACCACCTCGAGCTCACCGACGCGCGCAGCGTCGGCCAGTTCGCCTGCCTCACTTACCGAGTCAAGTAACGGCATTCGGGGGGAGGGCCCCTCCCCTCCCCCACCCCACCCACCCTGATGTGTGCAGAGCCGGGACCGGGTCGCCGGCATGATGCTCGGCTTCCGGTCGGACCGGCTCGCCTTCGGCCTGCGGATCCGCGTCGCGGATCGGCGGCGGCCTGCGGTCGCTTCGTGAGGGCGAAGGCGCGAGGCCGCTTTCGTTTCGGTCCGGCGGCCTCCGGTCGTGGAGGCCGACGCCCGGCCGAGCGCTTCTGCGACCGCCCGGCCCTCCCGGGCCGGGCGGTGCTGTTCAGTTAGTCGTTGTCGTCGTCCTGGTCGTCGTTGTCGTCGCGGTCGTCATCCGCGCCGTCGTCGTCGGCGTCGTTGTCGTCATCGCCGTCATCGTCGTTCGCGTCGTCGTCGGCGAAGACGTCGGTGACCGTGCCGTCGAAGGCGTCGACCGCGACGTCCCATTCGGCACCGTCGGCGTCCCGCACCTCGACGATCCAGACCGGGGTATCGACCGTGCCTTCGAGGTCGGTGTCGTAGACCTCGCCGGGGACCTCCGCGAGCGCGGCCTCGACGGCGGCGTCTTCGCCGATGGCGCCGTCCGGGAGGGCGAAGTCGTCGTCGTCCGCTCCGTTGTCGTCGTAGCGGTCGTCGTTGTCGTACCGGTCGTCCGCGGCCTGCCCGTTGCGGTCCTCCCGGTCGTCGAGGTCGTCGGCGGCGAAGGCCGCCGCGGTGCCGCCGCCGAGGAGGAGGACGCCCGCGGCGCCGGCGATCACGAAGGTGCGCTGGCGGCCGCGGAAGCGGCGGCGCTGCGGGGCCTCGGGCTGGCCGGGGATCGGGGCCTGGGTGTCGGTCGAAGCGATCATCTCGTGTCCTCTCGCTGGTGTGCTGATCTGATGTCGGCAACGATGCGCCCCCGAACCTGAAGCCAAGCTGAAGTCACCTGAAGCCGTCTTCAGGAAAGGGGTCATCAGCGCGCGGGTTCGAGTGTTCTGCCTGGCAGAGGCCGGTTCAACGTGTCCGCGAGCGACTTCAGGTTGGCTTCAGGTTCGCTGTGTCAAGCTTCGGGACATGCGATTGCTGATGGTGGAAGACGAGCAGCGGCTGGCCAAGATGGTCGCCGCCGGGCTGACGGCCGAGGGCTACGCCGTCGACCTCGCCCATGACGGCCGGACCGGCCTGTCGATGGCCCGCATCGGCGACTACGACGCGATCATCCTCGACATCATGCTGCCGGCCATGAACGGCTTCCAGGTCTGCGCCGCCCTCAGGCAGGAGGGGATCGCCACCCCGATCCTCATGCTCACCGCCAAGGACGGCGAGTACGACGAAGCCGAGGGCCTCGACACCGGCGCCGACGACTACCTCACGAAGCCGTTCTCCTTCGTGGTCCTCCAAGCGCGCCTGCGCGCGATGATGCGCCGCGGCCGTTCGGCCGCCGCCGCGCCCACCGTGTGGCGGTTCGGCGATCTCCTGGTCGACCCCGCGACCCGCTCCTGCCGCCGCGGCGACACGCGGATCGAGCTCACCGCCAAGGAGTTCTCCGTCCTGGAGTACCTGGCGAGCCGCGCCGGCGAGGTCGTGTCCAAGACCGAGATCCTGCACCACGTGTGGGACTTCGCCTTCGACGGCGACGTGAACATCGTGGAGGTCTACATCTCCAACCTGCGCCGCAAGATCGACGCGCCCTACCGGCGCACCTCCATCGCGACCGTCCGCGGGGCCGGCTACCGGTTGGCGGCCGACGGTGGATAGGACGAAGCGCGAAGAGCGCGCACTGCGCGCCGAGATGCGGCGGGCCATGCGCAAGGCCGAGGGAAAGAAGCCGTTCTGGCGGCCCGATTCGGTGCGGGCGCGCGCCACCCTGGGGGCGACCCTCGTGGTCGCGGTCGCGCTCGTCGCCGCCGGGGTCCTGGTCGTGGCGCTCCTGCGCGACAACCTCTTTGGTCGCGCCGAACTCACCGCGGAGGTCGGCGCCCGGTCCGTCGCCAGTCAGATCGCCTCGGGCACGGCGCCTTCGGCGGTCGAGCTGCCCGACGACGACGAACTCGTGCAGATCGTGGACGCGCACGGCGCCGTGGTCGCGGCCAGCGACGACCTCGCGGGCGTCGATGCGCTGGGCGACTTCGCACCCGAACCCGACCCCGTCGAGACCACCAGTGCCGCTGCGCCCGTCGAGACGACCGACGACGAGTCCGACGATGACAATGACGATGACGACGGCCAGGACGACGACGGCGACGACGGCGACTCCGACGACGACACCCCCGCCTCCGGCGACACCGCCGAGACGCCCGCGGCCGAGACGACGACCTCGGCCGCCGGCGGCGCCGTCGGATCGGCGATCGCCTTCGAGACCGTGACCGTCCCCGGCGAGGGCGAGCACTACCGGTTCGCCGCGCTCGCGGCCACCGCCCCGGACGGCGCGGAGTACAGCGTCTACTCCGGCACTTCCCTCGCCACCCAAGAGGAGGCGATCAACAGCGTGGAGGCAACCATGACCTGGGCGCTGGCGCCGCTGCTGCTCGTGGTCGCCGTGGTCACCTGGCTCGTGGTGCGGCGCGCCCTCAAACCGGTGCGGGCGATCCAGACGAAGCTCATCGAGATCACCGGCGGCGACCTGAGCCAGCGCGTGCCGGTGCCCGCGAGCCGCGACGAGATCCACAGCCTGGCGAGGACCACGAACATGACGTTGGCGGCGCTCGACGCGGCGGTGGCGCAGCAGCGGCGGTTCGTCGCCGACGCTTCGCATGAGCTGCGCAGCCCGCTCGCGATCCTGCGCACGCAGTTGGAGATCGCGCGTGAGCATCCGGAGCTGCTGGATCTGGATGCGACGCTGGGCGATGTGACGCGGTTGCAGGACCTGGCGACGGACCTGCTGCTGCTGGCGCGGCTGGACGCCGGGGAGCGTCCGCCGCATGTGGACGTGCCGTTCACGGAGCTGGTGCGGGAGGAGGTGGCGCGGCGGGCCGCGACGGACCGGGTGCCGGTGCGGCTGGAGGTCGAGGAGGACGTGACGGTGTGGGGTGTGCGCGGGCACCTGGCGCGGGCGGTCGGGAATCTGCTGGCGAACGCGCAGCGGCATGCGGAGGAGGGCGTGTCGGTGCGGTTGGCGGGTGTGGACGAGGCGTGGGTGCGGCTGGATGTCGCGGACGACGGCAACGGTGTGCCGCAGGGGCAGCGGCGGCGGATCTTCGACCGGTTCGTGCGGCTCGACGAGTCGCGGAGCCGTGACGAGGGCGGTGCGGGGCTGGGGTTGGCGATCGTGCAGGACGTGGTGTCGGAGCACCAGGGCCGGGTCTCGGTGCTCGATGCGCCGGAGGGCGGGGCGCTGTTCCGGTTGGAGCTGCGCCGCCATGGGTGGTGAGGGTTGAGGGGCGGCGTCGGTCGGGGCGTTCGGCTGTGACCGGTTCTCGCGTTCGGGTCGGCCTTGCCACGCGGCTGGCGGCGGTCCCTACGATGGCCGCATGAAAGCTTGGATCCCCCACGAGGCCGGGCTCGACCGGCTCGGTCCGGTGCCCGACGGCGTGGTCGTCGAGGTGTACGACGGCAGTGACTTCCCCTCCGACCCGGGAGGCGTCGAGTTCCTGGTGCCGCCCGCCGCGCCGAAGGCCACGCTGCCGGGCATGTCGTATTCGACGCCGCCGGTGCTGCGGGACATGCCGAATCTGAAAGTGGTGCAGCTGCTCAGCGCGGGCGTCGAGAACTGGGTGCCGCATGTGCCCGAAGGGGTGCTGCTGTGCAACAACCGCGGCGCGCACACGGAGGTGACGGCCGAGTGGGTGATGGCGGCGGCGCTGGCGTCGGTGCGGCGGTTGGACGTGTTCGCCCGCAACCAGTCCGAGGGCAGGTGGGAGGTGTCCTGGGGTACGACGCTGTCGGGGAAGACGGCGGTGATCCTGGGCGCGGGGTCGATCGGTGCGGCGGTGGCGCGGCGGTTCGAGGCCTCGGGCATGGAGGTGTCGATGGTGGCGCGGTCGGCGCGGCCGGGGGTCGGGACGCTCGCGGACCTGCCGGGGCTGCTGCCGGATGCGGATGTCGTGGTGGTCATGGTGCCGTTGACGCCGGAGACCGAGGGTCTGGTGGACGCGGCGTTCCTGGCGCGGATGCGGGACGGCGCGCTGCTGGTGAACGCGGCGCGCGGGAGGATCGTCGACACGGCCGCGTTGACGGCGGAGGTCGCTTCGGGGCGGCTGCGGTGCGCGCTCGACGTGACCGAGCCGGAGCCGCTGCCGGCCGACCACGAGCTGTGGGGCTTGGAGGGGGCGATCGTGACGCCGCATGTGGGCGGCGCGGTCCACGGGTTCATCGAGCGGGTGTATCCGCGGGTGGGGGACCAGATCCGGCGCTTCGCGGCGGGCGAGCCGCTCCTGAACGTGGTCGCCGACGGCTATTAGCGGGGTGGGGGTCGCCGCACGCTGGGCCTTTGATGGTTCGATGGTGCGGTGACGATGCGATTCGAGGAACTGGGCTGGCGTGATTCGCCGATGGGCGAGATCAGTCTGCGGCGGCGGTTCGACCCTGAGGTGCAGGCCGAGGTGTACGAGGTCAAGCTCGACGACGAGTTCCTGATGTCGAGCCTGTTCACCGTCGCGGAGCGGGAGCTCTCGCACCTCGGCCTCGCCCGGGTGGAGGCCGGCGGCGACCTCGACGTGATCGTGGGCGGGCTGGGCCTGGGCTACACGGCGCTCGCGGCCCTTGAGGATCCGCGGGTGCGCGAGCTCCAGGTGGTCGAGTACTCGGAGGCGGTCATCGACTGGCATGAGCGCGACCTCCTGCCCGACACGGTCGGGCTCGCGGCGGACGAGCGGGTGCGGCTGGTCTGCGCGGACTTCTTCGAGGCGGCGATGAGCGCCGAGGGGTTCGACCCGGAGCGGCCGGGCCGGCAGTATGACGCGATCCTGCTGGACATCGACCACTCCCCCAGTCGGTTCCTGCATTCGCCGCACGCGGCGTTCTACACCGCGGAGGGGCTGCGGGCGATGGCCGCGCACCTGAAGCCGGAGGGCGTGTTCGCGATCTGGTCGGACGACCCGCCCGCGCCGGAGTTCATGACCGTGCTGATGGGGGTCTTCGCCGGGGTGAAGGCGAAGCGGGTCTGGTTCGACAACCCCTATACGGGCGGGCGCTCGTCCAACACCGTGTACACGGCGATCCGGGCTTAGGCGATCCGGGCGCCGAGCGGGACGTCGGCGTCGGGGGCCAGCAGCACGACTTCGTCCGTGCCTTCGACGGGGACGCCGAGGACGAGCACCTCGGATTTGAAGCCCGCGATGCGCCGCGGCGGGAAGTTGGTCACGGCGGCCACCATGCGCCCCACTAGTTCCTCGGCGCTGTAGCGGGCGGTGATCTGGGCGCTCGACTGCTTGACGCCGTGGTCGCCGAAGTCGATCCAGAGCTTGTAGGCGGGGACGCGGGCCTTCGTGTTCGGCTCGGTCTTGACGACGCGTCCGGCGCGGATCTCGGTGCGGAAGAAGTCCTCGGCGGTGCTCTCGGTGGGTGAGGCTGCGGGTTCGGTCATGGCCGCAGGATAGCGCTACGGCTCCTCGAAGCGCCGCCGCATTGCCGCGAGCGCTTCGTCGGTGAGGCGGCCGTAGAGGCGCAGGCGGGCCATCCCGCCGTCGGGAAAGATGTTGAGCCGCACCGAGGTCGCGGGCCGGTCGTTGGGGAGGACGAAGCGGTGCGGGGTGTCGGGCTGGAGTCTGGTGCGGGGCAGGAGTTCGAAGGCGGCGTCGCCGTCGCGGGCTTCGATGGCGGCCCAGCCGGGGGCGTTGTGCTTGAGGTGGGTGGTGTCGAGTTCGGCGACGCGGATGACGCCGCGTCCGGCGAGGCGCACGTCGAGCCATTCGTGGCCGGGTTCGCGGCGGCGGGCGGTCTCCCAGCCGTCGGCCTGGCTCGCGGGCAGGCCGGGCATGATCGCGCCGACGGGGTTGGAGTAGAAGGCGTTCGAGGCGCCGGTGATGCCGGCGCCGTTGGCGAGCGCGGCGAGGTCGAGGGGGAGGTCGGCGAAGCCGGCCGGGTCGGGCACGGGGGTGCCGTGGACGCGGAGGCGGGCGATGCCGCCGTCGGGGTGCATGTTGAGGCGGACGTGGGTGCAGCGGCGGGTGTCGTTGACGGCGTATTCGTTCACGCTGTCGCCCTTGGCGTCTGACACGGGCAGGAGGGGGCGCCAGTCGGCGTCGAGGATCTCGGCGAGGCTGGGGTGGCCGTCGGCGCGGCAGGCGTCGACGGAGACGCGGGGCGGGTAGTTGCCGGTGAAGTAGGCGGTGTCGACGACGATGCCGGCGACGGTGCCGGGGACGCCGAGGCGCACGATCGCCCAGTCGTGCCCACCGCCGTCGCCAGGGGCGCTGTCGCGGCGGCGGCGGCGGGTCTCCCAGCCGTCGTAGAGCTGTCCCTTGTGGCCGAAAGTGCGCGGCTGGTGGAGGACGGGGTAGGGGCGGATGAGGTTCTCCTTCTCGGCGAAGGAGTCGTCGTTGGCGGCGAGCACGGCGCCGCCGAGGGCGCGGGCGGCGAGGTCGGGCAGTGCCCGCCAGTCGTCCGTGCTCGCGGCGTAGGGGGGTTCGGGCTGGAGGCCGTTCATCGGGGGCTCCTTCGCAGTCGGCGGCCGCGCGGGGCCGCTTCGGTGTCGACGGGTGCGCCGCGCAGCCAGGTCGAGACGACCTTGCCGGTGAGGGTCGCGCCGTCGTACGGGGTCACGGGGTGGCGGTGGAGGAGGTCGGCGGCGCGGACGGTCCACGCGTGCTCGGGGTCGAAGGCGACGAGGTCGGCGTCGGCACCGGTCTGGATGCGGCCCTTGCGTTCGAGGCCGACGAGGTCGGCGGGGCCGGTGCTCATCCAGCGGGCGAGGTCGGCGGGCGCGAGGCCGCGCCCGTGCGCCTCGGTCCACATCACCGGGAGCCCGAGCTGGAGGGAGGCGATGCCGCCCCAGGCGGTGGCGAAGTCGCCGGTCTTCATGCCGGGCGGGCTGGGCGAGTGGTCGGAGACGACGATGTCGATGCGGCCGTTGAGGAGTCCTTCCCAGAGGGCTTCGCGGTTCGCCTCGCCGCGGATCGGCGGGCAGCATTTGAAGGCGGTCGCGCCGGCGGGGACGCGTTCGGCGGCGAGGGTGAGGTAGTGCGGGCAGGTCTCGGCGGTGATGCGGACGCCGTCGCGTCTGGCGGCGGCGATGTCGGCGAGAGCTTCGGCGGCGGCGAGGTGGAGGATGTGGACGCGCGCGCCGGTGGCGCGGGCCGCGGCGATGACCTCGCGGATCGCGCTGGTCTCGGCTTCGGGCGGCCGGGTGGCGAGGAACCGGTCGAAGTCCCCCTTCGGCGATGCTTGCAGGCCGTCGATGTGCGCTCTCGGCGACGCTTGCGAGTCCTCAATGTGCGCTCTCGGCGAAGCTTGCGAGCCGTCAATTTGCGCTGTCGGCGGAGTGTCGTGGAGGTGGGCGGGATCTTCGGCGTGGACGAGGAGGAGTGCGCCGAGGGCGGCGACCGTGGCGCAGGCGCGGTGGAGCCCGGCGGCGTCGAGCGGCGGGAACTCGTCGACTCCTGAAGGGGCCGTGAAGCATTTGAAGCCGAAGACCCCGGCGTCGTGGAGGGCCTTGCGGTCGGGGTCGTTCCCGGGAACCGCGCCGCCCCAAAAGCCGGTGTCGACCCAGAGCTGGTCTTCGGCGGCGGCGCGCTTGGCGGCGAGGGCCGCGGTGTCGACGGTGGGCGGGAGGCTGTTGAGGGGCATGTCGACGATGGTGGTGACCCCGCCCGCGGCGGCGGCGCGGGTGGCGGTGGCGAACCCCTCCCATTCGGTGCGGCCGGGTTCGTTGACGTGCACATGGGTGTCGACGAGTCCGGGCATGAGCACGAGGTCGCCGAGGTCCTCGGTGCGGTGCGCGGGGATCGGTTCGTCGTAGCCGCCGATGACCGCGATGCGCTCGCCCGCCACGGCGACGGCGGCGGGCCGCTCACCGTCGGGAAGCACGGTCCGGCGGGAGCGGAGCACCAGGTCGTAGATGACGGGAGCGGCAATGTCGTACGGGTCGGTCATCATGGTGACTCCAGGTGATCGAGCAATTACAAGAGAGGAGGAAAGTGCGGCGGTGCTCGCACGGCAAGCGCGGTTCGGGCGAAACCGGCGCGGCGACCGAGTTCCGGTAGACCCCGGCCTGAGGCGCTGCTGGCACGCGGGCCGCCGCGGGCGCGAGGCGGTCGCCGAACCGCTGCGGCGCAACGCCGACGCGCGGGCGAGCCTCGGACAGGGCCTTGCGGCCGACCGAGCGGCCGGTGGCGGGACGGCGGCTGGCGGCTCGGATCCGAGGCGCGGCAAAGCCTTGCGGCCGACCGATTCGTTCCCGCGGCGCGAGGGCGACCGGAGGCCAGGTTCCGAGGCGCTGCCGACAGTGCGGGCCACTGCGGGCGAGAGCCGGTGCCGAACCGCTGCGGCGCAATGCGGCCGAGCGGGCGGGCGTCAGACAGGGCCTTGCGGCAGGCGGAGGGGTTCCTGTGGCCGCGCGGCGGCTGGCGGCCAGGTCCCGAGGCGCTTCCGAAGGTGCGGACCCCTGCGGGCGTGCAGCGGACGCCGAACCGCTGCGGCGCAAGGCCGCCGCGGGGCGGGCCTCGGGCAGGGCCTCGCGGCCGACTGGGGGGTTCCTGTGGCAGGGCGGCGTCCCCGGTTCTGAGGCGCTTCCGATGGTGCGGACCTCTGCGGGCGCACAGCGGCCGCCGAAGCAATGCGACGCAATGCAGCCGCGCGGGCGGACCACAGGCAGGGCCTTGGGGCCGACCGAGGGGCCGGTGGCAGGGCGCTGGCGCGGCTGGTGCATCAGGCCTCGGCTTTCGTGGCGCGGTAGGCGCGCCAGGAGCCGTGGGCGGTGATGTCGATGAGCTCTGGGAGGGCGGCGCAGTCGTCGCGCAGCCGCATGCCGAGCGCTTCGGCGCCGTCGGCCATGCCGACGACGCCGAGTTCGAGGTCGGCCGGTTCGGCCGGCAGGAGGGAGGTGCGCAGGACGGCGAGGTCGATGTCATAGAGCTCGCCTTCGATCGCCGCGCCTTCGCCCTCGGGCGCGAGCTGGAGGGCCGGATGGTCGTCGCCGACCGAGTGCAGGCGGTAGATCGGCAGCGTCGTGGCCGGGCCGACGAAGGGCGCGCCGCCGATGAGGTGGTGGAGGTTGCCGCCTTTCATGCCGCCTCCGTTGAGGAACATGTGGACCATCGGTGACTCCTTCGGTGTCGGTGCTGGTGGCCGTGTCAGTGGCGGTGAGTGTCGGTGGCGGTCCAGCCGTGGAAGACGCTTCCGGGGCCGGTGTGGTTCGGGCCGCGGCCGCCGACCCGGGTCTCGCTGGGGCCGTCGCAGTTCGCTTGCCGTCGGTTCGGCTCGATCGAGCGGTTGCCTCGATTCGGTTCGTGGCCGCGCCGCCGACGCTCGGCGGTGCAGCCGCCCCGATCAGTGGTGGATCGGGCCCTTCGCCTCCTTGAGGAAGCCGGCGCGGGCGTCGTTTCGGACGGCCACGATTTCGGCGACGATCGACAGAGCGGTCTCTTCGGCGGTGCGGCCGTTGAGGTCGAGGCCGATCGGGGCGCGGAGGCGGGCGAGGGCGTCCTCGCCGACACCGGCTTCGCGGAGCCGGTCGAGGCGGTCGCGGTGGGTGGCGCGCGAGCCGAGGGCGCCGATGTACCCGGCGCCGGAGACGAGCGCGCGTTCCAGCAGCGGCAGGTCGAACTTCTCGTCATGGGTGAGGACCACGATCGCCGTCCTCGCGTCCACCGCGATGCCCTCGAAGTGCCGGTGCGGCCACTCCACGACGAGCGCATCGGCATCGGGGAAGCGGATCTCGGTGGCGAACACCGGCCTCGCGTCGCACACGGTGACCCGGAAGCCGACGCTCCGCGCGATCCGCACGATCGGCGCCGCGAAGTCGACCGCGCCGTAGATGAACAGGTCCGGAGGCGGCGTGTAGACCTCGACCGCGAAGCGGCCCACCCGGCCCGAGGTCGCGGGCAGGTCGACCGCGCCGAGTTCGAGCGGACCGGTGAACCCGTCGGCGCTGATCGCGACCGCGGCGCCGAGGTCGGGGCCGTCCACGGCGCGCACGAGCGAGACCGCCTCGCCCGCCAGGATCGCGTCGAGGGCGGCGGCGATCGCGGTGTCCCCCGGTTCGACCCTGACCGAGAGCACGTCCATCGAGCCCTCGCAGGTGATGCCCAGGAAGAACCGCTCCTCCTCGGTGGATCCGAACGAGTCCGTCACGGCCGCACCGGTCTCGAGGACCTCCTGGCAGCGCGTGTACACGGCGGCCTCGACGCAGCCGCCCGAGACGCCGCCCACCGCGGTCCCCTCGCCGTCGACCGCGAGCGCGGTGCCCAGCGGGCGCGGCGAGGAGCCGGTCGTGCCGACGACGGAGGCGAGCGCGAACGGCTTCCCGTCCCGCATCCAGGCGCGGAGTGTCGCGGCGATGTCCCTCATGGCTGCCTCCCGAGGTGGGCGGTCAGGTGCTCGGGCCTGACCGGGATCTGGGTGAGCGGTAGGCCGGTCGCGTCGCGGATCGCGGCGACGATCGCGGGCGTGGAGGAGAGCGTGGGCGGCTCGCCCGCCCCGCGGAGTCCGTAGGGCGCTTCGGGATCGGCGTTCTCGACGATGCGCAGCCGCATGCGCGGCATGTCGAGGATCGTGGGGATGAGGTAGTCGGTGAAGGAGGCGTTCATGACGCGCCCGTCCCGGGTGATCATCTCCTCCATGACCGCGAGGCCGAGGCCCTGCGCGGAGCCGCCGTGGATCTGGCCTTCGAGCGCGACCGGGTTCATGATCTTCCCGACGTCCTGCACGCACGTCAGGTCGACGACCTTCACGAGCCCGAGCTCCACGTCGACGTCCACAGTGGCGCGGTGGACGCAGAGGGCGAGCTGGACATGCGATTCGCCTTGGCCGGTGACGGGGTCCATGGGCTTCGTGACGCGGTGGCGGAAGACGCGGGTCGCCTCGATCGGGCCGTCCGCGAGGTCGCGGTCCCGCCAGCGTTCGCGCACGGCCTCGCACGCGGCCTTCACCGCGCCGCCGGTCATGTACGACTGGCGCGACGCCGACGAGGACCCGGCCGAGCCGGCCTTCGTGTCGTTGGGCAGCAGCTCGACCCGGTCGACGCCGAGCTCGGTGCGGGCGATCTGCGCCTGCAGGCTCCAATGCCCCTGCCCCACTTCGGCGGCGGCGGTGTGCACATAAGCGACCGTCTCGCCGTCGACGAGTTCGAGGCGGACGCGCGCGGTCGAGTAGTCGTCGAACCCTTCGGAGTAGCAGACGTTCTTGAGGCCGACGCCGTAGCCGACGCCGCGCCGCACGCCCTCGCCGTGCGTCGTGTTGCCGGTGCCGCCCGGCAGATCGACGATGTCGCGGCCGACCGGCACCGGCGGGACCGGGATGTCCTTGACGCGGCCGAGCATGTCGGCGAGCGGCGAGAACGGCCGCCCGCGGTCGGCCCGGCCCGGGTCGTACGCGTCGACGACCTGCCCGGTGATGAGCTTGGAGCCCTGGGCGACCGCGTTGCGGCGCCGGAACTCGAGCGGGTCCAGGCCGAGCGCCTCGGCCAGCGCGTCCATCTGCGACTCGTAGGCGAAGCAGGTCTGGACGCCGCCGAACCCGCGCATCGCCCCGCACGGCGGGTTGTTCGTGCGCGCGCCCCAGGCGTCCACGGTCACGTGCTCGACCTCGTAGGGCCCCACCGCGAGTGACGCGGCGTTGCCGACCACGGCCTCGGTCGTCGAGGCGTAGGCGCCGCCGTCGAGCACGATGCGGGCCTTCACGTAGAGGAGCTTCCCGTCGGCGTCGGCGGCGTGCTCGTAGCGCATCCGCGCCGGGTGGCGGTGCACGTGGCCGACGAAGGACTCGGCGCGGTCGTACATCATCTTGACCGCGCGGCCGGTCGCCAGTGCGAGCATCGCCATGTGCACTTGCACGGAGAGGTCTTCGCGGGCGCCGAACGCGCCGCCGATGCCGGCGATCGCCATGTGGATGCGGTCGGGTTCGATGCCGAGGCAGGGCGCGAGCTGCTCGAGGTCGGCGTGGACCCATTGGGTCGCGACGTACAGTTCGACGCCGCCGTCGAGGGCGGGCACGGCGATCCCGGATTCGGGGCCGAGCGGGGCCTGGTCCTGCATGCCGACGACGTATTCGCGGGTGACGACGGCGGCGGGTTCCTGCGCGTCGGGGTCGCCGAGGCGCACCGGCTGGTACCGGAAGTAGTCGCCCGCTTCGACGGCGGCCTCGGGGTCGCAGCGGGGTTCGAGGACCTCGTAGTCGACGGTGACGGCCGCGGCGGCGAGGCGGGCGAGGTCGAGGGTGTCGGCGGCGATGATCGCGACCGGTTCGCCCTGGTAGTTGACCTCGTCGAGGGCGAGCACGGGCTGGTCGGCCTCGATGAGCCCGTAGTGGCGTTTCCCGGGGACGTCGGCGGCGGTGAGGACGGCGGCGACGCCGGGCATCGCGAGGGCGGCGGCCGGGTCGACGGCGCGGATGCGGGCGCGGGGGTGGGGGCTGCGGAGGGTGTGGCCCCAGAGCATGCCGGGGAATTCGAGGTCGGAGGCGTAGTCGAAGGCGCCGTTGGCCTTCGCTTCGGCGTCGGGGCGGGTGGGGCTGGACCCGACGCCTCCGGGGCGTGGGGTCCCGACCCCGCCGGCTGCCCTTGTCGGCGGGGTCGGAGTCGTTGCCGCAGCCGGTGCGGGGGCGTGGGTGTTCGCGGGTTCAGGCATCGCGGGCCTCCCGGAGGTTTGCGCTGGCGGCGGCGAGGTCGCGGGCGAGTTCGGTCGTGTCGGCGGTGCGGAGTTCGCCGCGTTCGACGACGGGGCGGCCGGCGACGGTGAGGAGCCGCAGGGGCGCGGGCGGGCCGAGGACGAGGGCGGCGACGGGGTCGGCGATGCCGGCGTGGCCGAGGCCGGTGAGGTCCCAGAGGGCGATGTCGGCCTGCTTGCCGGTCTCGAGGGAGCCGATCTCGGCGTCGCGGCCGAGGACGCGGGCGCCGCCGATGGTGCCGAGGCGCAGGGCGGTGCGGGCGTCCATGGCGTGGGGGCCTTTGAGCTGCCTGGCGGTGTAGACGGCTTGGCGCAGTTCTTCGCCGAGGTGCCCGGCCTCTTGGCTGGCGGCGCCGTCGACGCCGAGGCCGACGGGGATGCCGGCGTCGAGCATGGCGGGGACGTCGGCGAGGCCGGTGCCCAAGCGGGCGTTGGAGGAGGGGCAGTGGGCGACGCCGGTGCCGGCGGCGCCGAGGCGGCGCTGGGCGCCGGGTGAGAGGTGGACGGCGTGGGCGAGCCAGGCGTCGGCCTCGATCCAGCCGACCTTGTCCATGTACTCGACGGGGTCGCAGCCGTGGACTCGGGCGCAGAACTCGGCTTCGTCGAGGGTCTCGCACAGGTGGGTGTGGAGGCGGACGCGCTTGTCGCGGGCGAGTGCGGCGGATTCGCGCAGGAGGTCGGTGGAGACGGAGAACGGGGAGCAGGGGGCGACGGCGATGCGGAGTGTCGAGCCGGGGGCGGGGTCGTGGTGGCGGTCGACGGCTTCGGCGGTGGCGGCGAGGGCGGCGTCGATGTCTTCGACGAGGTGGTCGGGCGGGAGGCCGCCGTCGCTGACGCCGCGGTCCATGGAGCCGCGGGCGAGGTGGAGGCGCAGGCCGATGCGCCGGGCGGCTTCGATCTGGGCTTCGACGAGGTCGGCGGCGTGGCCGTTCGGGTAGATGTAGTGGTGGTCGGCGGCGGTGGTGCAGCCGGAGAGGGCGAGCCAGGCGAGGCCGGCGGTGTTGGCGGAGGCGACGTGCGCGGGGCCGATCCGGGCCCACACGGGGTAGAGGTCGACGAGCCATTCGAAGAGGGTGTGGTCGGTGGCGTATCCGCGGGTGGCCCACTGGTAGAGGTGGTGGTGGGTGTTGACGAGGCCGGGCGTGGCGAGGCAGCCGGCGCCGTCGATCACCTGGGCGCCTTCGACGCGCGGGGCCGGGCCCGCGCCGACGGCGGTGATGACGCCGTTCTCGGCGACGATGTGGCCGTGCCGGTGTTCGGTCCCGGCGGCGTCGACCGCGGCGATCGCGGCGTGCTCGATGACGAGGGTGCTCATGGCGCGTCCTCCCTGGAGTCGGTCGCGGTGCGGGGGATGCCGGCGAGTCGGATCCACTCGTCGTGGCGGAGGTGGGCGCGGGCGGGCGCCTCGTCGGGTACCGCCATGGATTCGGCGGCGGCGTGCACGGCGTCGATGATCTTCTCGTAGCCGGTGCACCGGCACAGGTTCCCGGCGAGCGCCTCGCGGATCTGGAGGTCGCTCGGGTCGGCCTCGCGGGTGAGCAGGTCGGCCACGGATACGAGGAGGCCGGGGGTGCAGAACCCGCATTGCACGGCGCCGCAGGCGATGAACGCGTCGCGCACGGGCCGGGGCACGGCCCCGACCACCGTCTTGATCTCGCGCCCTTCGCATTGCGCGGTGGCGACGAGGCAGGCGCAGACGGGGTCGCCGTCGAGGAGGACCGTGCAGGAGCCGCATTCGCCCTGTTCGCAGGCGTTCTTGGTGCCGTAGAGGCCGAGCCGGTCCCGCAGGGTGGCGAGGAGGCTCTCCCCGGGCCGGTCGATCTCGGCCGCCGCGGCCTCGCCGTCGACGCGCATCTCCACTCTCATCGTCCGCTCCCTCCGTGCGCGGCGGTCCAGACCCGGCGCAGCGCCCGCGCGGCGCACACCGCCAGGGCGTGCCGCCGGTACGCGGCGGTGCCGCGCACGTCGTCGATCGGTCGCGAGGCGGCCGCGACCCGGCGGCCGAACTCCTCGGCCAGGGCGTCGTTGAACAATCCGGTTCGCCCCCAAGGGAGTTCGATCAGGTTCGCGTCGGGCGCGGTGAGCGGGGTGGGGCCGGCTGAGCCGATGCCGGTGCCGAGGCGGCGTTCGTCGAGGTCGAGGGCGACCGCGAGCGAGCAGACGGCGATGACCATGGCGTTGCGCGTGCCCACTTTGAGGAACTGCTGCGGCCCGGCGGCTTTCGGCACCGTCACTGCGGTGATGAGTTCGCCGGGTCGGAGGACGCTGCGTTTGGGGCCGGTGAAGAACGCCGCCACGGGGACGGTGCGGGTGCCGCGGGTCGAGGCGATCTCGATGTCGGCGCCGGTGGCGAGGAGCGGCGGGTGGCCGTCGCCGGCCGGGGAGGCCGTGGCGAGGTTGCCGCCGAGGGTGCCGCGGTTGCGGATCTGCGGGGAGCCGACGGTGCGGGCGGCGGCGGCGAGGCCGGGCAGGACGGTGGCGAGCTCGGCGGTGATCCGGGCGTACGGGACGCCCGAGCCGATGCGGATCGCGTCGCCTTCGTCGGTCCATTCGCGCAGTTCGGCGAGGCGGGTGAGGTCGAGCATCGCGGCGGGCCGGGTGAGCCGGTAGTTGACGGCGACCATGAGGTCGGTGCCGCCCGCGACGGGGACGGCCTCGGGGTGCGCGGCGAGGAGCCGCAGCGCCTCGGCGAGGTCGGCGGGGATGTGGAAGGGGGCGGTGGTCTCGCTCATGCCTCCTCCCTGCGGACGGTGCCTTCGATGAGCCCGTACGGCAGGTCCCCGGCCTGGAAGACCACGCCGGGGTTGTCGAGTCCGAACCGGTCGAGGTCGTACAGGTAGTGGTGCCGGTTCGGCATGGACAGCCGCACTTCCCCGACCTCGGGGATCGCCTTCAGTATGCGCTCGCCGACGGCGTAGAGGGTCTGTTGCAGCGAGAGCGAGTGGGTGTCCGCGAACGCGGCGAGGAGGGCGCCCCTGGCCCGTGTGAAGGCATGGTCGTAGAAGGCGCTGTCGTGGCGCGCGTCGCCGGGGTCTTCGGGCTGGTAGTCCCAGGCGGCGGTGACGGCGGTGGCGAGGATGCGGTCGTCGGTCTCGGGGAGGGTCGTGTACTCGTCGACGAGGAAGCCGCTGAACTCGGAGTCGGTGGTGTTGAGCAGGAGCAGGTCGCTGACACCGGCGGTGGTGGCGGCGGCGTTGCCGTCGTACGCGACTTCGGCGGTGCGCCGTTCGCCGCCTTCGCCGCGGGTGAAGGAGTGGTCGCCGATGCGGGTCCAGTGGTGCTGCTCGATCCGGACGCGGGCGTGCGCGATGGCGGGGGCGGCGTCGACGAAGTGGCGGGCGAGGCGTTCGGCGAAGGTCTCGATGGCGTCCACGCCGTCGCGCGCGAAGGCGTACACGGTGTTCTTCTGGGTGTCGGTGGGGAGGACGCCGGTGTTGTCGCCGCGGTAGTGGGTGGCGTCGAGGTCGCCCGAGAGGGCGGTGTGCACGGTGAGGTCGCGCAGGTCGTGGCGGGAGGATTCGCGCCCGACGCGGACCAGCCGGATCCCGGACTTGCCGTAGTTGTTGGGGCCCAAAGTGAACGGCATGGCTAGCTCCCCCGGTACGTGGAGTAGGCGAAGGGGCTGAGCAGCAGCGGCACATGGCTGTGGCCCGCGGCGGCGGTGAACGCGACGGCGACCTCCGGGTAGAACGTGTCGACCCCGCGGGCGGCGAACCAGGCGCCGGTGTCGAAGCGGATGAGGTGGGGGCCGGGCGCGGTGGCCCAGCCGGTGACGCGGCCGTCCGCGTCGGTGGTGTCGGAGGCGATCGCGGTGAGGCCGTCGCCGTCCGGCCGGAAGAGCGTGACGGGGACGCCTTCGGCGGGGCGTCCCGCGACGGCGTCGAGGACGTGCGTGGAGATCGTGCTCGCGCCGTTCACGGCCGCGCCTCCTTGAAGAGCTTGGCGAGGCGGAGGTCGACGATCCGGCGCAGTTCGGCGGTGGCTTCGCGGTGCTCGGTCGCGTTGTCGTTGCCCAAGCGGCGCTTGGCCTCGGCGAGGATCTGCTCGCCGGTGAGGCCGGTGGCGCAGATGAGGAAGACCTGCCCGAACCGCCGCTCGTAGGCGGCGTTCGCCTCGGCGAGTCGGGCCCTGACCGCCTCGTCGGCGGCCAGCGCGCGGGACTGCTCGCCGCGCGACCACTGGTCCTCGCCGGCGGGTTTGGGCCGGCCGATGGGGGCGTGGGCGGCGTGGGCGACGGCGAGTTCGGCGTCGTCGAGTTCGTCGAAGCCCGCGAGGGCGGCGGCGCGCAGGGCCGCGAACGTGGCGTAGGGGCGGCCGGAGGCGAGCTTCGCGGCCCAGGCGCGGGAGGCGCAGCACGCGGTGAGCGCGGCGACCGCGTCGCCGGTGCCGGCGGTGTTGAACGCTCCGAGAGTCCACATCGGCGTCTCGCGCTCCCTTCCCTGTAGACGGCGGGTCGCCCTCACCGTCGCACGAACGGGCCGTGTGGGGTAAGTGAAGCGGAAAGCCGGGGCCGGGGGCACTGTGTTCGGCTATGAAAGCTTGGTTTCCCGGCCGTTAAATGCTGGAGGATCGTCCAAAGGCGCCTGGTGGGCGGCGCTATGGTGGAGTGGCCTACCGCGTCCCGACGCGCCTGCGAAGGCCGGACCCCTGGGGGCCACCATGCGACTCCGTTCACTGCTGCAGATGCCCGAGCTGGGTTTGACCCTGGTCTCGGGCCGCCACCACCTCGACCGGGAGATCCGGTGGGTGGTGCCCACCGACATGCACGACCCGCGCCGGTACCTCTCGGGCGGCGAGCTGGTGCTCACCGGCCTGATGTGGCGCCGGGCCGAGGCCGATTCGGATGCGTACGTGCGCAACCTGATCGCGGCGGGGGTGACGGCGCTCGGCGCGGGCGACCACCCGGAGTTCCCCTCGGTGCCGGCGGATCTGGTGGACGCGTGCGCGCGGCACGACCTGCCGCTGTTCGCGGTGGACGCGGCGGTGGCGTTCGCGGAGATCACCGAGCGGATCGTGCAGCGGCTCTCGGCGGGCCGCTCGGGCGACCTGGCGTCGCTGCTGGACCGGCACCGCCGGTTGATCGCGGCCGACGGGATCGGGCAGATCCTGGAGCTGATCCGCGCTGAGCTGGGCATGGAGTGCATGGTGCTGTCGCCGACGGGCCGGGCGCTGCGCGGCGGGCTCGAACTCGGTGAGACGGACCGGGCCGCGGTGGTCGCGCGGGCGCACGCCTCGGAGCGGCTGCCGCAGAAGGTGACGCTCGACCGGCACCGGGCCTATTCGGTGTTCGGGATCGGCTCGACCCTCCACACGGGCCGGTTCCTGGTGATCGACGACGACCACACGCGGTGGGCGCCGGAGCGGCGGCTCGTGGCCGAGCAGCTCGCGGCCCTGCTCATGCTCGAACTCGACGACCCGGCCGTGCGGCCCGCGCCGCACGTCGAGCTCGTCACCGCCCTGCGCGAGGGCCGCGTCGACGAGCACCTGATGCGCTCGGCGGGCCTCCCTTCGGGCGGGAGCGTCACCGTGATCGCGGCCGTGGGCGAACCGGCGGCGCTGCGGGAGGTCGTGGTCGCCGAAGCGGTCGCGGTCCAGGCGGGCGACTCGCTGGAGGCGCCCGTCGCGGCCTGGGCGAGCTTCGGGGACGAGACGGTCGCGGTGCTCGCGGGCGAGGCCGGCTCGGCCGAGGAGCGGCCGCGGCTCCTGGAGTGGTCCCGGCAGTGCGCGAAGGTCCTGTCCGGGCTGGGCGGGGGCGGCGCGGTCAGCGTCGGCGTCGCCGACCCGGTGCGCTCCCCCGCGGGCCTGTGCGGGGCGCTCGAGCAGGCCCGGCACACGGCGGCGCTCGCGCAGCCGCGCCCCGGCGGCGTCGACGTCGCCGAACCCGACCACCTCGTGTCGCACCGGATGCTCCTGGCCGCCGTCCCGGCCGACGTCAGCCGGGCCTTCCGCACCCGCGTCCTCGACCCGCTCCTCGAATACGACGCCCGGCACCGCTCCGACCTGCTGCCGACCCTCCGGCGGTTCCTCGAATGCGACGGCTCCTGGCGCCAGTGCGCCGCGAGCCTGCACCTGCACGTCAACACCGTCCGGTACCGCATGCGCCGCGTCGAAGAGCTCACCGGCCGCGACCTGCGCAACCCTCTCGACCGGATGGACCTCGCCCTCGCGGTGAGCCTGGAGTGAACGCGGCCCCGACCCGGGGCCGTGGAAGGGGGGAACACATGAAGAACACTGCGGGGCTGGTGCTCGCCGCGGGCGCCGGACGGCGCTTCGGCGGACCGAAGGCCCTGGCCGAGTTCGACGGCCGCAGCCTGCTCGACCGGGCGGTCGCGACCCTGCACGCCGGCGGGTGCCGGCAGGTCCTCGCCGTGCTCGGCGCCGGGGCCGAGCAGGCGCTCGCCGCCGCCACCGAGGCGTTCACGCCGGTGCTGAACCGGCGGTGGGGGCAGGGGCTCGCGACGTCCTTGAAAGCGGGGCTCGCGGCGGTCCCGGAGCGGTACGACGGGGTCGTCGTGACCCTCGTCGACCAGCCGCGCATCGTCCCCGAAGCGGTCCGGCTCGTCATCGCCGCCGCCGAAGAGGGCGCCTCGGTCGCCGTCGCCACTTATGAAGGCCGGCGCGGGCACCCGATGTACTTCGCGCGCGAGCACCTTGACGCGATCGCCGCCGGCGCCTCGGGCGACCGGGGCGCGCGCGACTTCCTCGCCGCGCACCCGCGGCTCGTGCGGGAGGTCCCGTGCCCGGGCGACCCGCTCGACGTCGACACGCCCGAGGACCTGGCCGCGCTCATCCGGCCCACGTCGCCGCCGAACCTGGTGGGCCGCAGTTGATCCCGTGAGAGACTCCGCGCCGCTGCCAGCGGCCTCGGCGAAGCTTGCGAGCCGTAGATTCGCAGCTGCCAGCGGTGCGGTCCTAAGAGGCGAACCAGAGGTCGATCTCGCGCTTCGCGGACGCCTCCGAGTCCGAGGCGTGGATGAGGTTCTGCTGGTTCGACACGGAGAAGTCGCCGCGGATCGTGCCCGGCTCGGCCTTGCGCCCGTCGGTCGCGCCCGCCAGCTTCCGCACCACCGGGATCGCCTCGTCTCCCGAGACGACCAGGGACACCAGCGGCCCCGAGGTCATGAACGTCTTCAGCCCGTCGTAGTACTCGCGGCCCACGTGCTCGGCGTAGTGCGCGTCCGAGAGGGCCGCGTCCATCGTGCGCAGCCGCAGCTCCTCGACGCGCAGCCCCTTGCGCTCCAGGCGGGACAGGACCTCGCCGATGAGCCCGCGCCGGACGGCGTCGGGTTTGATCAGGACGAGCGTGCGCTGTTCGGCCACGGGAGGACTCCTCGAAAGTCTCGGTCGGATGCTGGCTGTCATCGTAAGGGATGTTGTGTCCGTTGCCTCACCCACGTACGATTCACGTTGCAACCCGGTTCTCCCAGTTGTGGATGAGGTGTCCCCGATGGCGCGTGGCGGAAGCCAACCCCCGAGGCCGGCCCCGCGGCCTTCCAAGTCGCCCAGCAGGGGCGGCGCGAAAGGCGGGGCCGCGCGCGGCGGCGCGAAGAGCGGCGCCAAGGGCGCCGTCCCGAAGAAGGGCGCGCAGCCTGGCGCCCGCAAGGCCGCACCCGGCAAGGCCATGCCCCGCACCGGGCGCCAGCCGACCGCCCGGGGCATGACCGCCGAGCAGCTCCGGCAGCAGCGGCTCCTGCTCGACCAGCAGCGCCGCTCCCGCGAAGCGCGCTGGTGGGCGATCAACCAGCACGCCTTGAAGGACCTCCACGCCCGCCAGCACCACTCGGCCGGGGGCGAGGCGATCGGCACGACCCTCAACGGCGACAGGCGGATGCGGTGGCGCACCTCCCACGCGGTCGGCGCGATCACTTTACTGGTCGTCTCGCTCTTCCTGGCCTCCATGGCGGTCGGGGCGCAGAGCATGGTCATCGCCGTGTTCGCGTTCGCCTGCTTCGCGGGCTGCATCGCGTTCGTCACCGTCGAGCACTCGGCGCGGCGCTTCCCGCAACCGGTCCCGGTCCCGCCGCACATCGGGCAGCACCGACTCGAGGACCTCATCGTCGAAGACGACCCGCCGCGCCCCGCCGCGGTCAAGGAGCAGGCGCCCGGCTCACTGGACGACCTGTTCGAGCCGTCGCGCCCCGAGACCGCGCCCACGGCGACCGCGACCGCGCCGGTGGAGGAGGCGCTGAAGGTGCCGGCGCCGCAGCCCGAGCCGGTGCGCGCCCCCGAGCCGCCGCCCGCCGTCGTCATCGTCGAACCCGTTGAGCCCCAATCAGACACGGTTATCGCGGCCGCACCCGGGCGGACGCTCATCACCGAACCCGTCGACGCCGAACTCATCGAGGAGGAGGACGAGCCGCCTGCCGCGCCGCTCGTCGAATCCGCGCCGCTGCCGGGCCCGCCGCCGAGCAGCGCGCCCGCCGGGGCGTTCACGCTCCCCAGCGACCAGATCGGCGGCGACCCCAAGGGCGGCACCGGGAACGGCGGCACCGCGACCGCCGCCGCGCCGCCCGCGCCCGAACCGACCCCGCCCAAGGGGCCGATCGCCGAAGCCGTCACGAAGCTCAAGGCCCCGACCCCGCCGCGCCAGCGCACCTCGGAGGAGGGCAGCAGCCTCGCCCAGGACCTGGCCGGCCTGCTCCTCTCCGAGCAGCGCGTCGACGGCACCGACGTCACCGACGTGGCCGCCACGCTCGTCGTCGCCGACCTGCAGCGCTCCGTCGAGTTCTACACGGACGCTTTGGGACTCCACATCGCCGACCGCACCGACGAGGCCGCCGTCCTCGACGCCGGGTTCGGCAAGATCCTCCTGTGGGAGCGGCCCGACGCGCCACCCGGCGAGACCGGGGTCATGCACCTGACCTTCGAGGTCCGCGACATCGACGCCACATTCGCGGAGATGAACGAGGCCGGCGTCGAGTTCCTGCACCTGCCGCGCACCGCGCTGCTGGGCCAGAACTACCAGATGCGGGCCGCGGCCTTCCGCGACCCGGACGGCCACGGCCTGGCCATCACCGAGCACCGGGAGCGCGACTAGCGAGAGCCTTCCGCCACAATGCGAACGGAGCGAACGCCCATGCTCGTCGTCGGCGAGATCCACACCGCCCTGCTGCCGCACTCGCGCCCGCTCACGCCCGAGGAGGCCCGCGCGGCCCTCTCGCTCGCGGTCGGCGAGAGCGTCGTCCAATGGGCGCGCCCCGTCCCGCACACCGCCTCGCCGGTGCTCCTGCACGGCGTCGACTGCCGGTTCCCGCTGGGCCCCAAGCCCGACAGCCACCAGGGCGAAGCGGACGACCGCAACGGCTCGCTCCGCGCCGTCGGCTCCGTCGCCTCGCGGGCGGTCCTCACCGGCGGGCAGCTCCTCCAAGGGTCGGCGTGGGCGTCCGTGTCGCTCTCGCAGCACCCGCGCCGCATGCCCTGGTCGTACTACCTGTCGAAGCCCGGCACGCTCGAGACCATCGGGAGGTTCGACGCGCACCGCCTCGCCGAGGGGTACCTCATCGCCGAGCAGCGCGCCGACCGCGGCAAGCTCCTCGACACCGCCGCGGTCGCCCGGCACTCGATCCACGACGTGCTCGCCCGGCCCATGTTCGACCAGCGACCCCCGATCAAGACCGGGTCCACCCGGCTGCGCTGGGCCGCGATCACCGACCCGTCGAAAGGCGAGACGGTGGCGTTCCGGCTGGCGGGCAACGACAGGCGGCGGCTGCGCATCGTCACCGGCCCGGTCGACCCCGAGCAGGTGGCGGCCGCGGCTGAGGACCTGGCCGTCCACGACTGGCTGCTCACCGCCGTCGCCGCGCGGGTCGCGCTCGCGAAGATCGGCGAGGACTCGCGGCACACGCTGCGCACGCTCCGGCCCGTCGTCGACCACCTCCTGCACCTGTGGTCGGCGGGCGCCCGCACCGCCCCGGAACTCGAGTTCGTCTGGGACGCACTGGAACGGCGGCCCGGCCTGACGCGGCAGTGGACGACGATGACCGAGCGCGTGCGCTCGCAGATCGACTACGGCGCGGCCGATCTCGCCGCGCAGATCCTCGACCTCATGGAGCAGCGGCAGCGGGGCGGCTCCGGAGGCGCGTACCGCCGCTGAGACCTACAGCGGCCCTTGGAAGATGTAGGAGAGGCGGTCGGTGATCTCCTCGGGGAGGACCATGCCTTCCCGCTCCGCGGACTTGCGGATGATCTCGACCGCGCTCGCCTCGGGCCGCACCGAACCGCAGATGACCCGCACCGCGTGCTCGACCTCGATGTAGTTCACCGAGAGGATCGAGACGGTCCGGTAGGCGGGGAACGGGAACGCCACCGGCTCGAGCTGCAGGATCGGCGGCATCGCCTCCCACGTCTCGGGGAAGCGCGCCCGCGCGGGCCGGTCCGGGTCGTGGCCGTGCTCGTCGGGGACGACCGCCTCGACCGCCTCGGGCACGCCGATGCGGCGGCCCTGGTTGCGCAGCACGCCCAGGCGCAGCAGCTGCCAGACCGCGGCGAGCATCGGGCAGGACCAGCGCCGGCCCTCCTCGCTGTCGCTCCACAGCTCGACGTCGAGGAACACCGAGTGGTCGCGTTTCGCGTTCTGGCTCGGCGGCTTCCACTCCCCCGGGCCGACCATCGCGACGCCCTTCGGCTTCGGGCTCGGCACGCCGTTGCACAGCCAGCCCGAGCGGGCCACGCTCGGCCGGGAGCCGTTCGCGCCCGGCGGCGGCTCGAACACGATCCGGTCGGCCACGAGCCCGGCGAGCTCGAGCGGGCCCATGGTGGCGCACGCGGATTCGCGGGCGAGGTAGTCGATGCGCAGCCCCGCGTCGGCGGCGGCCTCGGTGATGACGGCGATGAGCTCCTCGGGCGGGGGCATGCCCTGCTGGCTGTAGTCGTCGACGAGGTAGCAGGTGCTCACGCGCGGGCGGCGCCCGCCGAGCCGCTTCGACAGGGCCTCGGTGGTGCCGTGGACCCAGGCGGCGGCCGAGGCCATCTCGGCCTTGAGCGTGTCGGGCCGGGCGAGGTCGTCGGCGTAGAGGTGGCCGACCTCGATCGACAGGTGCGACATGCCGAACCGCTCGGTCCGCTGCTTCGCGCTGGTCTCTTCGTACGTCATGGGACCACTCGATCGATGCCGCGGGCGATGGCCTCGAGTCCGGGCACGAACAGCTCCTCGGCGGAGCGCACGGCTAGCTCGGCGAAGGCCCTGACGGTCTCCTGGTTGGCGATGTCGAGCGTGACGGTGTCGGCGTCGGTGATGATCTGCTCGCGCCACTGCAGGACCGGGTCGAGCGGGACCGACCCGAGCAGGTTCATGCGGCCCAGCTTGAGGCGGGCGGCCATCTGGTGGAGGTCGGCGTCGATCTTGCGCAGCCAGCGCACCTGGGTGGGTTTGAGGCCGGAGAGGTCGGCGCCGTCGGGGTCGACGACGGCGGTGCGCACGTAGCGGATCGAGGCGAGGAGCTTGCGCTGGTAGTCCTCGCCGAGGGCCTTGCCGGTCTCGACGAGGCCGCGTTCGCCGTAGACGAGGGAGTGGGCGGCGATCACGTGCTGCTTGGTCCAGCGGTGGTAGACGATCCAGCGCCAGGGGAGGTTGGCGAGCTCGGGGCGGGCGGTGGCGGCCATGACCATCTCGGTGGCGTGGGAGCGGCCCGCGGAGAGGTCGACGATGACGAGGTCGAATTCGCGCGAGAGCTCTTGGAGGAGGTTGACGCAGCGGTCGATCGTGGTCTCGTCGCCGGGGAACTCGGAGCCGTCGGCGTCGCCGGGGCAGAGGACGAGTTCGCCCGCGCCGTCGGGCCGGGCCCGGAGCTCGGCGCGGTCGCTGGTGGCCCATACGGAGTGGCGCTCGGGCTCGGAGGCGAGGTCCTGGAGGTACTCGTGGATGCCGGCGCCGGGGGTGCCGTGCTCGAGGTCGTCGATGGCGAAGATCGCGCCCGCGGTCGGCGAGCCGAAATCGAAGTCCACATAGCACACGTTGGCGCCTTGGAGGGCGCGGCGGTATGCCAGGTTGGAGGAGGAGACCGAGCGTCCGGTGCCGCCCTTGTCCGAGGTCGCGAAGAGCAGCATCGTCACACTCCGGTCTCGGCGTCGCGCCCGGCGGCGATGAGCCGGTCGAGGTCGATGAGGGCCTTGACGCCGAGCGCGAACGCGGTGCCGGGGCGCTCGTCGACCACGTCCTTGGCGTGGCGGATGGTCAGGCCGACCGAGCGGATCTCCTGTGCCAGTGCGGGTCCCGCGGTGCCCGAGCCGCGCAGCAGCTCCTGGTCGTAGACGTGCTCGGCCTCGACGAGGAGTTCGTGCGCGAGGTCCTCCAGGCCGCGCGAGCGGGCGGGCTCGGAGGTCGCGAACTGGGCCGCGAGCACCATGGCCTCGACGACGCGGATGGTGAAGTGCCAGGAGGGGTCCTCGAACCAGTTGCCGAGCTCGTCGTAGACCTGCTTCGGCTGGTCCCACAGGCGGGCGGCCGCGCCTTCGCGGATGCGCCTGCGCGCCAGGTGGTCCCACACGAGGTCGGCGACTTCGAGCAGCTGGGCGCGGGCCTCGATCGTCACGAGCAGGCTCGCGGCGTGGTAGAGGCGCTTGAGCAGCAGGGGCGCGAAGTCGACCATGTTCCAGACCATGGCCGGGCCCTCGAGCTTCTCGATGCCGACGAGCTCGGCCTTCACGCCGGGGTAGTGCATCTCGACGGCGCGGTCCTCCCGGAGGGCGCGGCGGGTGATGCGGCCTCGGTTGCCGAGTTCGATGAGGACGTCGCCGAGGCGGATGAGGTCGTCGTCGCCGCCGCGGGAGGCCCCGAAGGTGTCGGTGGCGACCGCGCACACCAGCAGCGAGTAGTAGTCGTACTCGAGGCCGTCGGTGGTGCGCCAGGGGACGTCTTCGAGGGGCCACTTCGAGCCGCCGCCGAAGGAGGCGACCATGGCCCAGTAGCGGCGGGTGACGTCCATGCGCAGCTGCAGCGACTGGGCGAGGCGCTGCTCCTCCTGGGTGAGGAGGTTGCGGCGCATGACCTTGGGCGAGAACAGGGCCTGGATGGCTTCGAGGGCGACCACGGTGAAGTAGAGGTACGGGACGTCCTCGGCGCGGCCGACGCGCTGGGTCGAGGTGTCGGAGACGTCGGGGATGTCGGGGGCCTTCTCCACGACCGACCAGGACCACCCGATCTCGAAGAGCTTCGTGGGCGCTTCGACGCCCGCCGTGCCGCCGGAGCCGACGGTGATGGTGCGCAGGGTGGCGATGATGTCGTCGGCGCTCTCGCGGAAGCGGCGCACGATCTTGCGGTCGGCCTGGCCGTCGACGTTGATGAGGGCGAGGAGTTGCCTGCCGAAGTCGTCGTCGGCGTCGAAGGTGGACACCGCGAAGGAGCGCAGCAGGCCGGTGATCGCGCCGAGGAGGCGCCGGTGGATGGCCTCCTGCACCCGCTCGAGTTCGCGGCCGAGGTCGCCGCGGCCCATGCGGTCCACCGTGGGCTGGAAGTCGGCGAGGAAGGCGAGGGAGGTCAGGCACAGCGGGATCGCGAGCGCGAAGCCCTCCGTGACGTCGATGGCGCGCTGCTCGGGGTTGGCCTTCTGGGTGCGGTCCTTGCGGTGCATGTTGGAGCCGCCGGAGTACACCGGGACGCCCTCGGCGTCGACGTGCTTCTCCATGTACTCCTGGACCAGGCGCATGATCCGGATCGGGATCTCGACGGCGTCGCCGAGCCCGGCGAGGGCCCCGAGGACGGCGTCGCTGGTCGCGTCGGGGTCGGCGTAGTTGAGCTCGGCGAGCTCCTGGGCGGGGAAGAGCAGGCACAGCAGCTGCTGGGCGTCGCCCACGGCGTCGGACTGGTTGCGGCCGCCCCAGTGCCAGGTCTTGCGCTTGCCGCCGTCCTCGGGCAGCCGCCAGCTGTAGGCCACCTGAGCGCGCCAGATGTCGAGGAGCTGTTGCCGAGGCTGCATCTTCACAGGGGATCACCGCCGAGCGCTCGCAAGGGCCGAATCGGACAGGTCCACTATCGCACGCCCATGTGACGCGAATAGCCTCGCAGAACGCGATTTGTCGCTTACCCGACAGACTCTGAGCGTCCGCTGCAGCGCCTTCGAGCGTCCTATGACTAGGGTCGGCAAACCGGGCGTACCGGTACCCTTCAGGCGCAAGGAGTCGAGATGGTCGAACTGATCCTCGCGGGCGTGATCATCGGTGCCGTCTGCGCCGCGGCCGTCGTCACGGGCGTCCGCGAACGGCGTCGCGTCGCCGTCCGGCCCGACGCCGACCGCGAGCCCGGCGGCGAGCCGATCCCGAGCGGCTGGACCGCGCACGGCGGCGAGCAGGGCGGCGACCGCACGGACCCCGCCGCTGGCGCGGCGCCAGTACGCTGAGGCTCCGAAGCTCTACTCCGGAGGAGTCCCGATGGGCGCCATCGTCATCATCCTCGTCTTCATTCTCATCACCGCTGCGGTCGCCGCCCTCATTGCAGCGGTCTTCGGATCCGTGAAGCGCGCGCACCGCAGCCACGGCGACTACGGCGGCGGCAGCTACGGCGGCGCACATCACTACAGCTGGACCGGCGGCTCCGACAGCAGCGGTACCAACGCCGGCAACGACTGCAGCCCCAGCTACAGCGACAACTCGGGCGGCGGCGGATTCTTCGGAGGCGACTCCGGCGGTGGCGGTGGCGACGGCGGCGGCTCGAGCTGCTAGAGCGGCGCCCTGCGTTCGTAGACGCTGCAGGGGACTTCGAAGTCCGGGACTACGGTCTCGCGTTCGAGGACCATGCCCAGCTTCTCGGCGACGCGGACCGAGGCGGCGTTCTCGGTGTGGATGCAGGAGACGACGCGGTCGAGTCCGAGTTCGCCGAACGCGAAGCCGACGACGGCCCGCGCGGCCTCGGGCGCGTAGCCGCGGCCCCACCGGTCGCGGCCGATGCGCCAGCCGACCTCGGTGGCGGGCAGGATCTCCGGCAGGAACGACGGCGTCGCGAGGATGCCCAGGCCCACCAGATCGCCGGTGTCCCGCTCGCGCACCGCGAACGTGCCCCAGCCGTGCGCGTCCCAGTGCGCGGCCGCCTTCGCCACCAGCGCTTCGGTCTGCGCGAGGTCGCGGGCTCCGCCGTCGCCGATGTAGCGCATGACCTCCGGGTCGGCGTTGATCGCCGCGAGCTCGGCGGTGTCGCCGGTCGTCAAAGGGCGCAACCGGAGTCGGTCGGTCTCGAGTTCGACGGTCATCGTTTCGGCGGCTTCCCCAGGGCGATCTTGACATACCAGCAGTAGGCCCACACGAGCCCGAAGACGATCCCGGCCACGCCGAGCGCCCAGTGGATCGGCCAGCACGCGATCACCGCGACCTGCAGCACCGCGCCGGCCTGCCACACCCACGGGCGCTTCGCCATGCCCGCCAGGACCACGCACGCGAGCACCAGGACGAGGATCGCGACGATCGCGAACGTGCTGTCGTCCAGGATCATCCGCATCGGGACGATCGCCAGCAGCAGCGCCAGCGCCTCGAAGCTGAGCGCCATCGCCGCGAGGCTGCGGGCCGCGCGGGCGGGGTCCTTCAGGCCGGAGCGGTCGTCCCGCGGTTCGGTCCAGGGGGCCTCGGCCTCTTCGCCGTGCTCGGGGTGGTCGTGCTCGGCCTGCTCAGCCACGGCGGCCCACCAGGAGCTTGCGGGCGTCGGCGACGGTGAAGACCGAGCCGGTGACGAGGACGCCGCCGCCGGACTCGTACAGGTCGTCGGCCTCCTCGGCGAGCTCGATGCCGCGCGCGAGCGCGTCGGTCAGGTGCGGGAGGACGGTGACGCGCTCCTCGCCGAAGACCTCCTTGGCGATCTTCGCGAGGGTCGCCGCGGGCATCGCCCGGTCCGAAGAGGACTTGGTGATGACGATCTCGTCGAGCAGCGGTTCGAGGAGTTCGAGCATGTGGTCGGTCTCCTTGTCCGCGAGCATGCCGACGACGCCCACGAGCTTGCGGAAGTTGAACTCCTCTTCGACGGCCTTGACCATGGCCTCCATGCCCGCCGGGTTGTGCGCGGCGTCGAGGATGACCGCCGGGGCGCTGCGCACGACCTCGAGGCGGCCGGGCGAGGTGAACTCCGCGAACGCCTGGCCGACCACTTCGGCGTCGAGGGCCTTCGGCTCGCCCGCGCCGAGGAGGACTTCGACGGCGGCGAGCGCGAGGGCGGCGTTGTGGGCCTGGTACTCGCCGTGGAGCGGCAGGAACAGGTCCTGGTAGCGGGCGGCGCGGGTCTCGATGGTGATGAGCTGCCCGCCCACGGCCACTTCGCGGGCGGTGACCTCGAAGCCGCGGCCCTCGGGCACGAGCTTCGCGCCGACGGCGTTGGCGCGGCGCAGCAGCGGCTCCATCGCGGAGCGCTCCTGCACGGCGGTGACGAGGGTCGCGCCCTCATGCACGATCCCGGCCTTCATCGTGGCGATCTCGGCGAGGGTCTCGCCGAGCCACTTGGTGTGGTCGATGCCGATGGGCGTGATGACCGCGACCTCGGCGTTGAGGACGTTCGTGGAGTCGGTCTCGCCGCCGAGGCCGACCTCGACGACGCCGACGTCGATCGGCGTGTCGGCGAACGCGCCCATGGCGAGCGCCACGGTCATCTCGAAGTAGGTGAGCGGCTCGGACGCCTCGCGGTCGACGAGCTCGGCGAGCGGCGCGATCTCGTAGTACTGGGCGGCGAGCTTGTCGGGGGCGATGGGCTCGCCGTCGATCGAGATGCGCTCGTTGACGCTGTTGAGGTGCGGCGAGGTGAACAGGCCGGTGCGCAGGCCGTGCCCGCGCAGCAGCCGCTCGATCATCCGCGAGGTCGAGGTCTTGCCGTTGGTGCCCGTGATGTGCACGGAGCGGAAGGACCGCTGCGGGTCGCCCATCATGTCGAGCAGCTGCTTGATGCGGTCGAGCGTGAAGTCCCAGCGGGAGAACCCGCGGGCTTCGAGGAGCGCTTCGACTTGCGCCAGTTCGGCGTTCAATTCTTCCCCCTACTCGGCGACGCCCGCGCGCATGCGCTGGGGCGCCAGTGCCGCGGCCGCCCGGAGGCGGCCGCGGCCTACCGTATTACGCCAGTCGTTCGAGCTGCGCGGTGATGCGCGCGATGTCCGCCTCGGCGGTCGCCTTGCGCGCCTTGATCTTGTCGACCACGTTGTCGGGCGCCTTGGAGAGGAACGCCTCGTTGCCGAGCTTCCCTTCCGCCCCGGCCAGCTCCTTCTCGGCGGCCTTGAGGGCCTTGTCGAGACGGGCCCGCTCGGCGTCCACGTCGATCGAACCGGACGTGTCGAGCGCGACCGACAGCTCGTCGGAGACCGCGAGCTCGGCGGTGGGCGCGAAGCCCTCGCCCGCGGGCTCGAGTTTCACCAGGCCGCGGATGAACGGCTCCTCGTCGGCGAGGCCGACCGCGTCGAGGCCCGACAGGCGGGCCGGGAGCGGCAGGCTCTGCTTGAGGTCCTGGTCGGAGCGGAAGCGGCGCACCTCGGTGACGAGGTGCTGGAGGGCGGCCACGGCCCGCTCGGCGTCCTCGTCGGTCCCGGCCGACGCCGGCCAGGCGGCGACGGTGAGCGAGTCGCCGCGCTCCTCCCCGCCGGTGAGGGTGAGCCACAGCTCCTCCGTCACGAACGGGATCACCGGGTGCAGCAGGCGCAGCAGCTGGTCGAAGACGTGGCCGATCACGCGGCGGGTGTCCTCCGCGCGCTGCCCGCCCGCGGCGAGCACCGGCTTCGTCAGCTCCAGGTACCAGTCGAAGACGTCGTCCTTCGCGAAGTGGAAGAGCACGTCGATCGTCTTCGCGAACTCGTACTGCTCCAGGTGCGCGTCAGTGGCCTCGATCGTCTTCGACAGGCGCGAGAGCACCCACCGGTCGATGAGCGAGAGGTCGGTGGGCAGGTCGCCTTCGACGGTGGCGCCGCTCATGAGCGCGAACCGGGTCCCGTTCCACAGCTTGTTGCAGAAGTTCCGGGAGAGCTCGGTCAGCTCGATCGAGGCGATGCCGTCGGCGCCCGGATTGGCCTCGCGCGCCAGCATGAACCGCAGCGCGTCCGCCCCGTACTGGTCGACCACCTCGAGCGGGTCGATCCCGTTGCCCAGGGTCTTCGACATCTTCACGCCGTTCTTGTCCCGGAGCAGCCCGTGCAGGACCACCTCAGAGAACGGCGCCTTGCCCATGGCGTAGGTCCCGAACATCATCATCCGGACCACCCAGAAGAAGATGATGTCCCAGCCGGTGATGAGCGCGGCCGTCGGATAGAACTTCTCCAGCGCCGGGGTCTCCTCCGGCCAGCCGAACGTCGAGAACGGCCACAGCCCCGAGGAGAACCAGGTGTCGAGCACGTCCGGGTCCTGCACGTACCCCTCGGGCGCTTCCTCGCCCGGGCCCACGCAGACCTCTTCCCCATTGGGGCCGTACCAGATCGGGATGCGGTGGCCCCACCACAGCTGGCGCGAGATGCACCAGTCGAGGAGGTTGTCCACCCACGAGAAGTAGCGCTTCTCCATCTCCGGCGGGTAGATCTTCGTCTCGCCGTTGCGCACCGCGTCCCCGGCCATCTTGGCCAGCGATGCGACCTTCACGAACCACTGCAGCGAGAGCCGCGGCTCCACCGTGGTGTCGCAGCGCTCGCAGTGGCCCACGGCGTGCATGTACGGGCGCTTCTCGGCCACGATCCGGCCCTCGGCCCTCAAAGCGGCGGCGATCGCCGAGCGGGCCTCGAACCGGTCGAGCCCCTGGAACGGGCCGTGCGCGGTGATCACGCCGCGCTCGTCCATGATGAGGATCGAGTCCAGGTGGTGGCGCTGGCCGATCGCGAAGTCGTTCGGGTCGTGCGCCGGGGTCACCTTCACCGCGCCGGTCCCGAACTCGGGGTCGACGTGCGCGTCGGCCACGATCGGGATGCGGCGGCCCGTGAACGGCACCTCCACAGTGGTGCCCAGCAGGTGCCGGTACCGCTCGTCGTCGGGGTGCACGGCCACGGCCGTGTCGCCCAGCATCGTCTCGAGCCGGGTCGTGGCGACCACGATCGACTCGTCCCCGTCGCCGTACCGCATCGACACGAGCTCGCCCGCGTCGTCCTGGTGCTCCACCTCGGCGTCCGAGAGCGCGGTCATGCAGCGCGGACACCAGTTGATGATGCGCTCGGCGCGGTAGATCATGCCGTCGTCGTACATGCGCTTGAACATCGTCTGCACCGCGCTCGACAGGCCCTCGTCGAGCGTGAACCGCTCGCGGTCCCAGTCGACGCCGTCGCCGATCTTCTTCATCTGCGAGGTGATGCGCTCGTGGTAGGTGTCCTTCCACTCCCACGCCTTCGCCACGAACGCCTCGCGGCCCAGGTCGTGGCGGGACAGGCCCTCCTTGTCGGCGAGCTGGCGCTCCACCACGTTCTGCGTCGAGATGCCCGCGTGGTCGGTGCCCGGCAGGAACAGGGCCTCCTTGCCGCGCATGCGCTCGCGGCGCACCATCCAGTCGATCAGGGTGTGGTTGAGCGCGTGGCCCAGGTGCAGCTGGCCGGTCACGTTCGGCGGCGGGATCACGATCGCGTAAGGGTCGCGGTCCGAGTCGTCGGCAGACTTGAAGCGACCGTCGGCTACCCACTTCGCGTAGCGTCGCGCCTCTACCTCTACGGGCGCGTACGTCTTCGGCAGATGGGTTTCCATGTCCGGTGTCTTCTTCGCTGCGTCTGTCACCAGTCAAGTGTAAGGAGGGCGCGGGCTGGCACGCGAAGCGGTTTACGCGGTGTCGCCCAGAACCCTCCGGGCCGCGCTCGCCACATCCGTCTCACCGTTCGCCACCGCCTCCGCCAGCGCCTCCGGCACGGCGAACCGGGCGCGGAGCTCGGCGTCGACGCGGGCGCGGATCTCCGCCGCGGCGCGGCGGCGGCGCTGCTCGGCGAGGCGGTCGCCGTCCGCGAGCCAGTCGCGGTGCTTGCCGATGGCGGCCACGAGGTCGTCGATCCCCTTGGCTTCGGAGGCGACGGTGGTGCAGATCGGCTGCCGCCACTCGCCGGGCTCGCGGCGCACGAGGCTCATGAGCGCGCGCAGGTCGCGCACGGTGCCGTCCGCGCCGGGCCGGTCGGCCTTGTTGACCACGTACACGTCGGCGATCTCCACGACCCCGGCCTTGACGGCCTGGATGCCGTCGCCCATGCCGGGCGCGAGGAGCAGCAGTGTGGTGTCCGCGAGCGCCGCGATCTCGACCTCGGCCTGGCCGACGCCGACGGTCTCGACGATGACCACGTCGAAGCCGACGCCCTCGAGGACGCGCACGGCCGCGCCGGTGGTGGCCGCGAGGCCGCCGAGGTGCCCGCGGGTGGCGATGGAGCGGATGTAGACGCCCGGGTCGAGGGCATGGTCGGCCATGCGGACGCGGTCGCCGAGGATCGCGCCGCCGCTGAACGGGCTCGAGGGGTCCACGGCGAGCACGCCCACGCGCAGGCCCTGCTCCCGCCACGCGGCGATCAGCGCCGACACGAGGGTGGACTTGCCGACGCCGGGCGAGCCGGTGACGCCGACGACCGTGGAGTCGCCGCCCTTGACCAGGCGCGCGACCTCAGGGGCGTCCGCGGTGCCGTTCTCGACGGCGGTGATGAGGCGGGCGGTGGCCCGGCGGTCGCCCGCCCGGGCCGCCGCCACCAGGTCGGCGACCGGCATCAGGCTCCCTTGAGGACGATCGCGTCGCCCTGGCCGCCGCCGCCGCACAGGCCCGCCGCGCCCAGCCGGCCCGGGCCGAGCTGGCGGGCGAGGGTCTGGACCAGGCGCGCCCCGGAGGCCCCGATCGGGTGCCCGAGCGCGATCGCGCCGCCGTCGGGGTTGACCAGTTCGAGGTCCACGCCGAGCGTCTCGGCCGAGGCGAGCACGACGGCCGCGAACGCCTCGTTCATCTCGACCACGTCGAGGTCGGCGGCGGCGGCGCCGGCCGCCGCGAGCGCCTTCGCGATCGCGTTGGCGGGCTGCTCGAGCAGCGAGTTGTCGGGCCCGGCGACCGTGGCGTACGCCAGGATCTCGGCGGTCCACGACCAGCCGTTCGCGATCGCCGTGGACTTCTTGGCGAGCACCAGCGCCGAAGCGCCGTCGGAGATCTGCGAGGCGCTGGCCGCGGTGATCGTGCCGTTCTCGGCGAACGCCGGGCGCAGCTGCGCCAGGCCGGCCGCGGTGGACTCGGGCCGGACGCCCTCGTCGGCGGTCACGAGGCCTTTGCGGGTCTCGACGGAGGTGATCTCCTCGGCGAGCCGGTCGGCGGCCTTGGCGGCGCGCTGGTGCGAGTAGGCGGCGAAGGCGTCCTGGTCCTCGCGGGTGATCGAGCGGCCCTTGAGGTGGCGCTCGGTGGACTCGCCCATCGAGATGCCGTCGTAGGCGTCGGTGAGGCCGTCGTAGGCGAGGTGGTCGAGGAGCACGGCCTCGCCGTACTTGAAGCCGCGGCGCGAACCGGGCAGCAGGTGCGGGGCGCGGCTCATGGACTCCATGCCGCCGGCGACGACGACCTCGGCCGCGCCGCCGCGCAGGAGCTGGTCTGCCAGGCCGACGGCGGTGAGGCCCGAGAGGCAGACCTTGTTGACCGACAGGGACGGGACGCTCATCGGCAGCCCGGCAGCGACGGCGGCCTGGCGGGCGGGGTTCTGGCCGCATCCGGCGGGCAGGACCTGGCCCAGGATCACCTGGTCCACGCGCTCGGGGGCGACCCCGGCGCGTTCGAGGGCGGCTCTGATCGCGGTCCCGGCCAGGTCGGTGGCGGGGATGTCGGCCAGCGCGCCGTTGAAGCGCCCGATGGGTGTGCGGGCACTGGCGAGGATGACGGTGTTGTCGTCGTTCATGGGAGACCTCCGTTGGTCGATACCCTGATCGTATGACGTTCACTGAGGGAATCGGCTTGCGGCGCATCGATCACGTCGGGATCGCGGTCCCGGACCTGGATGCGGCCCTGGAGTGGTATGCGGGGACGCTCGGCGGGACCGAGGTCCACCGCGAGGTGAACGAGGCGCAGGGCGTGGTCGAGGCGATGGTGGCCTGGCCCGAGGGCGGCGCGCAGATCCAGCTCCTGGCGCCCCACGGGCACGGGTCGCCGATCGCGAAGTTCATCGACACGAAGGGGCCGGGGCTGCAGCAGCTGGCGTTCACCGTCGAGGACGTGGAGGCGGCCGCCGCCGCGCTGCGGGCGAAGGGGTGCCATCTGCTGTATGACGAAGCGCGCCAAGGGACCGCGGGTGCCAAGATCAACTTCGTGCACCCGCGGGACGCGGGCGGCGTCCTGGTCGAGCTCGTCGAACCCGCTTAGCCACCAGGGGAAGTGGCCGAGAGCGACGGCCCGACGGCGGCCACTGTCAGATAGATGACGCCGTTCGGGTGACACCTGGAGGACACCGAAACTTCACCGCGCACGAGTTCCGTGTCGTTTCAAGGATTTCGACCGTTTTGCGGCTAGTGTTGCGGGTGATTCGCCCTCCACAAACCCCTGACCTTGCTGTCGACATTCCCAGTCGCGTCTGCAAGTATTGGTCCATGTCGCAGCAGCCCTCCAGCAGTACCTTTTTCGACAACGACCAATCGGTGCCGGAATTCCCCGTGCAGTTGCGGGGTTACGACCGCCACCAGGTGGATGAGTTCATCCAGAAGAACCTCGGGAAGCTGAAGCAGACCGAGTCGCAGCGGACCGAGGCCGAGCAGCGGATGACGGACGCCCAGCGTCGTCTGCGCCAGGCGGAGCAGCGCATCCAGGGTCTTGAGCAGCGCCTCGCCGAGCAGCAGAAGCAGCTCGAGGAGAACACCCGCCCGACGCTCTCCGGGCTCGGCACCCGGGTCGAGCAGATCCTGCGGCTCGCCGAAGAGCAGGCCAACGAGCACCGCGCCGAGGCCAAGCGCGAGACCGAGGGCATCCTCTCGGCCGCCCGCCTCGAGTCCCGCGAGATCACCGACGCCGCCCGCGGCGAGGCTGGCTCCCTGAAGCAGAACGCCGAGCGCGAGGCCAACACCCTCCGCACCCAGGTCGAGCGCGAGGTCGCCGAGCTGCGGACCAACGCCCGCCGCGAGTGCGAGACCCTGCGCGCCGACGCCGAGCGCGAGACCAAGCAGCTGCGCACCGCGACCGGCCACGAGGTCGCCGAGCTCAAGGCGTCCGTCGAGCGCGAGGTCGCGACCCTCCGCGCCACGGCGGACCGCGAGATCACCCAGCTGCGCGCCAAGGCCGCCCGCGAGGCCGAGGAGAAGCGCGCCGAGGCCGCCAAGCTCTTCGCCGAGGCGAAGGAGAAGCGCGACAAGGACCTCCAGGCCCTCGACCTCGAGCTCGCCGAGCGCAAGGAGAAGGCCGAGCGCGAGGAGTCCGACCGCCACACCCGCGCGGTCGCCGAGACCCAGAAGCTCGTCTCCGACGCCGAGAACCGCGCCCGCGACGCCGAAGAGCGCGCCAAGGCCGCGGAGACCCGCGGCGAGGAGAAGCGCTCGGAAGCCGACAACTACGCGCAGGAGACCACCTCCAAGGCGAAGAAGGACGCGCAGAAGCTCGTCTCCGACGCCAAGGCCGAGGCCGAGCGGCTGCTCGCCGACGCCAAGTCGGACGCCGAGCGCGTCACCACCGACGCCGAGACCAAGGTGGCCGAGCTCACCGCGAAGCGGGACCAGGTGCAGGAGACCCTGCGGAACCTCAGCGGTCTGGTCAGCGGCGCCCTCGGCGGTGCCCTTGGGCAGCAGGGCGACGACAAGTAGAAAAACAGGACGACAAGTAAACCTGGCGAATCCGCGTTACCGTCGAAGTCTGCGACAGTGAAGAATGATCGCAGGCGTAGGTCGACGGTGGAGGAACCACAGCTTCGGCCGCGTCCCGTCACATCCGGTCCCTTGCCGGGTGCGGCGGGACGCGGCTTACGTGAGGATGAGGGTATGGCGCGTGAAGACAGACTGGACGACTCGGAACTGCTGACCGGATTCAACGAGGGTGGACCCGTCGAGTACGAGTTCGAGACCGCCTTGCGCGGATACGACAAGGGACAGGTCAAGCGGTTCCTGCAGCAGATGCAGCTCCAGATGGACACGCTGGCGGGCGAACGGGCCGAGGCGGTCGCCCAGATCGACCGGCTGGTGATCCAGATCCAGCAGCTCCAGGCCCAGATCCAGGAGCTGCGGCGGCGCAGCGCCGCCGGCGACAAGGCCTCCTACCGGCATCTCGGCGTGCGCATCGAGCACATGCTGACCCTCGCCGAGGAGCAGGCCGAGGAGATCAAGGCCAACGCGCACGCGCAGACCCAGCACCTGCACCACCACGCGGACAACCGCCTCCGCGAGGCCGAGGCGCAGATCGAGCAGGCCCGCAAGGACTTCGAGACCACCTTGAAGGCGCGGCGGGCCGCCGCCGAGAAGGCCGAGGCCGACCGGCGCGCGATCATCGACGCCGAGATCAACAAGCGGGCCCGCGAGGCGCAGGCCATGGTGGACCAGGCGAAGGAGCGCTCGGCCGCCCTCGTGGCCGAGGCGGAGCAGGACGCCGAGAACAAGCGCGCCGCCGCTGACGAGCAGACCCGGCAGCTGGTCGCTCACGTCGAACGCCTGCGCGCCGAGGCGCAGCAGCTCAAGGACGACGCCGCCCTCGCGGCCGAGCAGGCCGTCACCGAGGCCCGCGAGAAGGCCGAGCGGATCGCGGCCGAAGCCGAGGCCGAGGCCGAGCGCATGCGCGCCGAGCACGAGGCGGAACTGCGGGACCTGCGCACCGAGGCCGTCGAGAACCTCGAGAAGTTCAAGCAGGAGACCGAGACCTTCGCGCAGACCGTGCGCACCGACGCCGAGAACGAGGCCACACGCGTGCGGGCCGAGGCCGCGGACAACGCGACCCTGACGCGCACCGAGGCCGCCGACGAGGCCAAGCGGCTCCGCCAGGACGCCCAGCGGCGCCTGGAGGAGGCCGAGGCCGAGGCGCAGCGGCTCACCGCCGAGACCGACGAGAAGGTCGCGAAGCTCGCCGCCGAGGCCGCCGAGGCCGCGCGCCTGGAGCGGGAGGCCGCCGAGGCCAGCGCCCTGCGCATGGCCGAGGAGACCGAGCGCGAGACGCAGCGCCTGCGCGAGGAGGCCGCCGACGCGTCCCGCCAGGAGCGCGAGGCCGCCGAGGCCGCCGCCCGGAAGCTGACCGAGGAGACCGCCGCCGAGGTGCGGCGCCTGCGCGAGGAGGCTGCCGCCGAAGCCGAGCGCGTCACCGCGGAGGCGGCCGCTGAGGCCGCGAAGCTGCGCGAGAACGCCGACCGGGCGCGCGTGGAGGCCGAAGCCGAGGTCGAGCGCGCCCGCGCCGAGGTGGCCGAGATCGAGGCCGAGCGCGAACGGCTGCTCGCCGACGCCAAGGCCGAGGCCGCCCGCATCCTCGAGCAGGCCGGCCTGGAGGCCGAGCAGATCCGGGCCGAGCGCGACCAGTACGTGTCCGAGGCCGAGAAGAAGGCCGAGAACGCCAAGCGCCGCGCCGAGGAGCTCTCGAAGAGCGCCAAGCAGACCGCGCGTCGCGACTCCGAGGCGATCCTCGCGACCGCCCGCGCGCAGGCCAAGAAGCTCGTCGAAGAGGCCCGCGCGGGCCGCGCCGAGGAGCAGCCCGCCAAGACCGAGCAGGCCGCCCAAGAGGGCGCGCCCGCCTCGGACGCCTCCGCGGTCAACAAGCCCACCACCGGCCGCAAGCGCCCCCAGGGCGGCGGCAAGCAGACCAGCGAATCGGCCGAGAAGGTCAGGACCAACTGAGGCGACGCGAAAGGCCCGGTGCGGATCGCCGCACCGGGCCTTCGCCGTTCCACGACGTCGCCGCTTCGCCCCTCCCACCTTCGGGTGACACCGCCGCCGCGGAGGCCCGTTCTTGTCGGACCCCCGCGGAACGCTGGACAGTATCTTCCCCTCTTGTGGTGGGCGGGGGTTGTGGACGGCCGCACGCGAAAGGGCCCGCAGCGCTGGCGCGCTGCGGGCCCTGTTCTTTGTACTGTCGGCCGGTTACGAGATCGGCTTGTCGTCGGTCGTGGCGCTGAGCGTGCCCGCCTTCGCGGAGCCCTCGTCGACGCCCTCCTTGGCCTTGCGCTTCGCGTCGCCCGAACCGCCCGGTGTGGTGCCGACGATCGGCGGCATGAGGCCGCCGCCGGTGGCGCGCTTCTTGTTCCACACGTCGAACAGCACGGCGGCGAGCACGACCAGGCCCAGGATGATCTGGACCGTGTCGGTGGCGATGCCCAGGACCTGCATGCCCTGGCGCAGGACGCCCATCACGAGACCGCCGATGACCGCACCGATGATGGTGCCGACGCCGCCGGTGACCGAGGCGCCGCCGATGAACGAGGCGGCGATCGCGTCGAGTTCGAACGCGTTGCCCGCGCCCGGCGTCGCCGCGTGCAGGCGGGCGGTCACGATGACGCCGGCGAGGCCGGACAGCGCGCCCATGATCACGAAGACGAAGAACGTGGTCTCCTTGGTCTTGACGCCCGAGAGCATCGCGGCCTTCTCGTTGCCGCCGCCCGCGTAGACGTGGCGGCCGAACACGGTGCGGTTCGCGATGAACGTGAACAGCAGGACCAGGCCCAGCAGGATCCAGCCGATGATCGGCAGGCCCTTGTAGGAGTAGAACGTGTAAGCGGCGGCCAGCATGACGGCGGCGATCGCCGCGGTCTTGAGCAGCCACGTCGTCTGGGACGAGGCGGCGATGCCGGCCTTCACCTGGCGGTTGCGGCTGCGCACGGCGAGGAACACGAAGAGGGCCGCGCCGAGGATGCCGACGACGAGGGTCGGCACGCGCAGGTCGACGCCCAGGAAGTGGTAACCGGAGGCGAGCTCGTTGAAGGTGCCGGTGGTGCCCTTGGTCTCGGCGTCCAGGACCTTCAGAGTGAGGCCGCGGAAGATGAGCATGCCGGCGAGGGTGACGATGAACGCGGGGATGCGCACGTACGCGATCCAGAACGCCTGCCACACGCCGATGACGGCGCCCAGGCCGATCGCGAACAGCACCGCGACGTACCAGGGCCAGTTCCAGTCCGAGAGCGCGATCGCCGACATGGCGCCGCAGAACGCGAGGACCGAGCCGACCGAGAGGTCGATGTGGCCGTTGACGATCACCAGCATCATGCCGATCGCGAGGATCAGGATGTACGAGTTCTGCAGGATCACGTTCGTGATGTTGAGCGGCGTGATGAAGTTTTCGTTCTGCAAGGTCACGTTGAGGACCTGGAACAGGATCATGATCAGCACGAGGGCGATGATCATGCCGTAGGCGCGCAGGTTGATGTTGCGCACTGCCGAGATCAGGCTCGGCCGGGTCTTGGTCGGGACGGTGGTCATTGGCGTTGCTCTTCTCCCCCGCTGGCGGTCTCAAGGGTCATGAGACGCATCAGCTCTTCCTGTGTGGCGTTGGCCCGTTCGATCTGCCCGGTGATGTGGCCGGCGCTCATCGCGTAGATGCGGTCGCACATGCCGAGCAGCTCGGGCAGTTCGGAGGAGATCATGAGAACTCCCTTGCCCTGGTCGACCAGCTTGTGGATCAGCTCGTAGATCTCGTACTTCGCACCGACGTCGATGCCTCGCGTGGGCTCGTCGAGGATGAGCAGCTCGGGTTCGGTGAAGACCCACTTCCCGAGCACGACCTTCTGCTGGTTGCCGCCGGAGAGGTTTCCGGCGAGCGAGTAGACCGACGGTGCTTTGACGCCGAACTCGGTGCGCAGGCGCTCCGAGACGGAGTTGACCTTGTCCTGGTCGACGACGCCGCGCTTGGAGAGCCGGTCGAGGCCCGGGAGGGTGAAGTTCTCCCGCAGGTCGTAGTCGAGGTGCAGGCCGTAGTGCTTGCGGTCCTCGGTGGCGTACGCCAGCCCGGAATCGATGGCCTCGGGGACGTTGCGCAGGTGGAGCCGCTTGCCGTCCATCGTGGCCTCGCCGGAGATGTTGGCGCCCCAGCTGCGGCCGAAGACGCTCATCGCGAACTCGGTGCGGCCGGCGCCCATGAGCCCGGCCAGGCCGACGATCTCGCCGCGGGCGACGTTGATCGACGCCTTGTTGACGATCACGCGGTCGCGCTGCTCCGGGTGGTAGACCGTCCAGTCCTTGATCTCGAAGAAGACCTTGCCGACCTTCGGCTCGTGCGGCGGGTACAGGTGCTCGAGGTCGCGGCCGACCATGGACTTGATGAGCCGGTCCTCGGTGACGGCGCCGGACTCGGTCTCCATCGTCTCGATCGACTTGCCGTCGCGCAGCACCGTGATCCGGTCGGAGACCGACAGGACCTCGCCCAGCTTGTGGGAGATGATGATGCTGGTGACGCCCTCCTCGCGGAGCTGGCGGAGCAGTTCCAGGAGGTTCTCGGAGTCGGAGTCGTTGAGCGCGGCGGTCGGCTCGTCCAGGATCAGCAGCTTGACGTCCTTGGAGAGGGCCTTGGCGATCTCGACGAGCTGCTGCTTGCCGACGCCGATCTTCTCGACCAGCGTGGCGGGGTTGTCGTGGAGGCCGACCTTCTGCATGAGGCGGGCGGCCTCGCCGTTGGTGCGGTCCCAGGAGATGACGCCGCCGCGCTTGCGCTCGTTGCCGAGGAAGATGTTCTCGGCGATCGAGAGCTCGCCGACGAGGGCCAGTTCCTGGTGGATGATGACGACGCCGGCGGCCTCGGAGTCGCGGATGTTCTTGAACTGCGCGGGCGATCCGTCGAACTCGATCTCGCCTTCGAAGTCGCCGTAGGCGTAGACGCCCGAAAGGATCTTCATCAGCGTCGACTTGCCGGCGCCGTTCTCGCCGACGAGCGCGTGGATCGTGCCCCGCTTGACCCCCAAGTCGACCCCGGACAGTGCGAGCACGCCCGGGAACCGCTTGGTGATCCCCCGCATTCGGAGGATGTCTTCAGACATTGCTTAGTCCTATTTGAAAGATTGGACAGCTCTGGGGAGAGGTTCAGGGACGCCCGTGGCGGGCAAGGGCGTCCCTGAGGAAGGTCTTGATCTCGCGGGCTAGCCCAGCTCGGAAGCGTCGATGTAGCCGGAGTCGACCACGATCTCCTGGTAGTTGTTGACGTCCACGCTGACCGGCTCGAGCAGGTAGGCGGGGACGACCTTCACACCGTTGTCGTAGGTCTCCTCGTCGTTGACCTTGGGCGTGCCGCCGTCGAGGACCGCGACGACCATGTCGACCGTGGTCGAGGCGAGCTCGCGGGTGTCCTTGTACACGGTCATCGACTGCAGGCCGTCGATGATGTACTTGACCGACTCGACCTCGGCGTCCTGGCCGGTGATGACCGGCATCTCGGTGTAGCCGCTGCCCTGGAGCGAGGCGATGATGCCGCGGCTGATGCCGTCGTAGGGCGCGAGGACCGCGTCCACGACCGAGCCGTCGTTGTAGAAGTTGGACAGGATGTTGTCCATGCGCTCCTGGGCGACGGCGCCGTCCCAGTTCTCGGTCGCGATCTGCTCGAGCGTGGTCTGGCCGGACTTCACGACGAGCTTGCCCTCGGTGACGAAGGGCTCGAGGACCGCCCAGGCGCCGTCGAAGAAGTACTTGGTGTTGTTATCGGTCAACGCGCCGGCGAAGAGCTCGATGTTGAACGGACCGGGCGCGTTGGCCAGGTCGAGCGCCTCGACGATGTAGGTGCCCTGGAGGGTACCGACCTTGGTGTTGTCGAAGGACGCGTAGTAGTCGACGTCCGGCGTGTCGAGGATCAGGCGGTCGTAGGCGATGACCGTGATGTCCTGGCCCTTGGCCTGGGCGAGGACGCCGCTGAGCGACTTGTTGTCGATGGCCGCGATCACGAGCACGTCGACGTTCTGCCCGACCATCGTCTCGATGGCGCTGACCTGGTCGGCGGCGACGTCGTTCGAGTACTGGAGGGTGACTTCGTAACCCTCGTCCTCGAAAGCGCTCTTCAGGTTGTCGCCGTCGAGGATCCACCGCTCGGAGGTCTTGGTCGGCATCGCGATGCCGACCTTCTTGCCGCCCGAGCCGTCCCCGCCGCCGTCTTCAGAGGCGCAAGCGGAGGCGACCATGGCGACTGCTGCCGCGCCGATGGTGCCGGTCATCAGGTGACGTCGGTTGACGTTCATTAGTACTCCTTCGTACCGGGCGGTTTCGGTGCATGACCTACGTCGCCCTGGGGTCAAGACGGAATCGATAGTTCAACGTTTTTCCACAACCGTCAACAGCGGATGCGTCTCGTGTCCGAATCGTTGCTTTCCAACTGCGACGAATCCCGACACTCAGTTCCCTCCGTGCACATCGAACGCTCGATACCCCAACGATTATGACGGTCTGTATTCAATTCCTCACCCGATCGTGCCACATCCCTATAGCCGACTACCACTCGACCGATCGGATGGGATAGCCTCACATTTAGTGCCAAATCACGACACCGAACAGCTGACCCCCCGGAGGAGGTGAGGATGTCGACCACCCAGACCATCGGTCCCGCCGCCGTGCACCGTTTACTGCACCGGGACGCGGTGTGCAGCGTCTTCAGCGGCACCGTCGAGACGGGCCCGACCGATCTGCTGTGCGTCACCGTCGCCCATGAGCGCGTCGACGGCTCCCGGCGCGAGGTGTTCCTCGAATGGGCCGCGAAACTCACCGGCCTCCCCGCCCACCCCCATCTGTCCCCCTGCACCGCCGTCGGGCTCACCGAGAACGGCAGGCCCTACCTCGCGGTGGGCACCGCCCGCCGCAGCCTCGCCGACCTCCTCGCCGACCAGGGGCCCATGCCGCCCGGGCAGGTGCGCGCCCTCGGCGTGGCCTTGAGCGACGCCGTCGCCGTCTACCACCGCGCAGGCCTCATCCACGGCGCGATCCAGCCCTCCCACATCCTCGTCGGGACCGGCCACCACCTGCAGCTCACCGCCTACGACGTCACCGCCCCCGTCCTGGCCGCGCCGCTCCCGCCGACCCCGTACACCGCCCCCGAGCACCTCGACGCCGCCGTCGCGGGCGAGGTCGCGGCCAGCCCTTCCGGCGACGTGTACGCCCTCGCCACGGCCCTCTACGCCGCCCTCGGCGGCCGCCTCCCCTGGGTCAGGCACGCCCGCGAAGAGGCCGCCGACCCGCTGCTGCGCGCCGCCCCCGTCCCGCACATCCCCGGCGTGGACGCCGAGCTCACCGACCTCATCGGCGCGGCCCTCAGTCCCGACCCCCGCCGCCGCCCCACCGCGGACGCCTTCCGCGAGCAGCTCACCCGTCTCTCGCTGACCGGCCCGCGCGCCCACGGCGCGCGCCCGGACACCGTCGCGAACGGGCTCCTCCCCCGACGCGGCCTGCGGCCCGTCACCGTCGCGGTCTCGACCGAGCTCACCCCGTACCGGCCCGGCCGCGAACGCGTGGGCCTGCGCCCGCGCCTGCGCTCCATCGCCACGGCCACCGCCGGAGTCGCACTCACGGGGGCGCTCCTGGGCGGCGCCGCGCTCGCGACGTACGCGGCCACGAACCCCGAGAGCACCGAGTCGGTCTGCTCCGACCCGAACGTGCTGGACGGCCGCATCGACGAGCAGCTTGAGGACGGCCGCATCGTCGACAGCTGGTGCGCCGAGGAGGGCGGCTACGTGGCCGCCACCGTGGACTACCCGGGCGGCTCCGGGGGGGACGGCGACGGCCCCACCGAGCGCAAGGTGTGGCGCATCGAGGGCGAGAACCTGGTCGCGGTCACCGACTGCGCCGACGCGGCCCTCCCGGCCGCCATCGCCGACTTCCTCGAGTGCGCTTAGTCGCGTTCGGGCTTCGGCAGGCTCTGCTCTTGGCCTGCCTTCGGCAGGCTGTGCTCTTGGCCCGCCTTCGGCAGACCGTGCTCTTGGCCCGCCTTCGGCAGGAATCCGCCGAAGGCCGCCACGGTCTTGTTGGCGTACGCCGAAGTGTCGCCGCGCTCCATGGGACCGTCCCAAGTGGTCGGCAGCGGGGCGTGCTCGGGGAGGATGCGGGCCACGATGCGGTCCAGGGCCTCTTCGGCCTTGCCGACCCACAGGTGGCTGCCGTTCGCGATCGCGACGACCTCGGCCTGGGGCACGGCCGCGAAGCGCTGCTTGGCCTCCGGGTACTGGAGGTAGTCGTCCTGCTCGGGGATGAGCGCGAGGAGCGGGCGGCCGTCCTCGGCCCAGCGCGCCAGGTCGTCCTCTTTGGAGTAGCGCAGGGGCGGCGAGAGGAGCACGGCCCCTTCGACTCCCGGCTCGAGGCCGTACTTGAGGGTGAGGTCGGTGCCGAAGGACCAGCCGACCAGCCACACGCGCGGCAGCTCCGCGAACTCCGCGTACTCGACCGCGGCGGCGAGGTCGTAGCGCTCGCCCACGCCGTTGTCGAACGCGCCCTGGCTCGTGCCCTGCTGCGACTCGGTGCCGCGGGTGTTGAACCGCAGCACCGCCATGTTCGCGAGGGCCGGGAGCCGCCAGGCGGCCTTGCGGAAGATGTGCGAGTCCATCATGCCGCCGTGGGTGGGCAGCGGGTGGACGCAGATGATCGTCGCCTCGGGTTCGCGGTCGGCGGGCAGGGCGAGTTCACCGACGAGCCGGAGTCCGTCGGCGGTTTCAAGGGTGAGCGCTTCGCGTCGTGCGGGAAGCATGCTCGCGGATCTGATGACAGCCACGCCGGAATTATCCCCGGAATCGGTGGAAGGCGATAGGACGTGTGGCGCACCTTAAGTGCGGACCGCCGTCCCTGGCCCCACCCTCCCGGGAACTCCAGTGGCCGGCGTCCCGCGCGGGTACGACGAGAACGGCGTCCTGCGGCCCGCTTGTCACCCGAACGTGTCCGGGCCCATAGCTAGGCGAAGCGGGCCGGGCGCATCGCGGGGCGGGGCCGGACGGCCCCGCCCCGCGGTGCGTTCACTCCTCAGCGCCAGCGGCCGGGCTGGCGGCGGCTCCTGGCGTTCCAGCAGCCGGTGTGCCAGTGGCGGCGGTCGTCGCCGTCCCCGTCGTCGGCCCAGGCGACGACGTGCGGGGTGCCCGGCTGGATCTCGAGGTCGCAGCCGGGGCAGCGGTAGACCTTCTCGGCGTTGGAGCCGGGGATGCGGCGGACCCGGACGGGTCCGTCCGGGCCGTCGATGAGGCTCGGGTCCTGGGCACCGGAGGTCGGCCGCCGGGGTTCGCTCTGGCGGCGGTTCTTGCGCGGCATGGTCGGGCCTTAAGCGCGGGCGGGGTCGTCTCGCCCGGCGTCGGTCGCCGCGGCGGCCTCCGCCTCGGCCGCTTCGCGCGCCACCCGCTCGTTCAACCGCCGGACGTGCTTGTTCATCCCCCGGATGAGGAGGATCGTCACGACGACGAGGAAGACCGTCACGAACAGCCCGAGCGGCCCGGCCATCGCCTGGTCGCGCTCCGGCCCGAACTCTTGCTGCGCCAGGATCTCGATCACGGTTCAACCGTATCCCGCGGCCCTAGGCCTCCTGCAGCGCCGGAAGCCGCCAGTCGACCGGCTCACCGCCCTGCTCCTTGAGGAGCTCGTTGGCGCGGCTGAACGGCTTGGAGCCGAAGAAGCCGCGGCGGGCGCTCAGCGGGGACGGGTGGGCCGACTCGATCGAGGGGATCGAGCCGAGGAGGCCCTTGAGTTCGCGGGCGTTGTTGCCCCAGAGGATGGCGACGGCCGCGCCGCCGCGTTCGCTGAGCGCGCGCACGGCCTGCTCGGTGACCGCTTCCCAGCCCTTGCCCTTGTGCGAGGCGGGCGTGCCGGGGGCGACGCTCAGGGAGCGGTTGAGCAGCAGGACGCCCTGCTCGGCCCAGGGGGTGAGGTCGCCGTTGGCGGGGAGCGGGTAGCCGAGGTCGTCGCGGTACTCGTTGAAGATGTTGACCAGGCTCTTGGGGAGGGGGCGCACGTCGGGGGCGACGGCGAAGGAGAGGCCGATGGCGTGGCCGGGGGTGGGGTAGGGGTCCTGGCCGACGATGATGACCTTGACGTCGTCGAAGGGCTGCTGGAAGGCGCGGAGGATGTGCTCGGAGGCGGGCAGGTACTTGCGTCCGGCGGTGACTTCGGCGCGGAGGAACTCGCCCATCTTGGCGACGTCGTCGGCGACGGGGGCGAGGGCCTTCGCCCAGCCGGGCTCCATCAGTTCTTCAAGAGTTTTCTGCATGAGTCAGATGCTAGGACCCTCCACCGACACGAAATACCCCGCGTCGCGCAGGGCCGCAACGATTTCGGTCGCGTGTTCGGATCCGCGGGTCTCGATCGAGAGGTCCACGGCGACTTCGCCCACGGAAAGGCGCGGGTCGCTGCGCTGGTGGTAGACGTCGACGATGTTGCCGCCGTACGCGCCGACGAGCTGGAGGATCGAGGCGAGGGCGCCGGGGCGGTCGGCGCAGCGGAGGTTGGCGCGCATGAAGCGGCCGGAGGCGCCGAGGCCGTGTTCGATGAGCCGCATGAGCAGGAGCGGGTCGATGTTGCCGCCGGAGAGGACGGCGACGGTGGGGGCGTCGTACTCGACGGAGTAGTTCAGGAGCGCGGCGTAGGCGGTGGCGCCGGCGGGTTCGACGACCAGCTTGTTGCGCTCCAGGAGGGAGAGGAGGGCGCGGCTGATGTCCTCTTCGGTGACGGTGACGATCTCGTCGACGAGCCGCGCGACGTGGGCGAAGGGGACGTCGCCGGGGCGGCCGACCTTGATGCCGTCGGCGATGGTGTTCATCTTGTCGAGGCGCACGGGCCGCCCGGCGGCGAGGGAGTGCGGGTAGGCGGCGGCGCCTTCGGCTTGGACGCCGATGATGCGGATGCCGGGCTTGAGCTGCTTGGCGGCCGCGGCGATGCCGGCGATGAGCCCGCCGCCGCCGACGGCGGTGACGATGGTGCCGGTCTCGGGCATCTGCTCGAGGATCTCGAGGGCGATGGTGCCCTGCCCGGCGACGATGTCGCGGTGGTCGAAGGGGTGGATGAGGGTCGCGCCGGTCTCGGCGGCGAAGCGGTGGGCCGATTCGAGGGCGTCGTCGACGGTGTGGCCGCCGAGGATGACGTGGGCGCCGTATCCCTTGGTGGCGGCCACCTTCGGGAGCGGCGCGGATTCGGGCATGAACACGGTGCAGCGGATGCCGAGCGTGGAGGCGGCGAGGGCGACGCCCTGGGCGTGGTTGCCCGCGGAGGCGGCGACGACGCCGAGGGCGCGTTCGGCCTCGGTGAGGTGGGAGACGCGCATGTAGGCGCCGCGGATCTTGAAGGACCCGGCGCGCTGCAGGTTCTCGCATTTGAGGTGGACGCCGTCGAGGACGGGGTCGCGGGAGGGTTCGAGGGGGGTGCGTCGCACGATCCCGGCGAGGTCTGCCGCCGCGGCGCGGACGTCGGTGAGTGTCACGAGTTCCGTCACGCCTCGATCGTAGTGCCCGCCCGGGGGCGGTCCCGGGACGCCGCCGGGGCGGGGCCGCGACGGGCCGCATAAAGGTCGGAAAGCGATTACTGTAGACCGAAATGCCGACCTTGGACCCGCGTGGGCGTCCCGTGCAACCCACTGAAACCGCAGGTGGCACCAAGTACGAACGCGCGTTCGCGTCTCGTGAAAGCGGGTGACCGCCGTTACCCATCGAATAAGGAAGGCTTAAGCTACGAAGGGTCAATCCTTAACCAGGAAGAAGCCCGCGAGTCATGTGCGGCCGCCCGGACGCCCGCATGGCCCGCCTCGACACCGCCTCAATCCATCCCCTTAGAACCCCTGGAGTCAACGGTGACTGCTGTCACGCTGAAGAACGTCTCGAAGGTGTTCCCCGGCGAAACCCTGGCCGTGGACTCGCTGAGCATGGAAGTCAACCACGGCGAATTCCTCGTCCTGCTCGGCCCGTCCGGCTGCGGCAAGTCCACTGTGCTCAGAATGGTGGCCGGCCTCGAGACCCCGTCCGACGGCGAGATCCTGCTCGACGGCGAATACGCGAACGACCTGCCCCCGCGGGACCGCAACGCCGCCATGATCTTCCAGACCTTCGCGCTCTACCCGCACATGTCCGTCGCCGACAACATCGGGTTCCCCCTCAAGCTCGGCAAGCAGAACGGGGCCCAGTCGGTGCCTGATGCCGTCGGCGACATGGCCAGCGCCCTGGGCATCTCGGACCTCAAGGACCGCAAGCCGAACCAGCTCTCCGGCGGCCAGCAGCAGCGCGTCGCCATGGGCCGCGCGCTGGTGCGCCGCCCCAAGCTCTTCCTCATGGACGAGCCGCTGTCCAACCTCGACGTGGGCCTGCGGGCGGAGCTGCGCACCGAGATCTCCTCGCTGGTGCGCCGGCACGACGCGACGACCCTGTACGTCACGCACGACCAGACCGAGGCCTTGACGATGGCCGACCGGGTCGCGGTGATGCGCAAGGGGGTCCTGCAGGACGTGGGCACGCCGGACGAGGTGTACGAGCGCCCGGCGACGATGTACGTGGCCGCGTTCCTGGGCACGCCGCGCATGAACCTCATCGAGGCGCGCGTCAACGTCTACCTCGACCGCTATGTGGCCCTTGACTTCGGCGAGCAGGAGCTGCGGCTGCCGTGGCACGACCTGCGCGGGCGGGCCGTGGCCCGCTACCACGGGGAGACGATCGTGGTCGGGATGCGGGCCGAGGCGCTGGCGCCGGTCGCGGAGGGCCACGCGGGCCAGTCCATCCAGGGCCGCGTGCGCTTCTACGAGCACCACGGGCACGAGACGCTGGTGTTCCTCGACATCGGCGCGACCGCGGTGGTGCCCGACGGGATCGGCGACAAGCCGGACCTGGCGCGCAGCGGCTCGAAGCCGCGCCGCCGCCTCGGCGGCCTGTTCTCCGGGTTCGGGCAGTCCCAGGTCGAGCACCGCGACGCGGACACGGGTCCGATCCGCAAGCCCGCGGACCTGGTGTTCCGGCTCCCTCCGCACATCCCGGTCTCGGCCGGGCAGCCGATCACGGTCGCGGTGCACATGGACGCGCTGCACTACTTCGACAAGTACGGCAAGCGGATCGACGTCGGCTGGTCGGCGCGCGCGTAATAGGACGAGAACGCCGCGGGCACCTGTGCAGGTGCCCGCGGCGTCGTCGTATCGCTGTTCAGCCGGCGGAGCTTGCGGGCCGTGAATCAGCCGGTATCGGCGAAGCTTGCGGGCCGTGGATCAACCCAGGAACTTCTCGGCGTCGATGATCTTCACCGAGATCTCGGTGTCCCGGGGGGTCTTGTAGGCGACGGTGTCGCCGACCTTGTGGCCGAGGATGGCGGCGCCCAGCGCGGAGTCGGGGCTGTAGACGGTGAGGTCGGTGGTGGCGGCGATCTCGCGGGAGCCGAGGAGGAACTTCTCGGTGTCGTCGGGGTCGCCGTCGAAGGCGATGGTCACGACGGTCCCGATCTGGATCTCGTCGCTGTCCTTCGCCTCGCCGACCTTCGCGTTGCGCAGCAGGTCCTCGAGCTGGCGGATGCGGCCCTCCTGCTTGCCCTGCTCGTCGCGGGCGGCGTGGTAGCCGCCGTTCTCCTTGAGGTCGCCTTCTTCACGGCGCGCGTTGATCTCGGCGGCCATGGCGGGACGGTTCGCGATGAGCTCGTCCAGTTCGCTTTTGAGGCGGTCGTAGGCCTCTTGTGTGAGCCAGGTGCCCTGGTTAGCGTCGGTAGCCATGTGATCCATATCCTCCGAATAGTGCGATCCGTACTGCGGGGTGCGGTCTTTCGTGAACGTCCCCGCGTCCCGGGTTACGACCCCGGATAGCGAAAGGCCCGCCGACCGAAACGCGGTGCGACGGGCCGAAAGTCGATGCGTTCAGTCCGTCTGCCAACACCTCAGGACCTCGCCGGTGTTGGGCACGCCCTCGACTGCGAGGGGGTACGACATCACCACGCGGGTGGCGTCGTCCGGGATCTCGACCTCGGCGTACCCGATCTCGGCGCCCGCGAGGTCGCGGGACCTGACGGCGCAGACGGCGCCTGCTCCGGCCGGCTTGTAGACCTCGAACTCGACGGTGACCTGGCCGGGGACGGAGTCGTCGAAGCCGCGCAGGCGCTCGGAGACCTCGGTCTGGCCGTACAGTTCGGTGAGGCGCCAGGCGGCGAAGAGCCCTGCCAGGACGACTCCGATCGTGAGGGCCGCGGTGACCGCCGGGCGGCGGCGCTGCGGTTCGCGGCGGCGACCGTAGCGACCGTCGGGAAAGGCCACGTCGGCCGTTGCCGGCGCGCGCCCATCCGTGGTCTGCATCTCAGTCATTGCGTCGCTTTCCTTCGCGAACAGCGGTTTCACGCTGCGAGCCGCGGTTCTTGGCAGAACCGGGAAGTAATGATTATCGAGTATCGTTGCACAGAATGCCAGAGCCGACAACTACCGCAGTGCGCGAGTCGGTTCCAGTGCGCCGAGCCTTACCACCAGAAGCACCCGCCTGTGAGGTTGACCGACGTGACGAACCAGAGCAAGCTGCGCCTCATGTGCGTGCACGCCCACCCCGACGACGAGTCGAGCAAGGGCGCCGGCATGATGGCCCGCTACGTGCGCGAGGGCATCGAGGTGCTCGTCGTGACCTGCACGGGCGGTGAGCGCGGCGATGTGCTCAACCCGAAGATGGACCGGCCGGAGGTGCAGGAGAACCTGCCGCGCATCCGCAGCGAGGAGATGGCCCGCGCCCGCGAGATCCTGGGCGTCGAGCAGCACTGGCTGGGCTTCGTCGACTCCGGGCTCCCGGACGGGTGGCTCCCCGACTCCGGCACCGAGCTGCCGGAGGACGCCTTCTACCTCGTGCCCACCGAGGAGGCCGCCGCGCCGCTCGTGGAGGTCATGCGCTCGTTCAAGCCGCACGTGGTCACCACGTACGACGAGGAGGGCGGCTACCCGCACCCCGACCACGTGAAGACCCATGAGATCTCGGTCGCGGCGTTCGCGGCCGCGGGCGACCCCGGGCGGTACCCGGGGCTGGGCGAGCCGTGGCAGCCGCTGAAGCTCTACTACAGCCACTCGTTCGGCAAGGCGCGCATCGAGGCCCTGCACTACGCGATGGTCGAGGCCGGGCTCGACTCCCCTTACAAGGAGTGGATGGACGCGGGCGACTGGACCCGCGACAAGAGCGAGCGCGTGACGACCCGCGTCGAGTGCGCGGCGTACTTCGACATCCGCGACGAGGCGCTGAAGGCCCACGCGACCCAGGTGGACCCTGACGGGTTCTGGTTCGCCGTGCCGCGCGAGATCCAGCAGAAGGCCTGGCCCACCGAGGATTACGAACTCGTCGAGACGCGCATCGATTCGCGCCTGCCCGAGGACGACCTCTTCGCCGGGCTCCGCTGACGACTCCGGCACCGCTGCTTCACAACGGCCCCAGGGAACCCCTGGGGCCGTTCTTCGCACACGAGGCCACTGTGGCCCCTCCCGTAGGCGGTGCTGCACCGCATCGTCGGGTCCCGTGCACCCTCAGTGAGGAAACAACTGTCGGGCTCCCGACACCACGGTGTATTTCCTCGGAAAGTGCGGGAACCTTGCTGCAAGCGCGCCCCCGCGGGTTACCGTGCCGGGAGAACCGGGCCGAACCCGAGCCAGGGACGGATTCGCGGAGGCGGGCGCAGAACGGAGGTGGACCCATGGTCAGTCGCGAAACAACACCGGCGCGCACCAAGTCGTTCGTCGGCAGTCTCCTCGTCGCCACGCCCACGCTGCAGGACCCCAACTTCGACCGCACGGTCGTCATCGGCGTCGGGCACGAGTCCGACGGGGTGCTGGGCGTGGTCCTCAACCGGGCCACCGAGCGGAAGGTCGTCCACTACCTCGACCAGTGGGCGGACCTGGCGGGGCACCCCGCGGTCCTCTTCGAGGGCGGCCCGGTGCAGCCTGACGCGGCGATCGGACTGGGCTGGCGGAAGGCCGACGCGCCCTTCAACGACGCGTTCCGGCCCGTCCTAGGACGCCTGGGCACGCTCGACCTGGCCCGCGACCCCGACGAGGTCGCGCCGCTCCTGGAGGGGATGCGGGTCTTCACCGGCTACGCCGGCTGGGCGCCGGGGCAGCTCGAGGCCGAGATCGACGCCGGCGCCTGGATGGTCTTCGACGCCCTCCCCGCGGACCCGTTCTCGACCAACCCCGAGGAGCTGTGGGGCATGGTGTGGAAACGCCAGGGCGGCATGCTCTCGGCGATCGCGCAGTTCCCCGCCGACCCCGTCCTGAACTAGTCCCCCGGGCACCGGCCGCGCGGAGCCGCGGATCAGCCTCCCGGCCGCCAGGCCATGAGGACCACGACCACGACGTAGAAGACGAGGTTGAGCCCCGAGAGCGCGAGCAGGCGCCCGCGGTGCTGCTCCAGCAGTTCGCCGTCCATGGTGCCGTGCCCGTCCTGGAGTTCCTTGCCGATGCGCGCGAGCGCGCCCGGGATGACGGCCGCGCCGTTGACGACCCCGACCGCGTACAGGGTCGAGGCGATGACGACCCACGGGTCCGCGAACGAGTGCCGCTCGCTCGTCATCATCGTCAGCACCCCGAACAGCGCCGCCACGAGCGTGAGTGCGTTGAGGGCCATGCAGCGCCGCCCCGCGCGGTGCACGCGGTCCCCGTCGCGCTCGCGCAGCGCCCGCTCCCCCAGCCACGGCGTCAGCATGGCCGGACCGACGAACACCACGACCAACAGGACGTGCATGACCGACAACAGAGTGTACATATTGTGATCTTACGGACAAACCACCCAGCGTCACGCGGGACTCGGGCGCCGGCACGGCATGAAAAAGGCCCGGACGCTTTCGCGTCCGGGCCGCTATGGCTGTGGAGCTGCAGGGAATCGAACCCTGGTCCTCCGCTGCATCTGTGAGACTTCTCCGGGTGCAGTCCGCTGTGCCTTTTATCGAGCCCCACCGATCACGCGGACGAGACGGTGTGGCGGGCTCTAATCGCCGAAGATCTCGGCCGGACGTCCCAGCGATCAAGACGTCGGCCCAGCATCCTTAAATGATGCCGCGAACCCAGAGCGGATGCGCCCCTGGAGCGGCAACTTCACGGTCGCTTAGGCAGCGAGAGCGAAGTCAGTGCGTTTTGCGTTGGCACTTATTGGTTTCCAACGTTGGTTTACGAGACAGCGTTGGCTTCCTCGACCCGCTTCCCTCACCTCAACATACGGAGTCGAAACCGATCAGCCCCGAGATGAGTGAGTGTTTCACCCTGTTCAGTTGTGCCGTGACTCTGTTCAATTGTGCTCTGGCAGTCTAACCCAGTCCAACGGCGGGCGTCGAACCGATATTCCCCCGGCTCACTTCCCGCCGCGCTTGGCGGCGCGGCCCATGGCCCGCTCGATCTCGCGGTCGGACTCGCGCTTGGCGATGGCCTGGCGCTTGTCGTAGTTCTTGCGGCCCCGGGCCAGCCCCAGCTCCATTTTGGCGTACCCGTTGAGGAAGTACACCGAGAGCGGGACGAGCGTAATGCCCGACTCGTCGAGCTTGCCCGCGAGCTTCGCGATCTCGCCGCGGTGCAGCAGGAGCTTGCGGATGCGCCGGGGCGGGTGGTTGGTCCACGTCCCGTAGTCGTACTCCGGGATGTGGAAGTTGTGGACGCGCGCCTCGCCGTTGTGGATCTCGGCGAACGCGTCGACGATGTTCCCCCGGCCTTGGCGCAGGGCCTTGACCTCGGTCCCGGACAGGACCATGCCGGCCTCGTAGGTGTCCAGGATCTCGTAGTCGTGCCGGGCCTTGCGGTTGGTGGTCACCACCGAGCGCTCGGGACCCGAGTGCTTGACCTTCTCCTGCTGCTTCTTGGACACGCAGCAAGCTTAACGATCGAACAGGTGTCTGTCGAAACCAATTCGCTCCTAGGCGAATCACTACCGGCAGAGGCACCCGGGCAGGTACCCGACCGGGTTGACCCGCTCGCCGTGCACCCGCACCTCGAAGTGCAGATGCGGCCCGGTGCTGTCGCCGGTGCTGCCGACCGCGCCGATGCCCTCGTCGCGGTCGACGTGCTCGCCGTCGTTCACCCAGATCTGCGACTGGTGCGCGTAGCAGGTCGAGACGCCGCCGCCGTGGCTGATGCACGTCAGCTGCCCGTAGCCGGAGCTCCAGCCGGCGTAGACCACTTTGCCGGAGTCGGCGGCGTGGATGGTGGCGCCGGTGCCGGCGGCGAAGTCGGTGCCGCCGTGGAGGCGGGTCGTGCCGTAGATCGGGTGGCGCCGCCAGCCGAAGTCGGAGGACTTCCAGCCGTCGACCGGCACCACGAAGCCGCCGCCACCGCCGCCGCCGCCGCCTCCTGAGGACGAGCCGCCGCCGGAGCCGTTGTCGTCGTCGTCCTCGCGTGCGGCCTGGCGCAGCTGCTCGGCGATGCGCTCGGACTCGGCCTCGAGCTGGTCGTACTCGGACTGCGCATCGTCGCGGGCGTCCTCGGCGACCGCGAGCGCGGCCTCGTGCCGGCCCACGAGCTCCTGCACGGCGACCTGGGCGGCCTGGGCCTCGCTGTAGCGGACCTCGGCCGCGGCGAGCGCGTCGGCGGCCGCCGCCTCGGCCGCCTCGGCCTCGGTCTCGGCGAGGGACGCGGCGTTCTCGGCGTTGGCGGCCTCTCGGCGGACCTGGGTCACCTCTGCGACCGCCTGGTTCTTGCCTTCCATGAGGAACTCGAGGTAGGTGAGGCCGTCGACGGCGGTCTGCGGGTCGCCCGAGGCGAGCACCGCGTCCAGCGTGAGCAGTTCGGCGCCGCGGGCGGTCGCGCGGAACAGGGCGGCGCGGGCCTCGCGGGCGGCCTCGACGGCCGCGCGCGCGGCCTCGTACTCGGCCTCGGCTTCCTCGAGGGCCTCGCGGGCGGCGTCGGCCTCGCGCTGCGCCTGGGAGGCTTCGGCCTGGGCCGCCGCGACCCGTCCTTCGGCGACGTCGACCGCGTGCTCGGCTCCGGGCAGTTCGGCCTCGGTCTCGGCGAGGACCTGGCCCGCGGCGCGCACCTCGTCCGAGGCGTCCTCGAGCTGCGCGGCCATCTCGGCCTTCTCGCGCTCGACCTTGTCGAGGTCGCGCTGGGAGACCCCGAAAGCGGGACTGCTCGCGGTCCCTGCCAGGAGCAGGGCCGCGAGCAGCCAGCCGATTCGCCTCATAAGGCCCGAATGTAGTCCATCTGCGACAGACGTTCAGGCCATTCGGGACATAGGCCCCGATCGATATGAGGTCAGACCTTGATGTTGAAGCGCAGGGTGATCCACGCCGTGATCGCGCTGATGACCGCCGAGACGCCGACGAGGATCGGCAGCAGGACGAGGATCGCCTGCATCGTGATCGGGGGCATGAGCTTGAACAGGTCCGCGAACTGGCCGTCGATGACGAGGAACTTCGCGGCGATGAGCGTGCCGAAGGCGAAGATCGAGCCGATGACGCCGGCGAAGACCGCCTCAAGCACGAACGGCGCCTGGACGAACCAGTTCGGCGCGCCCACGAGCTTCATGATCGCGACCTCGCGGCGCCGCGAGTACGCGGCGACCTGGATCGTGTTCGCCACCAGCATGAGGGCGGCGACGCCCTGGACGAGCGCGATGATGAGCGTGAGGCGCTGGGCCCCGCCGAGGATGTCGAACACCTGCTGCAGGATCTCGCGCTGGTTGGTGACCTGGAAGACGCCCTCGCGGCCCTCGAACTGCTTGATGAGCTCGGGAGCGTCGGCGATGTCCTTCATCTTGACGCGGAACGCGGGCGGCAGGGCCTCGGCGTCCACGGACTTGACCAGGTCGGGCGTGTCCTCGAACGTGTCTTGGAAGCGCTCGTAGGCTTCTTCCTTCGACTCGTACTGGACCTCGGCGACGAGGTCGCTCTCCTTGAGCTCGGCGTTGATCTGGTCGGTCGTGGCCTGGTCGATGTCCTGCTGCAGGTAGACGACCACTTCGAGGTTCGTCTGGTAGTGCCGCTCGATCACGTCGACCTGGTTGTACAGCAGGAGGCCCGCGCCGAGCATCGTCAGCGAGACGGCCATGGTGATGATCATGGCGATCGTCATGGAGATGTTGCGCCACAGTCCGAGGAAGACCTCGGACATCACGTACTTCGCGCGCATGTGCTCTGTATCTGCCTTCCGCTAGCCGTAGACGCCGCGAGCCTGGTCGCGGACGATCTGGCCGTTCTCGATCTCGATGACGCGACGGCGCATCTGGTTCACGATGTTGGAGTCGTGGGTGACCATGAGGATGGTGGTGCCGGTGCGGCTGATCCGGTCGAGCAGCCGCATGATCTCGATCGAGGTGTCGGGGTCGAGGTTACCGGTGGGCTCGTCGGCCAGCAGCAGGAGCGGCCGGTTGACGAAGGCGCGGGCCACCGCGACGCGCTGTTGCTCGCCGCCGGAGAGCTCGTGCGGGTAGCGGTGCTCCTTGCCGCCGAGGCCCACGAGTTCGAGCACCTCGGGGACGACCCGGCGCGCGACCGAGCGCGGCTTGCCGATGACCTCGAGCGCGAACGCCACGTTCTCGGCCGCCGTGCGGTTCGGCAGCAGCCGGAAGTCCTGGAACACGCAGCCGATGCTGCGCCGGTAGGCGGGGACCTTCCACCGGCGGAGCCTCGTCACGTCGGTGTCCCCGACGGTGATCTTGCCCTTGTCCGGAACCTCTTCGCGCAGCAGGAGCTTGATCATCGTGGACTTCCCCGCACCGGTCGGACCGATGAAGAAGACGAACTCTCCCTTGTCGATGAAGACGTTCACGTCCTCGACCGAAGGGCGGTTCGACCGGGGGTAGTGCTTGGTTACACCCTCAAGCTGAATCACGAGGCGGAGTCTAGCCGCCGGACCTCGGCGCCGGTCGGGCGGCTCCAGTACAAGCGTGGCATATTTCGCAGTTTCAGCCCCATATGTCACGGCCGCGCAAGGGTTACGACGCGATTTCAGCCGAACGGTGGAAGCAGCTATGGTCAGGCGGCCCATCGATGCTCGGCGGAGCGTCATCGGGCGGCCACGAGCCGTCCACAGCGGATCGCATTTCCTATAGGAAACAGGGCCTACGACGCGGCTAGTCGGCGCTCTTCTCGCCGCTCTTGCGCCAGCGGATGCCGGCCTCGAGGAAGCCGTCGATGTTGCCGTCGTAGACGCCCTTGACGTCGGCGGTCTCGAAGCCGGTGCGCAGGTCCTTGACCATCTGGTACGGGTGCTCGACGTACGAGCGCATCTGGTCGCCCCACGAGGCCGTGGCCGAGCCGCGCAGCTCGTCGACCTTGGCCCGCTCCTCGTCGCGCTTGCGCTGAAGGAGCTTGGCCTTGAGGACGCCCATCGCGGTGGCCTTGTTCTGCAGCTGCGAGCGCTCGTTCTGGCAGGAGACGACGATGCCGGTCGGGAGGTGGGTCAGGCGCACCGCCGAGTCGGTGGTGTTGACGCCCTGGCCGCCGGGGCCGGAGGAGCGGTAGACGTCCACGCGGATCTCGTCCTCGGGGATGTCCTCGATCTCGTCGGTCTGCTCCAGGGCGGGCACGACCTCGACGGCAGCGAAGCCGGTCTGGCGGCGGCCCTGGTTGTCGTATTTGCTGATGCGCACGACGCGGTGCGTGCCCTGCTCGACCGAGAGGTGGCCGTAGGAGTAGGGGCCCTTGACGGCGAAGGTCGCCGAGCGGATGCCGGCCTCTTCCGCGTAGGAGATGTCGTACACCTCGGTGCCGAAGCCGTGGGCCTCGGACCACCGCAGGTACATGCGCATGAGCTGCTCGGCGAAGTCGCAGGCGTCGGCCCCGCCGGCGCCCGAGCGGACGGTGACGACCGAGTCGCGCTCGTCGTATTCGCCCGAGAGGAGGGTGCGCACCTCGAGCTCGTCGACGGCCTTGCGGATCGAGTCGAGCTCGGCGGCGGCCTCGGCGGCCGCGCCCGGGTCGGACTCGTCGTCGGCGAGCTCGAACAGGACTTCGACGTCGTCCATGCGCTCGTGGAGGGCGGCGAGCTTCTTGAGCTCGGCCTGGACGTACGACAGGCGGGAGGTGATCTTCTGGGCCTGCGCGGTGTCGTCCCACAGGCCGGGGTCGGCGGCCGCTGCCTCGAGTTCGGCCAGCTCGCGCCGGAGCGCGGGCAAGTCGAGCACGGCCTCGACGCTGCTGAGCGTCGCCTTCAGGTCACGGAGATCGGCGGAAACATCGACACTGGTCACAACAGATCAGACTACGCCTGTATTCGGGCTCATACGAAACGGGACGCGGGCCCCGCTGGGGCCGCGTCCCGTTACGTGCTTGATCGTCGTTTCCCGGGTCAGGACCCGGGCGCTGCCGTTACCGCTTCTTCAGCCAGCTGAGGGCCGAGCGGTGGTAGCCGATCGCGAACTCCATCGCGATCGCCGCGTTCGGGTCCTCGTCCGCGTAGTCCTTCGCAGCCGCGCGGGCCTCTGCCAAGGCCTCCTGGTGCTGCTCGGTCGCGTCGGCGAACATCTCCTCGGCGGTGTCCTTGGAGAGGTAGTCGAGGAAGGCCGTGCGCAGCGCGACGGGGTCGCGCAGCTGGCCGATGCGGGCCGGCTCGTTGAGCCAGCGCGTGAACGCCCGCTTGCCGTTGGCGCTGATCGTGTAGGGCACCGAGGCGCGCGGCCCCGGCTTCCCGACCCGAACGAGGCCGCCTTCGGCGAGGGCGGGGAGTTCGCGGTAGACCTGGGAACGCGTCATGGTCCAGTACGGACCGAGGCGACGGGTCGCCTCTGCCATGAGTTGTCCGCCGGTCATCGGTCCTTCGTGCAGCAAGCCCAGCAATGCTGCTGAGGTTGCGTTGAGTTCTTTTCCTGCCATGCCCGACAGGATGCCATGTAGATGCCCGCATGACAAGTGGACAGCTCCAATGTGTCGATAGACCGTTACCGATACTTGACTGGATGGGTTCACGGATTACGCTGCAAGCCTTGCGAAACGGCCGGAGTGGTCCGCAGGATTGCAACGCCTGTTTCGAGAATTCCAATCGTGTGATCCCGATCGCGCCATGGGTTGCGATGACTCGGCGTTGCCCGGCGGTCACGGATCATTATCGACTGTCGCTATCGCTTTCAGTTGTCGGGCATGGGAGATCCGATGAGATCGGATCCGGGCGAGTCGTCGTCGGAACCGCCCTCAGTGGAATCATCGCCGCCGCCTTCCGATTCGGACATTTCATCCGAATTCCGGTCAGGCGACTTGCTTTCGGCGTCCGGCCCTTGAGGAGTGGCCGTCTCCTCAGCGGGCGTCGCGCTCGGCTCAGGGCTCGTTTCCGTTGCGTCTGCGGAGGTCTCGTCCTCCACGGGCGCGGACTCGCTCGCACTCGGGGACGGATCGGCCACATCGTCCTCATCCGGGAGATCGGGGCGGGTGATGACCAGAAAGGCCCATACGGCCGCGATCACGACGAAGCCCGCCGCGGCGGCGAGGCCGATGACCCAGCCGCGCCCGAGCCTGTCGCCGTCCTTCCCGTAGACCGCGCCCGCGCGGTCGCCGCCCGCGGACCCGGCGGCGAGCATCGCGCCGATCGCGCCCGCCTCGACCTCCGGCGCGTTCGGGGTCACGGGGTCGTAGTCGAACGTCGCGGTCGCGTCCCGCTCCCGCAGCTCCGGCACGATCGGCGCGGTCGCCTGGTTCGACAGGCGCGGCGCGAGGCGGCGCAGCTCGGCGGCGACCGCGTCGAGGTCGCCGCGGGCGCGCGGGTCGAGGGCGAGCAGCGTCTCCACGGTCCGCCACAGTTCGGCGTCCACCGCGGCCGGCTTGACCGGGATCTGCGTCAGGTGCCGCTCGACCACGTCGGTGATGGAGCCGCCGCGGTAGGCGCTGTGGGCGGTGAGCGCCTCGTAGAGGACGAGCCCGAGCGCGTAGTTGTCGACGCCGGGGCTCGCGGAGTCGCCCGAGGCGACCTCCGGGGCGATGTACTCGGGGGTGCCGTGCGAGGGCGCGGTCTTGGACGCGGCCGCGCGCGCGATGCCGAAGTCGATGAACTTCAGGCCCTCGGTCCCGGACAGCATCAGGTTGCCGGGCTTGACGTCCCCGTGCCGGTACCCGGCGCGGTGGATCGCGGCCAGCGTCTCGGCGGCGCCCGCGCAGCGGCGCGCGGCCTCGGCGGCCGGGAGCGGCCCGTGCAGGCGCAGGTGCTCGCGCAGGTCGAGCCCTTCGATGAATTCGAGCACGACCGCGCACACCGTGTCGGTGACGATGAAGTCCTTGACGGACACGACTCCGGGGTGGTCGAGGGTGCGCAGGATGCCCGCCTCGGCGCGGAAGCTCTCGAAGATCTCCTCCTCGCCCCGCAGCTCCGGACGGAGGACCTTGACGGCCACGTGGTCGCCGGTGACCTGGTCGAGGCCTCGCCACACGACGCCGACCGCGCCGCGGGCGATCTCGTGCTCCAGGACGTACCGGTCGGCCAGAACCGTCTGCATGGGTGCTCCTAGGGGGCTGGCGAAGCGGGCTGAATCCACTGTAAAGGGGACGTCATCGCAGCTCAGCACCGGCATCGCAGGCTGGCACGAACGGGGGATACACGCGGGCGCGGGCGGGGCGGGGCGCACCGGGATCAAGGGTCGGCAGCGGAGAGTGGCGGGACACTACACTTGCGCCCATGTCCCTCGAACGGCCAAGCTTTGAACAGACAGCCGAATCCCGGTGCGGAATCAGTGGTGATCGCCTGTGACCGAATTGCGTTGGCGCTACGGCGCCGCGACCGACGTGGGCAAAGTCCGCGACCTGAACGAGGACTCCCACCTCGCGTCGCGGCGGCTGCTCGCCGTCGCCGACGGCGTGGGCGGCGCGGCCGCCGGCGAGGTGGCCAGCGGGGTCACCATCGCCGAGGTGACACGGCTGGCCCGCCGCTCCCCCGTCGAGGCCTCCGCCGAGCTCGGCGCGGTCGTCGACGCCGCCCGCGACCGCATCCGCGCGGCCGTCGCCGAGAACCCCGAATCGGAGGGCATGGCGACGACGCTCACCGGACTCTGGCTGGGCGACAACGCAGTCGACATCGTCCACATCGGAGACTCACGCGCCTACCAGGTGCGCGGCGAGGACTTCGTGCAGGTGACCGTGGACGACTCCTACGTCCAGCACCTCGTCGACGAAGGCGCGATCACCCCCGCCGAGGCCCAGGACCACCCGTACAAGTCGGTGGTCACCCGCGTGCTCCAGGCCAACCCCGCCCCCGCGCACTTCGAGACCCGCCCGGCCCTGATCGGCGACCGGTACATGCTCTGCTCGGACGGGCTGAGCGACGTCGTCGACGACGCCGTCATCGAGAACGTCCTGCGCGACTTCGCCGACCCCCAGGCCGCCGCCGACGAACTCGTGCGCCTCGCCCTCGAGGGCGGCGGGCCCGACAACGTCACGGTCGTCGTCGGCGACGTCGCCGAGCACCGGCAGGTCCGGCGCTGGCCGTGGGCGATCGCCGCGATCGGCGTGGTGCTCGTGATCGCGGCGATCGTGGTGGCGCTGGCCCTGAGGGCCTGAGTCAGACCTCGACGACCGTGACGGCGGCTTCGCGTCCTTTGAAGCCGTCGACGTTGCGGGTGAACAGCGGCATGTTGTTCACCGCCGCGATCGCCGCGATCATGAGGTCGAGCTTCCGCCTGCGCAGTCCACGGCCTGACGCGACCGCCATCGATGCGAGCCGCCCGAAGCGCGCGGCAGCCCGTCCGTCGAATGCGACACGGTCGAACTCGGCAATTGCCGCACCGAGCTTCTCCATTCGGTCCGCGCGATCGATCGGATTCCCGGCGACCACGACACCTTGCTGCAGTTCGGCGAACGTGATCGCGGTGAGCACGGGCCAGATGACGCCGATATCGATGAAGACACAGGTGTCCAGGACCCCGACTTCGGGTCGCTCACCCACGTCGGCGCTCCCAGGGGTCATCCTCGAACAGATCATCCGGGCCGAAGAACTCATCGATCTCGTCGCGCATCTTCTTGTGGTCGACCCGGGGAAGGTTTCGGTGACGCTCGTGCAGCTCTTCCGCACTCAGGCGCCGCCGCCGGTTCAGCGGTCTCAGTTCGGCGACCTCGATGCCGTTCCGAGTGATATGGAACGTCGCTCCCGCCGCCACCACATCCATGACGGCCGCGGAGGCGTTCCGGAACTCACGTTGAGTGATGGTCTTCATGCAAAGTCGTAGCATGATGAGACACATCGAGCTACATCAACGGAACCGAAGTCCGAGCCGCGCGCCTTCGGTGCGCGCGGTGTGGTCGAAGAAGAGGGCGTCGTCGGCGGTGACGTTGACAAGGTGGCCGTGGAGCTCGTAGCCGATGATGCCGACCAGGCGGTTCCAGGCGAGGATGAGCCGGGCGGTCTCGTCGGGGGTGAAGGCCTCGTCCTCCAGCAGCACCAGCATCTCCGGGGTGATCGCTTCGGGCGGGCAGACCGGTCCCGTTGGGGGCGTGAGGTTCCCGTCCCGCTTGGCGGCGGCGGCGATGCGCGCGAGGGTGAGCGGCATGCGTCCGGCGACCTCGACGGTGATGTGCGGGGCGACGTAGCCGGGGACGGGCGTGCCGAAGATGAGCGCGTACTCATGGCGGTTGTCCAGGGACCAGGCGCGCACCGCCCGCCAGACGGCGAGCCAGCGCTCCTCGGGCGCGGCGGCGGGGTCGTCGGCGTCTTCGGCGGCCTCGCCGACCTCGGTGTAGGCCTGGACTATCAGGGCGGTGAGGAGGTCGTCGCGGCTGGCGAAGTAGCGGTAGACGGCCGATGACGCCATGCCGAGCTCGCGGGCGACGGAGCGCAGGGAGAGCTGGGCGGTGCCACTCTCGCGGAGCTGGCGGCGGGCGGCGGCGAGGATCTCGGCGGTGAGCTCGGCGCGGGCCCGCTCACGGGCCGTTTTCGGCGCGTTCATCGGGTCAGTGTACCGAAACGAGAGCACCGCTCTTGCATTGTCGGGACCGGTATGCAATCATTGCTCACAACAGAGAGCACTGCTCTCGAGTTTGAGCAGTGAACCCCCAAGGAGCAGACATGACCGTCCCCCAGACCCGCCAGGACCCCCGCGCCCGCATGGGCGCCTTGGCTTTCGCGCTCGCCGGCGTCCTCTTCGCGATCTACGAGGCGGCCGCCCCGCGCCGCGACCAGACCACGCTGGAAGGGGCTGAGTCCTGGACGAGCACCGGCTGGACCGTCGCGCACCTCGCCGCGATCGTCGGCCTCATCTTGATCCCGCTCGGGTACGGCGCGCTGCGCGGCCACCTCGAGGGGACCCGGAACGAGAAGACGGCCTTCACGGCCGCGACGATCGGCTACATCGGCTCGGCCCTGACGATCTCGTACTACGGCGCGGAGGTCTACGGCCTCAAGGCGATCGGCGAACGGGCCGTCGCGGACGGCGACGCGACGCTGACCGAGGTGGGCGACGCGTTCCGCTACGACCCGACCGCCATCACGGTGTTCGCGGTCGGCCTGGCCCTCATCGCGGTCGCCGCCGTGCTCGCGGCGGTGGCGGTCTGGCGCTCGGGCACCCTGCGCAAGTGGAGCGGCGTGCCGCTCGCCGCGCTCCTGGCGACGATGCTCCCGCAGTACTTCCTCCCCCACGCCGGCCGCATCGCCTGGGGCGCACTGGTCATGGTCGCGGCCCTGTGGCTCGCCGCCGAGATGTGGAAGGCGGGTTCACGCAAACCGGCATGAGCCTGGCTCTAGCCTTCAAATCGGACACCCCGGGGACCCCCGATTCCATGGTCCCGCAAGGGTCCGACATGGCTGAGGCGTTGCGCAGGCGGCCTCGACAGGTCGATGCGAGCGAGACTCGCGAACGCGAAAGCGGCCCCGCACCTGCGGGGCCGCTTTCGCGTGCCCGTCCGAGTCGTGTCGTTTCGCCTACGCGGACAAGGCGATGCCGTCGAGGATGTCGTGCTCGGAGATGAGCACCGAGTCGATGCCGCTGCGCTCCATGATGGTCCGCAGGACGAGCGCGCCGCCGACGATGACGTCGGCGCGGCCCGGGTGCATGACCGGGATCGCCAGGCGCTGCTCGTGGTCCGCGGCCGCGAGGTCGGCGGTCACCTGCGCGACCTGCTCGTAGGAGAGGCGCGTGCCGTCAATCGCGTCCGCGTCGTACTCCTTGAGCCCCAAGGCGATCGCGGCGATCGTGGTCGCCGTGCCGGCGACCGCGACGAGCTCGGTCGCCTCGCGGCCCGCGTCGGCCACCGCCAGCGCGCCGTCGGCGATGCCGGTGATGTCGGCGACGGCCCCGGCGATCTCGTCGGCGTGCGGCGGGTCGGAGCGCAGGTGCCGCTCGGTCATGCGCACGCAGCCGACGTTCACCGAGATGGCCGCCGCGACGTCGGCGCCGGTGCCGCGCACGAACTCCGTCGAGCCGCCGCCGATGTCGATGAGGAGGCGCTGTCCTTCGTGGACCGGCAGGGTCGCGACCGCGCCGGTGAAGGAGAGGCGGGCCTCCTCGTCGCCGGTGATGACCTCGGGGTCCTGGCCGAGGACGGCCGTGACCATGGACTTGAAGTCGGCGGCGTTCTCGGCGTCGCGGCTCGCGGAGGTCGCGACCATGCGCACCGCCTCGACCCCGTGCTCGCGGATCTGGGCGGTGTAGTCGGCCAGCGCGACCCGGGTGCGTTCGAGGGCCGCGTCGGAGAGGCGGCCGGTGCGGTCGACGCCTTCGCCGAGGCGCACGACCTCCATGCGGCGCACCACGTCGTGGAGGCGCCCGGTTTCGTCGATGTCGGCGATGAGGAGGCGGATCGAGTTGGTGCCGCAGTCGATGCCTGCCACGCGGCGGGTCATGCGCCGTCCTCCTGGGGTTCGGTGTGGCCGGTGGCGCAGCTGCCGCGCTGCCACCATTCGGGGAGCATGTCGATGGCCTCGTCGCCGAAGGGGCTGACGCCGGGTCCGGCGGCGAGCGCGTGGCCGACGAGGGCGTGCAGGCACTTGACGCGGTCGGGCAGTCCCCCGGCGGAGATGCCCGCGATCTCCGCGACCTCGCCGAGATCGGCGCGGCGGGCGAGGTAGTCGTCGTGGGCGGCGCGGTGCCGGGCGGCGAGGTCGGGGTCGGCGTTGAGGCGCTCGTTCATGTCCTTCATGACCCCGCCGCCTTCGAGCCTGCCGATGGCCGAGGCGGCTTTCGGGCAGGTCAGGTAGTACGTGGTCGGGAAGGGGGTGCCGTCGGGCAGGCGCGGTTCGGTCTCGATGACGGCGGGCTGGCCGCAGGGGCAGCGCCAGGCGACGGCGTGGGCGCCGCGGATCGGGCGTCCGAGCTGCTTGCGGACGGCGGCGGCGTCGGCCTCGGTGACCGGTTCGGGCTGCTGGGGCCATTCGGCGGGTTTCACCGGGCGCCGCCCGGCAGCGCCGTCTTCAGTGCCGCGTGTCGTGGTTGCACAGCCTTCACTCCGCTGGTTCCTCTGTTTCGTCTGGTTCGAGCCGGTCGGCGTCTGCAAAGGTATCGGCCAGCTCGTCGTACCAGGTCCGGTCCTCGGCGGCTTCGTCGTCTGCGCCACCGGTGTGCTTGGGGTCGTCCTCGTCGATGACGATGACGAGGTCTTCGCCGGGGGGCACGAGGAGGAGGCTGGAGCGGATCTGCGCCTTGACGTACTCGGGGTCGTCCCACTTGACGCGTTCGGCCTCGAGCTCGTCGATGCGCTCGGACTGGGCCGACTGCTCGGCTTCGAGGCGGTTGATCTCGATGCGCTGCTCGACGTAGGTGCGGAGGGGGTAGGCGTAGGCGAGGGCCAGCGCGGAGAGAACGAGGGCGAGGATCGCGGCGCGGCGGGAGACCTTGCGGGCGGGGCGGTAGCGGACCCGTTTGACCTCGGTGCGGCCGGTCGTCCCGGGGGCGGGGCGGCGGGCGGCACGGGTGCGGCCGGGACCGGTGGATCGTCCTCCCGGGTGGCTGGGTCGGCGGCTCGCGTTCACGGGCCCAGCCTAGTCGATCGGGGTGCGCGGAAGGCCCCCGCGCCAGTCTCGGCGGCGCTTGCGAGCCGTCGATGGGTCCGGCGCGGGGGCCTTCCGCGTCGTGCTTACTTGCCGAACTTCGGCTCTACTTCACTTTCCCTGCGTGAACTTCGGGAATGCGGAGGCGCCGGCGTAGCGGGCGGCGTCGCCGAGGTCTTCCTCGATGCGGAGCAGCTGGTTGTACTTGGCGACGCGGTCCGAGCGGGCCGGGGCGCCGGTCTTGATCTGGCCGCAGGACATGGCGACGGCCAGGTCGGCGATCGTGGTGTCCTCGGTCTCACCGGAGCGGTGGCTCATCATGCAGCCGAAGCCGGCGCGGTGCGCCATCTCGACGGCGTCGGTGGTCTCGGTGAGCGTGCCGATCTGGTTGACCTTGACGAGGAGTCCGTTGGCGGCCTTCTCGTCGATGCCGCGGCGGATGCGCTCGGGGTTGGTGACGAACAGGTCGTCGCCGACGATCTGGAGGCGGTCGCCGACCTTGGCGGTGAGCGCGGACCAGCCGGCCCAGTCGTCCTCGGAGAGCGGGTCCTCGATGGACACGAACGGGTAGGCGCCGATGAGCTCCTCGTAGTAGGCGCTCATCTCCTCGCCGGTCTTCTTCTGGCCCTCGAAGAGGTAGGCGCCGTCGGTGTAGAACTCGGTGGCGGCCACGTCCATCGCGAAGGCGATGTCGGTGCCGAGCTTGTAGCCGGCCTTCTCGACGGCGACCGCGATGAGGTCGAGCGCGGCGCGGTTGGACTCGAGGTTGGGGGCGAAGCCGCCCTCGTCGCCGAGGCCGGTGGAGAGGCCGCGCTCCTTGAGGACCGACTTGAGCGCGTGGTAGGTCTCCGCGCCCCAGCGCAGGGCCTCCTTGAAGGTGGGGGCGCCGATCGGGGCGATCATGAACTCCTGCACGTCGACGTTGGAGTCCGCGTGGGAGCCGCCGTTGAGGATGTTCATCATCGGCACCGGGAGCAGGTGCGCGTTCGGGCCGCCGATGTAGCGGTAGAGCGGCAGCTCGGCGGAGTCGGCGGCGGCCTTGGCGGCGGCCAGGGAGGCGCCGAGGATCGCGTTCGCGCCGAGGTTGGACTTGTCCGGGGTGCCGTCGGCGTCGAGGAGGGCCTGGTCGACGAGGCGCTGCTCGGAGGCCTCGATGTCGATCAGGGCCTCGCGGATCGGGCCGTTGACGTTGTCGACGGCCTTCTCGACGCCCTTGCCGAGGTAGCGGCCCTTGTCGCCGTCGCGCAGCTCGATGGCTTCGAAGGCGCCGGTGGAGGCGCCGGACGGGACGGCCGCCCGCTGCAGCGTGTCGTCGTCGAGCAGGATCTCCACTTCGACGGTGGGGTTGCCGCGGGAGTCGAGGATCTCCCTTGCCCGGATGTCTTCAATTGCAGCCACTGTCACTCCTGAAATAGCCGAATCTGACGATCGGCACCGATTACGGGGCCGTGTCCGAAGGATTTCGGCCGACCCGACACTGCGTCGGCCACAGCTCCCGAGGATACGCCCCACGCTGCGCGACCATGCCTCCGAGCCGCGAAAAGGCCGCGCGGCGGCTCCGCGTGGTCGAGAATTGGTGTTGCCCGCGACGTGGGCGCTCGTGTTACATGGGCCGTGGACGGACCGCTATAGGGTGGAGTCCTATCTCAGATCAGACACCTGTGCTAGGCGTGCCCCCGGATGCCGCCGCGCAACGGCTATCCCCCTCGCCTGGCGCAATGGAAGTGGAGCCCCATGATCCTGCAGAACCCCCTGCGGCGCTGCGCAGTACTGAGCGCGGCGGCGCTCCTGGCCCTCGCCGGATGCTCGCAAGGCGCGGGCGGCGGCGAAGCGGCCTCGGAGGACCAGGCCGCGCTCACCGAGCTGAGCGGCCGCCTCGTCGAGGGCGACCAGCCCGCCTACACCGCCGAGTACCTCATCGAGGGCTCGGAGGAGTCGGTGCTGGTCGCCGTCGACCCCGAGGCGGGCACCGCGGCCGTCGTCGTCGGCGACCGGCCCAGCCTGTGGGCGGGCGACGATGTGGCCGGACTCACGGTGTGGCTGGACCAGGAGCTCGACGGCGTCCTGCCCTCGGAGGAAACGGTCGCGTCCTGGCTTTCGGCGACCGCCGTGGACTCGTCGGCCTCGACCGAGTTCTCCAACACGACGCTCGCGGGCGAACTGGCCGACTGCGTCGACGTGCAGGGCGCCGAGGACTCGCCGGTGGGCGCGTACGAGGTGTGCGTTACCACGGTCGGCGTCATCGCCAGCGTCACCGCGAAGGTCGGCGACAAGGCCTACACCGCGAAGCTCGTCAACTACCACGACGGCGTCGACACCGCCTGGCTCGACGAGATCACCGGCCAGGCGAGCACGGCCAACCAGTAGGATCCGCCGCCGTCCGGCGGCGGATCGCGTTACAGTCGCTCGGCGGGCCGAGGCCCGGCGCCACGGGGGTTCACCTGAAAAGGTGTCGGCGCCGGCCCGGCCCGCACCCGTTTCGAAGGCCCCCCAGGGTAGGCCGCGTCACAAGCGGTATCCCGGTTGCGGGACCCCCGCATCCTCCATGTAGAGTTGTCGTCGTTGCCGCGGCAAGCCGCGATCGACAAAGGCCAAGCTCCCGTCGTCTAGGGGCCTAGGACGCCGCCCTCTCAAGGCGGAAACGGCGGTTCGAATCCGCTCGGGAGTACAAGTAGATACGCAGCTCAGGGGCCAACTCCGGTTGGCCCCTGAGTCTGTCACCGGCTCTGTGATGGCACCGTGGTAGCAGGACCACCGCATTTCCGGTCACCTCCTGCTCCGTTCCCCAGAATCGGCCACCTCATTGGCCAGATCTCAGCCATCCTTCTTGGCGTACAGGTCGCGGTGGAGCGCGGTCGAGTCAGCCTTCACTGACTTTATCGCTGCTTCGAGCCCAGCTCCGCTGAGCCTGATGCACTCGGTGGCGTCCTGGACCCACAAGTGACCCAGGTACTGAACCAGGCGAGAACGGCTTGACGTCTCCTCTGAGCCCGGTCGCTTGACCTGCCCGGAGGGGGGACAAATACAGCAGCTCCTGGTAGTCGTTCAGGCAGAAATAGCGTTCGCCGTACTACCAGGAGCTTCCCCATGCCCGGAAGCATCTTGAACGCGTTGCGCTCCAAGCGATCACGCCCAGGATGCAACACTCCCAGTAACGCGCGGCGCTGGCTGCAGCAGAGGTGGCGGCAAAGTGCACTCGCGCGTGCCGACCGCTTAATTCTCGCAGGCGACCCCGTCGCCATCGCGGTCAAGATCGTCGCTGTACCCGGGGTCCCCTTCGTACAGTGGAGCAGCCCCATCAGCACGCGCTGCAGCGCAGTTCTCGTAGTAGGTGTCCGAATCACCGTTGTCTTCGTTGCCTCCGCCGTCGTTTTCGCCGTCGCCGAAATAGGGCTCGCAGGCGACGCCGTCGCCATCCGCATCGAGATGCGACGCGTAGCCCGGCTCCCCTTCGTATAGCGGAGCGGCATCGTCCGCTCGAGCCGCGTCACAGTTCTCGTAGTAGACGTCCTCGTCCTCAGAAGTGGTTGGAGGCGGAGGAGGAGGGGGAGGGGGCGGCGGTGATGGAGATTTGGGTGGAGACGAGGACGGAGTAGGGGAAGGTGGTGTGGGCGTAGGATCCGCGCTGCTGCTCGGCTCGAACGGCACTGACGGAGATTCCGTCTCGGTCTCCGATGCAGTTTCAGTGGGCGCAGATGGGCCGGGATCGGAACTGCAGCCGAGGATGCCCACTACCAAGATCGCGGCGGTCGCCACCACTTTCACCTTCCATGCCGCGCTGCGAACCGACCACAGCCTCGGAAGGTGAGGTCGGAAGCCATCGTCAGAAGATCGACCGTGCATGGCCACTCCCAGGGGCGAGAGGAAGCGCCGGGGGGCATGGATATCAGCGTGCCGATCGCGAGAGACGGAGAACCGTGCGTGCGATCAACTGCACTTCCGCCGTCAGCTCGTTAGGGCGACGACCATAAACAACTCAGATCAAGGGTAAGCCCCTTGACCTGAGTGATGGTCGGGTTGACCGAATTTGAACCTGCGAGCCTCTCGTCCCGAATTTGGCCGACACCCTCACCTTTTGCTTTGCGGGTCATCGCAGCCCATCTCCTCGACCAGCACCTCCCTCGACATCTCCTCCAGGGAGGTGGAAGTGCGGTCGAAACGACAGGGAAGCTCCATCAAAGCGGAAACGGCGGTTCGAATCCGCTCGGGAGTACCACAGTAAGACCACTTGAAGCCTCGGTTCACGCCGAGGCTTTCGTGTTTTCCGTGCATGGTTTGCGTGCGTTGGCCGGGGCCTGGGGACCCCGGCCGTGCTTTTTCAGATGCTGGGCCATTCGGTCGCGTTGTGGCGGGCCCGGCGGAGCATGAGCCAGCCGGCGAGGGCTGCCGCGAAGGCGATGGCGGCGAGGGTGGCGTAGAGGACTGCGGAGCCGCCGGTGACGGGGAGGGCCGTGTCGGGCGAGGTGGCGGGATCGGTCGGGTTCGGGCCGGAGGGGCCCGGGTCGGTGGGGTCTTCGGAGTCGCTCGGTGTCGGGTCGACAGGGTCGGGGCCGGTGTTGGTGAGGGTGCACCTGATGTCCTGGCCGACTGCGACTTCCACCTCGAGGGAGGTGCCGTCGCCGGTCGGGAGGCCGGCATCGGGTTGGCCGTGGTCGGTGCAGGTCCAGTTCCGGGTGTAGTCGGCGAGGTCGGCGCCGCCTTGCGCGGTCTCGGAGAGGATGAAGTCGCGGCCACCGAGGGCCGCGAGGACGGTCTCGGACTCGATGGTCCCGGAGTCGCCGCCGCCGGTCGAGCCCTCGCCGATGACGTTGTCGTCTTCGTCCACGATGGTCATGCCGAAGGAGTCGGTGGGGTTCACCTGGTTCACCACGGTCTTGTCCATGCCGACCTTGGCGGTGAGGACGCCGAAGGCCACGCCTTGGACGGCGTTCGCAGTGCGGTCGAGAAAGCCGATCGTCGCGGTGGAAGGGGCGACGGAGTAGAGGACGATCTCCTCGACGGGGAGCCCGCCGGCGGTGTTGCCCCTGCAGGTGACCGTGGTCGTGCCGAGCCCGGAGTACTCGCCGCCGCAGGCGGGCTGGGCGTCCGGCATCGTGGCGCGGGTGAGCTCCTGGATGGGCTCGTCGGAGGAGAACGTCAGGCCTTCGCCGCGGTTGGTGGTCTCGGCGTCGGCCATCACGATGCCGTAGCCGTTGAGAGGCGCGCCGGACGGGCCGGTGACGACGAGGTCCTCGATCGTGAGGGTGCCGAGGTCGCCCGAAGCGCCGGTGCCGGCGTCGACCTGCTGGTAGAGCGCGGGCTTGCCGGGCGTGCCGGTGTAGGTCGTGTTGCCGATCGGGGCCCTGCCGTACGTCGGGAACGCGGTCGCCTGGAGCACGCGGTACCCGTTGACGCCCGGATTGACCTTGAAGGTGAACGACATCGTGTAATCGGGGGTCAGCTCGATCGTCATCGGCTGCCCGGCCGGGGTCATGGCGGTCGCCTGGTCGAAGCCGGTCATGTCGATCCAGCAGATCGTGCTGGCGAGGTCGCCGCCCGAGCCGTACCCGCACCCGTCGAGTTGCGCCGACGCCGGGGTCCCGAGGAGGACGCCCGCGCCGATGACGGCGGACGCCGTCGCCAGCCTGGCAAAAGTCTTCACTGTGCATTCCCTGCGTGATCGCTGGAGAGAAACGAGACGCCGACCCGCGCGGCAAGAATGTCGCTTTTGTACAGTCGGCTCGTTCAGCTTAAGGGACGCCCGCGGCATGGCCGGTGCTGCGAAACGCGAAGGACGCGTCTCCGCGGTGGAGACGCGCCCTTGCAGGTGTCGCTAGGCGGCGAGGTGCTTCTGGAGGTCGTCGAGGATCAGGCCGGCGGCGGTGACGCCGATGCCGGTCATCCAGATCTCGTCGTCGACCGGGTAGGCCTTGCCGCCCTGGACGGCCGGGATCGACCGCCACAGTTCGCCGGCGGTGTACTCGGCGAGCATGGCCTCGCCGTCGGTGCCGTACGCGCAGTAGAAGACCACGTCGCCGCCGACGGTGTCGAGCTCCTCCGCGGAGACCTCGCCGAAGCGGCGGTCCTCGGCGCCGTTGAGCTGCTGGAGCTCGGGGCGGGCGAGGCCGACGTCGCCGAGCACGATGCCCGAGAACGAGTCCGGGCCGTAGTAGCGGATCTGGTCGGGCATGAAGCGCACCAGGCTCACCTGGGTGGCGAGCGCGTCGCCGAGGGACGCGCCGAACTCCGCGGCCCGGGTCTCGTACGCGTCGAGGAGCCCCTTCGCCTCCTCGCCCTTGCCGAGCGCGTCGCCGTCGAGGAGGAAGTTCTCCTTCCAGGTGACGCCGACCTGCTCGGTGAACACGGTCGGGGCGATCGCGTTCAGCTCGTCGTAGAAGGCCTCCTGGCGGAACTTCGAGCCGAGGATGAGGTCGGGCTCGAGCGCCTCGATGGCCTCCAGGTCGGGCTCGGCGGTGGTGCCGACGACCGCGACGCCGGAGAGGTCGCCGAGGTAGCCCGGCAGTTCGGCCTCGCTGGCGCGGGCCGCGCCGATCGGGGTGACGCCCAGGGAGAGCGCGGTGTCGATCTTGTCGGTGTCGAGTACGACCACGCGCTGGGGCTCGGCCGGGATCTCGGTGGCGCCCATAGCGTGCTCGACGGTGCGGGTCTCGCCTTCGGTCTCGTTGCGTTCGGCGGCGGGGTCAGAGGTCCCGCACGCGGCCAGCGCGAGCGCGCAGGCGGAGGCGGCTCCAAGGGCCAGGAGTCTGCTTCTCATTTCGGGTTCCTTTCGTCAGCAGCAGGTAGATGAGGTAGGCGCCGCCGAGCGCGGCGGTGAGGACGCCCGCGGGCATCTGGTAGTCGCCGAACGCGGTGCGGCCGATCCAGTCCGCGAGGACGAGGAGGACCGCGCCGGTGAGGGCCGAGGCGAGCAGCGGCGGGCGGGAGGTGCGGGCCAGACGGCGCGCGATCTGGGGTGCGGCGAGGGCGACGAACTCGACGGCGCCGACTTGGGCGACGGCCGCCGAGGCGAGGACGACGCCGAGGACGGCGAGGGCGATGCGCCGGCGGGTGACGGGGACGCCGATGCCGGTGGCGGTGGGGTCGTCGAGGTCGGTGGTGTCCAGGGCGCGCTGGGCCCAGGCGAGGGCGGGGAGGGCGAGGAGGAGGAACGCGCCTAGGAAGGCCGCTTCGGTCCAGCCGCGTCCGGCGAGGGTGCCGATGAGCCAGATCTGGGCGCGCTGGGCGTCGATGGCGTCGGCGGCGAGCAGCAGGATCTGGGTGCCGGACTTGAGGAGCACGGCGACGGCGACGCCCGCGAGGACGAAGCGGGGCGCGGAGAGCGCGCCTCGGGCGGCGGCTCCGCCGCCACGGGCAGCGACGAGGAGGACGACCGCGGCGGCCGCGAGGCCGCCGGTGAGGGCGGCGGGCGCGAGGAGGGCGTAGGCGAGTCCGGCGGTGAGCGCGAAGGTCGCGGCGAGGCCGGCTCCGGCGGTGACGCCGATGATGTCGGGGCTGGCGAGCGGGTTGCGGGCGACGGACTGGATGAGGGCTCCGGCGATGCCGAGGGCGGCTCCGGCGGCGACGGCGAGGACGGTGCGGGGCAGGCGCAGGACCTCGATGGTGCGGTCGTAGCCGGTCTCGCCGGTGAGGGTGGCGATCGTGTCCGCGAAGGTGATGTAGGTGTCGCCCAGGCAGAGTGCGGCCGTGACCGCGCCGAGGAGGGCGGTGAGGAGGAGGGCGCAGACGAGGGCGCTGCGGCGGTGGACGGTGATGGAGAGGTCGCCGGATCGGAGGACGGTGCGGCCGGGGAGCCGCAGTGCGCGGGGCTCGGACCGCTGGAGTTCGGTGCGGCTCATGCGGTCACCGCCGAGGTTCGGTGGCGGGCTTCGGCACGGTGCGTCGACACGCGGGAAGGCGCGTGGCCGGTGCGGGTCATGGGGCGACCGTCCTTGCCCTGCGCACCAGGATGATCAGGAGGGGCGCGCCGATCACGGCGCAGATGACGCCCGCGGGGGCTTCGCCGGGGACGATGACGCGGCCGATGACGTCGGCGGTCAGGAGCATGCAGGGGCCGAGCATGAGGCTCAGGGCGATCTGGCTGCGGTGGGCCGCGCCCACGGCCCAGCGGGCGAGGTGCGGGATGGCGAGGCCGATGAAGCCGACCGGTCCGGCGGCGGCGACGGCCGCGCCGGTCAGGAGGGCGACGGTGATCGCGGCGACGGCGCGGGTGAGGCCGACGCGGTGGCCGAGTCCGGCGGCGGCCTCGGTGCCGAGTTGGAGTCCGTCGAGGCCGCGGGCGGCGAGGAGCGCGAGGGCGATGCCGCCCAGGAGGAACGGGGCCATGCCCCAGGCGACCTCGGCGTCGCGTCCGGCGAGGGAGCCGACCGCCCAGAAGCGGTACTGGTCGAAGGAGTGCACGTCGGTGGCGAGCACGGCGTAGACGATCGCAGAGAGGCTGGCGTCGAGCGCGGCCCCGCAGAGGGCGTAGGTGACGGTGCCGCCGCCGGTGTTCTTGGCGGCGACGGTGGAGACGGCGTAGCCGACGAGCCCGGCGGCGAGGGCGCCGGCGATGCCGAGCCACACGTACTGGCCGATGCCGGTGAGCCCCATGACGCTGAGGCCGATGACGACGCCGAGGCTGGCGCCGGCGGCGACGCCGAAGATGCGCGGGTCGGCGAGGGGGTTGCGGGTGAGGGTCTGCATGAGGACTCCGGCGACGGCGAGCCCGGCGCCGGCGAGGAGGCCGACGGCGGTGCGGGGCACGCGCTGTTCCCACAGGACGGCGGCGGTGATGGGGTCGGTGCGGGTGAGGCCGCCCCAGAGTTCGGCGGGGGTGAGGTCGCGGGCGCCGAAGGCGAGGGAGGCGATCACGATGAGGCCCAAGGCGGTCGCGGCGGCGACGATCGTGAGGGTCCGCCCGCGCGCGGTCCGGGCGGGGCGCAGGGGGGCGGCGGGGAAGGGCACGCACTAGAGCATAGGCGAGCCTAACCTAATGGGAAAGCGTCGTGTGCGGAATGTGACGTGCGTGCCCGGAGTAGCAGGTCATTCGGGGTAGCGGATGCCTTCGGCGACGGCCTTGACCGCTTCGAAGCCCTTGCGCTCGAAGGGGTCGCGGATCTCGACGGCGAGGCCGGGCTCGATGAGGCGGGCGATCTCGCGCTCGCTCGCGAACCCGTCGTCGCCGAAGTCGGTCGGGTTCCAGTCGTCGCCGCGCTCGTGGTACTCGAGGAGGAACGCCTTGAGCGCCTTGACGTCCTCGAGGCGGGGCGCGCGCATGACCTGCACCTGGAGGTCGACGCGCCACGAGCCGGGCTGGACCTCGGTCTCCCACACCCGCTGGGTGCAGTCGACGCCCTCCCACTCGGTCACGAAGTCCGAGGGGGTGCCGAGGTCCTCGGGCAGGTAGGTGAGGGCGAGGCCGTCCAGGCGAGATTCGGTGCCGCTGATCGTCATGCCGCGATCGTACCCAGTCGTCCGCCTCCGAAACCGGACTTGGCGGGACGCATGCCGCCGGCACCCGGATGTCCACATGGGGATGATTTCGTAAGTTTGCAATGACCTGTAGGTAAAAGATGGCCTTCGCCCCTTGCGCTCCAATGACATCCCATGATTCGATGATTCGCGAGTGAACGTCGCATTCGCGTGCGCCGTTCCCGCCCGTCCCCCTGAATCCGCCGGTCACTCCCCCACAGGAGCCTCCATGCAAGCAGTCAAGCGCGCCGCGAAGCGTGCCGTCGCCACCGCCGCGGCCGCATCGCTCGCCGTCCTCACCGTGCTCGTCCTCGACACCGCCCCCGCCCAGGCCGTGCGGCCCCCCGGTATCCCCTCGCTCGCCACCGTCCAATCCGAGCTCAACCAGCTCACCGTCAGGAACGAGGCGAACGGCGACTCCTACGACCGCGACCTCTTCCCGCACTGGTCCTCGGTCGGCAGCGGCTGCACCGCCCGCCAGTACGTGCTCAAGCGCGACGGCCAGGACGTCGTGACCGGCTCCGACTGCCAGCCCGACTCCGGCCGCTGGCAGTCCGACTTCGACAACACCTGGACCACCACGGTCTCCAACGCCACCGTCGACCACGTCGTGGCCCTCTCCGAGGCCTGGGCCTCCGGCGCGAGCCAGTGGACCACCGCCGAGCGCGAGGACTTCGCGAACGACGTGAACTCCCCGCAACTGTGGATCGCCACCACCTCCGTCAACTCCGCCAAGGGCGACAAGGACCCCGCCGAGTGGATGCCGCCGAACACCTCGGTGCGCTGCGACTACGTCAAGGCCTGGACCCACGTGAAGTACCTGTACGGCCTCTCCGTGAACTCCGCCGAGAAGACCGCGATCCAGTCGCACCTGAACACCTACTGCTAGACACAGGAAGAAGGCGGCCGACTCGATCGAGTCGGCCGCCTTCTCCGTCGCGTCTAAGCGGTCGCCAGCGAGATCAGGCCCACCAGGACGGCGAGGCCGCAGGCCACGATGCCGAGGATGAGGCCCGTCGTCGCCACGCCCTTGCCCGAGACCCCGCCCTGCGCGGCCCGGATCTGGCGCTTCCCGTACACGCCCAGCGAGAGCGAGCCGATCCCGAACAGCGCCGCGGACATGAAGAACGTGAGCCCGGCCCAAGGACTGAAGATCACCCCGATGAGCCCGATGATCGAGCCGACGATGCCCGCGATCCCGGCCACCAGCGCGCCGATGGCCGGGCCCGAGGGGATCGGCTTGAGGCGCGGCAGCACGAGGTGGAAACCGTCGACCATGGCAGGTGCGGGGACTGCCATCGGCTGCCAGACGGGGTGCATCGGCTGCATCGGAAAGGGATGGGGATAGGAGTAGGGGTAGGGCTGCGGATACGGGTGCTGGTACGGCGGCTGCGCGTAGCCGTGGACCGGCGGGGCGGGCGGCGCCTGGGGCGGCGGCTGCATGTGAGGTTGGTACGGATCCTGCGCGGTCACGACTCCAACAGTAGCGGCTGGCGCTAGTTGCCTCGAAGGGATCTCGCGACCGCCGAGAAGTACTCGTCGACCTCCCTGGTGTCGTACCCGCGCATGGTCAGCTGGAAGCCCAGGTTGGTGAGGGAGTCGGGGTGCGGAGGCGCGCCGGCCTCGGTGGCTTGCCTGATGCGGGCCACGGCACGGTCGACTTGGGCTCGGTCGTATCCGCGGAAACGGACAGAGAAGAAGGGGTTCTCCATACGTCACAGTCTGCCAGGTCTACGCCACTGAGTGGGATCGCCCCGGCCCTCATCAAATTTCGACGGTCATAACAACTCGTAACGGCCACAAGTTAAGTGAGGAAACGTCTCACCCAATTCACTTGATGCCGAATTGTCCGCGAGAAGGGCGCGACCAATGCCGCAGCCGCGTCCGCGTCGGCCTCCGAGACCGCCCCCGGGGCGAAAGCCGCGGCGTTCACCAGACGCGGCAAAGCGCCGATGTCACCCTTGAGCGGCGCAAGCCGCCCCGCGGCCTCCTCGGCATTCGCATGGACCGGCACCTTCACGCCCGCCCGCGCGGCCTCCTCCAGCACCTCGGCCCAAGCGCCCGCGACACGCTCCGCCGGCGTGCCCTTGCGCAGACGCCTCCGGCGACGCAGCGCCCGCCGCAGCTTCAGCGCCAGCGGCACGCAGGCCAGCAGCAGCCCCGCCGCCGCGTACCAGACCCAGCGCGGCACCCCGCCCTCGTCCTGCCCGGCCTGCTCGTTGAAGTCGCCGTCCTGCTCCAGCGCCTCGTCGTTGAAGTCCTCGGCCTCACCGCCGCCGCCCTCGGCCTCCTCCGGACTCGGCGTCTCCTCCTCCATCTGCTCCAGCGTGTCCTCCGGCGGGATCGGGGCGACCCCGGCCGCGGGCATCGGATCGAACCGGACCCACCCGGGGCCGTCGAACGCGACCTCCGGCCAGGCCTGGCCCTGCGCCGCCGTCACCGTGCTCGCACCCGACGGCACGTCGAAGCCCACCACGACCCGGCTCGGCAGGCCCACGAGGCGCGCGATCACGGCGTACGCGGCCGCGAAGTGCTCGCTGGTGCCGCGCTGGCCGCCCGCGGTGACGGGGCTGCCGAGGAAGAACCCCAGCGCGGGCAGGTCGTGCCCGGAGGGCGCTTCGGCGTCGAACGCGTAGTGCTGCGAGAGGAAGTCCGCGAGCCCTTGGGCGCGTTCGTAAGGCGTGTCGTAGGTGGCGTTGATGTACTCAGCGATGTGGGCCATGATCTCGGGTGTCCCGGGCGGGACCGCCACGGTCGTGACGTCGGAGAGGTCCGGGCGGGCCGTCTCGATGCCCGCCGGGTCGTTCGAGACGAGCGCGGAGTCGACATGGAAGCTCGTGCCCGTGGCGAGGCCGTCCGGGGTGAGCAGGCACTTCGTGTAGAGGTTCACGGCGATCGGCAGATTGGTCACGCTCGCGGGGTCCGCCGGGGCCGGCACGAGCTTGCCGCCGAGTTCGATGATCTCGAGGTCGGCGGAGTAGGTGGCCTCGCCGGCCCCCGGGACGACGGTGCCGGCGGTGCGGAAATCGCCGGTGGCCTGCCAGGTGGTGCCGTCGTACTCGGTGAGCACGGCCAGGCGCATCCACGCGTCGCCGCTCGTGTCGGCCTTGAACAGCTCCTGCTCGGGGTACTTGGCCCACTCGGCGATGCGCACGAGCGGATTGAGGTCGATGTCGGTGAGCTGCGGCGGCTCCACGTACTCGCGCGGGTCGCCGGGACTGGTCGTGACGAGCCGGGCCGCGGCCGGGCCGAGCAGCGCGACGGCGGCGAGGAGCACGGTGGTGGTGAGCACCGCGCCCATGAGCGCGGGCGTGCGCGACGGCGGCTGGCCGTCCACAGTGGCGTCGGAGTCGGGGCGGCGCTCGGGCGGCGCGGCGGTCACCGCGAGCGCGGCGGCGGCGAGCACGCAGAAGACGATCGCGTAGAGCGGTCCGGCGTCCGCGTTCGGGCCGACCAGGTAGAGGCCCGCGCCGTACTGAAGCGTCGGCGGCAGGCAGCCGAGGAGCGTGCGGCCGTATCGGATCGCGAACTCGCACGAGAGCGTCGCGGCGAGCCACGTGAGGAAGACAGGCACCACGACCGTGTCTGGGGCGGGCTCGATCGGGATGAGCGCGGTCAGCGTGCGCGGCACGGCGTTGACGAGCGCGTCGACGATCGCGGTCCCGAGCGGTGCCGTGCCGTCGCTGGTCAGCGCGATCGCCCCGAGGAGGTACGCGGCCAGGCCCGTGGCCGAGAGGCCGGGGGCGAGGAACGACGGCTTGTTCCGCAGCGCGAACCCGATCGCGAACGCGCCGAACGCGGCCCCCGCGACCAGGAGGAGCAGCAGCTGCCCGTGGTAGACGCGGGCGGCCACGGTGCCCGCGACCAGGCACATGAGGGTGAGGCAGGCCGCGACGGCCGCCACGCGCAGCCGGTACCGGGTGCGCCTTCTGGTCTGCGCGTTCACAGCCGGGTCCCGCCGTTGTTCCAGGCGGCCGCGAACTGCTCGCCGTCGGCGGCGCGGATCGTGGGCACGCCTCCGGCCAGCGAGGCCGAGGCCGGCAGGCCGAGCGCGAGGTGGACCGCGATCACGGTCGGGTACGCGCGCTTGAGGACCGCGAGCCGGTCCGTGGGCGGCTCGACGCCCGTGATCCACACGAGCGTGTCGCCGTAGCGCGCGGCGGTGAGCCGCGAGACATACGCGCCCAACGACTCCGGCGCGTCCGGCGTGAGCTCCGCGAGAAGGTCGCCGTAGGAGTCGCGCCCGGCCCCGGAGACGACCGCGCCGGACGCGGGCACGAGCGCGGCGTGGTACTCGGCGCGGAAGCACGCGGTGAGGATCGAGTACGCGGCTTCGCAGGCGGCCTCGAACGGGTCGCCGGGCGCTGTCGATTGATGGCTCGCAAGCTTCGCCAAGGCTGCTTGCGAGACCGGCGCGGTCGGCCAGCTTTCCGCGCGGTCGTCGATCGCGATCGCGACCGTGGGCAGCGAGGTGTCCAGGTGCTCCTTCACCATGAGCTTGCCGATGCGGGCCGAGGTGCGCCAGTGGACGTGCCGCAGCTCGTCGCCGATCACGTACTCGCGCAAGGCGTGGAAGGTGAGCGAGCCCTGCTCGACCTTGTCGGCCGTGCCCTCGAGCGAGCGGGCGAGGCCGTCCGGGGTGCGGCCCAGCTGGTGGAGGCGCGGGTGGATCCACAGCCGCGCGGTGCCCCCGAAGTTCCCGGCCGTGGCGGCCAGGCCGAGCAGGTCGCGCTTGCCGATGCCCAGCGGCCCGGCGTCGACCACCCCGCGCCGCTCCGCCCGGATCGCGTAGCTCGCCCCGGCGCTCTTGCCGGGGCGCAGGCGCGCGAGGGGGACCGCGACGCGGCGCGTCTCGAGGCCCGGCCCGCCGTACGCGTCGACCGCGCGGGCGTTGACCGATCGCCAGCGGCCCGCGTTGCGCACGTTGAGTTGGACGGTCGCGTCGTCGCCCACCGAGATCCGGTCGGGCACGACGGAGCGTTCGACTTCGAGGCGCGGCTTCGCGGCGATCACCGACCCGGCGGCCAGGCACGCGAGCGCGGCGGCCGCGCCGAGGGCCGCGAGTTCCGGGTAACCCCAGATCCAACCGGCGGCGAGCAGACCGGCCGCGGCGACGGCAAGGGCCGCACCGCGGCTCGTGATCGGGACGGCCAGCGCCAGGTTCGTGAGACGTTCAAGCCGCTGACCAGCCAAAATGGACTTCTCGGCCTCGCCCGGTCCGGCTCCGGCGGCCTGACCGGACTCGCTCATGCCGCCGAGGCCGGCAGCGGAACCGGGACCTGGTCGAAAGCGTCCGAGACGATCTGAGCACCGGTGATGCCGCGCATGGCGGCGTCGGGCGCGAGCTGGACGCGGTGCGCGAACACCGGTCCGGCCAGGGCCTTCACATCCTCCGGGATGATGTACGTGCGGCCCTGCGAAAGCGCGAACACGCTGGCGGCCCTGGTCAAGGCGATGAGACCGCGCGGGCTGACGCCGACGGCCACCTGCGGGTGGTTGCGGGTCGCGTTCGCGAGCTGTACGAGGTACGCGTACAGCGGCTCGGCGATGTAGACGTGCTTCGCCATCTCCGCCATCTGCGCGACCGTGTCGGTGTCGACCACGGGCGCGAGGTGCTCGGGGCTGCGCTGGTGGGTGCCGCGCAGGACCTCGATTTCGGCCGCTTCCACGGGGTAGCCGACCGAGAGCTTCACGAGGAATCGGTCGAGCTGGGCCTCGGGGAGGCGGTAGGTGCCGTCCATCTCGACCGGGTTCTGGGTGGCGACCACGAGGAACGGCTGCGGCACCTGGTGCGGGTTGCCGTCGACGGTGACCCGGCCTTCCTCCATGACCTCGAGGAGCGCCGACTGGGTCTTCGGGCTGGCCCGGTTGATCTCGTCGGCGATCACGATGTTCGCGAACACCGGGCCGGGGTGGAACTCGAACGAGCCGCTGGCCTGGTTGAAGATCGTCACGCCCGAGACGTCAGAGGGCAGGAGGTCGGGCGTGAACTGGATGCGCCGCCACTGGCCCGAGACCGCCGCCGCGATGGTGCGGGCGAGGGTCGTCTTGCCGGTGCCGGGCACGTCTTCGAGCAGGATGTGGCCCTGCGCGAACATGGCCGTCAGCGCCAGGCGCACGACCTCCTGCTTGCCGAGCACGACGGTGTCCACCGCCGCCGCGAGCGCGTCGAACGTCGCGGCGAACTGCTCGGCCTGCGCGGCGCCCAGCTGGACCGGTTGCTGCTGAATGCGCCTAGGCACTTGCAGCGGATGGGTCTGCGAGGTGTCGTGCATCGGTGTCTCCTGCTAGCACTGGGGAAGGTCCCCGGTGGAGTTCTTATCGACCCCGTCGATGTTGAACCATACGAATGGGATGTACGCGTTGGCAGCGTAGTCGATCTTGATCCACTTGTTCGAGGCCTCTTTGCCCGGGTGATAGTCGACGGACTGGCCGCCCTCGGTGCCGCGCGGATTGATGGTGGCGTCTCCCGTCGTCCAGCAGTACGCCTTGTAGCTCGTCGGCGTATTGGTGGTGCCGAGACTGCTGCCGGACTGGCTGGCCTGCGGGTAGACGCCCACACCGTCGACCGAATCGCAGTAGTCGGTGTTGTAGCCCTCGTCGCACCGGAAGTACACCTTGCCGGTAATCGTCGTGGTCGAGGCCGTGTGCGAGCCCGACGTGCCCGACCCGGCCGGGTTGGTGATCCGGACGGTGTAGGTGTGCTCGGTCGAGGCCTTCAGGCCGCCCTGGGTGAGGCTGTCGCACGACCCGCTCGCGGCCAGGTCCCTGCCGTCGCGCAGCAGTTCACAGGTGACGTCGCCGCCGCCGTTGTCGTACGTCATGTTGACGGTGATGGAGTTCGCGGTCGACGAACTCCCGGTGATCTGGACGGTCGGTGCATTCATCGTGTTGGACGTGGTCGTGGCCGGTTCGGACTCGCCTGCCTCGTTCACGGCGACCACGGTGACGGTCACTTCCGCGCCGTTGTCGAAGCCCGAGACTCGCGCCTTGGTGGTGTTCCCGTCGACTTCGACGGTCTGCTCGCCGGCCCGGACGATGTACTTCGTGATGTCGCGGCCGTTGTTCGACGGCTGCTGCCAGGTCACGTCGATCGACCCGGCCGCGTCGGAGGCGGTCTCCGCCAGGAGCTCGGTCGGTGCGTCGGGCACGTTGAACGGCGTCACGGAGTTCGACGGCGCCGAAGGCGTCGAGGCCGCGGCTCCCGACAGCGTCGTCACCTGGAAGACGTAACCAGTGCCGTAGTCAAGGGCCCCTTCGGGAACGGTGAACGTCGTCGTGTCGGACTGGCCGACCACCGACTGCTTCCCTGAGGCGATGGCCTCGATCTGGTAGCCGCTGACCTCGTTGCCCTGGCCGTTGGCCTCGTCCCACTTCACGGTGACGGTGCCGTCGTTGTTGGCCGTGGCCTCGACGGTCGTGACCGGGTCGGGCACGTCGGCCGAAGGCGTGATCGAAGGCGAGGTGGCGCTGTCGCCCTGGCCCTCGGCGTTGTGGGCGGTCACGGTGAAGGTGTACGGCGTGCCGTTCTCGAGGTCGCCGATCTCCAGGACGCGCTGGTCCGGGGCGATCTCCCACGAGTCGCCCGCGCCTTCGATCGTGTACTTCGTGAGGGCTGAGCCGTTGTTGGGCGCGGCGTCCCACGAGAGGTTGATGAGGCCGTCGCCGACGGTGCCGCGCAGGTTGGTGACCGCGCCGGGCGGGCCGATCTGCGGGGCGGACTCTTCGTTACCGTCCTCGTCGCCTTCGTCGCCTTCGGCGTCTTCGTCCTCGGGCGGGGCGTTGCCGCCGAGGATGTCGTCCCGGTCCTTCTCGGCCTGGCGGGCGTTGCCGTCGGAGGAGACGACCACGGCCGCGTTCGTGTTGACCGCGTTGGCGAAGAGCGTGTCGCCGGTGTGGTAGAGCTCGACCGGGCCGCCGCCCGCGTCGATCTCGATGCGGTCGAGCTCCTTGCCGTCGAGGTCGTAGACCCAGACCAGGCCCGATGCGCCGTCCGGCACGTAGATGCGCTGGTGGAACTCGACGGAGGCGCCGAGGAGGTTCGAGGAGGCGGCGGAGATGGAGAAGGTCTTCGCCTGCTCGTCGTTGACCGTGACGATCGACGGGGGCTCGGTCACGGTGACCGAGGCGATGGTGCCGGGGCTCGTGTCGGCGGTCTCGGCGGGGCCGACCAGCTCGACGTCGGTCACCGACTTGCGGCCGTCGGCGCGCAGGGTCGTCATCTGCTTGGCGGTGGAGTTGAGGACGGCGACGCCGTCGCCGAGGACGGTGAGGGCGAGTTCCTGGCGCGGCTCGGCCACGACCTCGGTCGCGACGGCCCGGGCGCCCTTGTCCTTCGGCTCGATCTGCACGATCGTGCCCTCGCGCGGCACGCCGATCCAGAGCTTCCCGGTGGTGTCGAACGCGCCGCCGGTGAGACCCGCCGGGAACTGCAGCGGGTCGCCGATCGCGACGAGCGAGCTCGGGTCGACCTGGTTGACCAGGCCCTGGGTCTGGTCGATGATGAACGCGCCCTCGTCGGCGAGCGCGAGGCGCACGCCTTCACCCGGGGCGGTCTCGGCCTCGCCGGTGAGTTCGAGGGTGGAGAGGTCGATCGCGGAGACCTTCCCCGAGGCGATCTCGCGCAGCAGCAGATGCGAGTCCGTCTGCTCGATCTGGACGGCGTTGCCGGCCGCGTCGGTGAGGGGGAACCGCACGTCGGTCGCGGCGGTGAGGCCGTTGACGCGGGCGATCTCGCCGGCCGGGGTCGTCCACAGCCACAGGCTCTCGTCTTGCAGGTCGCTGTCGCGGCTGAACGCGCCCGTGCCGAGGAGGGTCGCGACGAGCGCGCCGACGAGCACCACCGGCAGGCCTATCGCGATGAGCAGGCCCTTGACGTTGAGGCGACGGGCGTCGACGTTGCGAGTGGTCATAAGGGGGAATTCCTCTGCGGGGTCAGCTATGCCGGGTTGTGGGGGCGCGAGCGCCAGAAGGGCCCCAGGTGCCTCGGGGGGCGGCACACGAACCCGAGCCTAATTCGTCGGTGCAACGAGGACTAGGCTGCCATTGTCACAAGAAGGTATCGGTCTGGGGTGGCCCAAAGTGGCCTAAGCGGGTCAGGATACCGGCACGTACAGACAGGGCGAAAAGGTCCTGTAAACGCAAAGGGGCGGTGCGCTGCGCGCACCGCCTGAGTCGTCTGCCTGTGTTGTGCTGTGCGGCGATGCGGTGGGCATCGCCGGTCTATGTCTTCGCATGGGTCCCCGCTAGGCGGCCTCGCCGAGCTCGAGGACGCCGGCGCGGCGGGCGCGGGCGACGTTCGCGAGCGCCAGGATCTCCTGGGCCACATGCGCCTCGGCGAGTTCGCCGGGGGTGTAGACCGGGGCGTCCATGCCGGCAGTGGCCTCGCGGATCGCGAGCTGCGACTGGGTGAGCTTGCCGGACGCGGCGATCACCGGGAGGCCGAGGCCGCGCAGGTGCATCGCGCCGTAGCGGGCGCCGGCGGCGTCGGCGGCGGCGAGGACCACGCCGTCCACGAGTTCGCGCACCAGCGGGTGCTCGAGCAGCGCGGAGGTCTCGGCCTGGAGGATGCCGTCGGCGATCTCCATGACCACGGCCTCGACGTCGTGCGCGGCGGCGTGGTGGTAGAGCGTCTGGGCGAGCTCGGCCAGCTCGGGCACCGGGATGCCGGCGGTGGTCGGGTAGCCGCCGTCGGTGAAGTCAGCGGCGACGACCGCGCCGGAGTCGCGGAACATCCACGGGTCGCCCCCGGCGCCGGTGCCGGTGATCTTGATGCCGGCGACGCGGCGGCCGCCGCGCGACAGGCCGCGGATCACGCTGGCGGCGGTGGTGGACTTCCCGGCGTTCATGGAGGTGCCGACGACGCAGACCACGGGCGGGTGGTCGCCGAGCCCGAACGGCGCCAGGACGTTGTAGCGCCGCAGGTCGAGCGGGACGCCTTCGCGGTCGGCGAGGATGCCCAGGGGCTCCAGCCGGGTCGGGGGGCGCATGTCGCCGTGGCGCGAGAGGACCTCGCCGGCGACGCCGCCGGCGGCGACCAGGTCGACGGAGGTGCCGAGGACGTCGGGCACGCGGGATTCGTACTGGTCCGGCGCGTACCGCTCGCCGAAGGCCAGGAGGATCTCGTCTCCCGGGTAGATGGCGGCCTTGCGGCCGGTGCCGAGCTCGAGCCAGTTGTGGTGGCCGATCGCGTCGACCCGGGCGGCGAGGATGTGGCCGGGTCGCGGCGCGCATCCGTCTACCAGGGTCAGCCCGGGCGATGTCAGGTCGACGTTCCGGACCGCGTAGGCGACTTTCAGCCGCGAAGCGAGCTCAGCAGAGAACTCACGAATGCGCATGCACACTCCAAAAAGGACAATAAGGGTCAGCGGGGTCACCCGCTTGAATGGAAGTACACCAGTGGTGCAGAACGTGACCATGGTGGTTTAGCGCAACGATCGCTGCGCTGTTGATGGACGAATATTACGGCCTGTGTTCAGGCTTGTAAAGAGTGGATCAGGTAAAACTGCGGCGGCGCCGGAGTGAACCTCCGGCGCCGCCTGAATTTCAGCCTCTACCTGCGGGAACTCACAGTTCGCGGGCCCTCCCCGCGACGTCCCCGATGACGATGACGGACGGGTGGTGCGCTTCGGTGACGCCGAGGTCGGCGAGGGCGCATTCGCGGACGGTCTGGTTCTTCGTCGTCGCGTTCTCGACGATCCGCACGGGCGTCTCCGGGGCGCGGCCGCCCTCGATGAGCGCGGCGGCGATCGCGGCGCGGTTCTTGACGGCCATCAGCAGCACGATCGTCCCGTTTCCGGCGCCCAGCGCGGTCCAGTTGACCTTGCTCTGCGGGCCCGGGGGCACATGGCCGGTGGCGACGGTGAAGTCGTGGACGACGCCGCGCTCGGTCACGGGGACCCCGGCGGCGGCCGGCCCGGCGATGGAAGAGGAGAGGCCCGGGACGACCTCGACGGGCACGCCGGCCGCGAGGCAGGCGTCGAGCTCCTCGGCGCCACGGCCGAAGACGAAGCCGTCGCCGCCCTTGAGGCGGACCACGAACTTGCCTTCGAGGGCGCGCTCGACCATGACGGCGTTGATCTGCTCCTGAGTGGTGTGCCGCCCGTAGGGGAGCTTCGCGGCGTCGACGATCTCGACGTCCTCGGCGAGCATGTCGAGCAGCTCCTGCGGGGCGAGCCGGTCGGAGACGACCACTTCGGCCTGGCGGAGCAGTTCGAGGCCGCGGAGGGTGATGAGGTCGGCGTCGCCGGGGCCGGCGCCCACAAGGGCCACGCCGGCGGGGCGGACGGTGCGGCTGCGGGGCGCGTCGATGTCGCCGGTGCGCAGGCCCGCGGCGATCGCGTCGCGGACCGCGGCGGCGCGGCGCGGGTCACCGGAGGCGGAGACCGCGACGGCGACGCCGTCGAACTCGGTGTGGGCGAGGGTCCAGGCGTCGGAGGCCGCGGCGTCGTCGGCTCGCACGCACCAGGTGCGGCGGGCCTCGGCCTCGGCGGCGACGGCCGCGTTCACCTCGGGGGCGTCGGTGGCGGCGAGCACGAACCAGGCGTCGTCGCCGTCGCCGGAGCGCCATTCGCGGCGCTCCCACTGGATCTCGCCGGCGGCGGCGTAGTCGGAGAGGGTGGTGGTGGCCTCGGGGGCGACCAGCAGGACGCGGGCGCCCGCGGCCAGCAGGCGGGGGACCCGGCGCCCGGCGATGGAACCGCCGCCGACGACGAGCACGGGCTTGCCCTGCAGCCGCAGACCGATCTCGTAGACCGACACGTGTGCCTCCTCCAGCACTCCCAGTAAGACTCGACAAGCGTATGCGGGTTTCGTCGCGTGCATCTAACCGGCGGATTGCGAGCCTGTTACGCGAAACCCGCGATGCGGGACTTGCCAGAGTTATGCGAGCACGCATTACATTCGGCGCCTTGGGGAAAGCAATGCCAACGGTCGTGAGGTTTTTCACCTTGCGGCCATCCGTGTGCCCTAGGCTGGATATATGCGCGATCGACCCCGCCAGCACCGTGTGCCCGGACTGTCCACACACGGGAGCGATGAACCCGGACCGTCCGCCGAAGGCGTGTACGCGCTGCTGCGCACGAGCCTGCTCGCCGGGCTCGCCATCGCCGCACTGCTCTTCCCGCTGGCCGCCATGGCGGGCTTGAGCGCGAAAGCCGGGTTCAACTCGATCGACACGCTCTCCGTCGCGGTCACCGAGACCGACCCGCCGCTCACCTCGTACGTGTACGCGGCGGACGGCGAGACGCTGGTGAGCCTGTTCTACGACGAGTTCCGCCGCCACGTCAACCTGGACGAGGTCGCGCCCGTCATGCAGCAGGCCATGGTCTCGGCCGAGGACGCGCGGTTCTACACGCACAACGGCGTCGACTACCGCGGCATCGTGCGCGCCATGGTCGCCAACAACTCCTCCGGCGGGGTCCAGCAGGGCGCCTCCACCATCACCATGCAGTACGTGCGCGGCGCGCTCCAGCTCAACGCCGAGACCATCGACGAGGTCATCGCCGCCACCGAGCAGACCGCCGTCCGCAAGCTCCGCGAGGCCCGCCTCGCGATGGCCGTCGAGGAGCAGCTCACCAAGGACGAGATCCTCGAGCGGTACCTCAACCAGGCGTACTTCGGCCACAACGCGTACGGGATCTTCGCCGCCGCCCAGGTGTACTTCTCCAAGCACCCGAGCGACCTCAACCTGCAGGAGTCGGCCACGCTCGCCGGGCTCGTGCAGGCCCCGTCCGCGTACGACCCGATCACCTCCGACCAGACGCAGGCGCTCGCGCGCCGCAACTGGGTGCTCGACCGGATGGTCGACATCGACTACCTCTCCCACGGCGACGCCTCCCAGGTGCGGGGCCTGCCGATCGAACTGGACGTCTCGGACCCGCCGAACTCGTGCATCGGCATCGAGGGCACCCCCTCCGAGTTCGGGTTCTTCTGCGACTACTTCCGCCGCTGGTGGCGCGAGCAGGACGCCTTCGGGGCGACCCCGGCCGAGCGCGAGCGCGAACTGCGCCAAGGCGGGTACACCATCATCACCACGCTCGACCCCGAGCTGCAGACCATGGCGAACAAGCACGTCAACAACGCCAAGAGCGACGAGTCGAAGCTCGCGCACGGCGCCGTCGTCATGGAGCCGGGAACCGGCCGCGTCAAGGCGCTCGGCCTCAACCGGGTGTTCTCGTACGACCAGAAGCACAACGGGCCGCACTCGAACCCGTCCTTCGACCGCAAGGGCAACTACCCGAACACCGTGAACCCGGTGCTCGGCGGCGGCGCCGAGGGCGGCTACCAGGCGGGGTCGACGTTCAAGATCTTCACGATGCTCGCCGCGCTCGACGCGGGCTACCCGCTCGACTACAACATCCACTCCCCCAACCGGGTCGCCACGAGCTTCGTCTCCGCCACGACCGCGTGCGGCGGCAGATGGTGCCCGAAGAACGGCTCGGCGGCGATGGCGGGCAACCGCGACATGTGGTCCGGGTTCGGGATGTCGGTGAACACCTACTTCGCGCAGCTCATCGACCGCGTCGGCGCCGACAAGGCGGTGGAGATGGCCGAGCGGATGGGCCTGCAGTGGCGCTCCGAGGGCGACGCGTACTACGCCTCGGAGGAGCGCCGCTCGGGCTGGGGGCCGTTCACGCTGGGCGTCTCCGACGTGCAGCCGATCGAGATGACGAACGTGTTCAACACGCTCGCCGCCGACGGCCTGTACTGCGAGCCGCTGCCCGCGCTGCGCATCATCGACCCCGAGGGCCACGACCTCGACGCCGCCTCGCCGCGCTGCCACCAGGAGCTCGACGCGGACGTGGCGCGGGCCGCGACCGACGCGGGCCGCTGCGTCACCGAGACCGAACGCAAGGGCGCGCAGTGCGGGCCCTGGGGCACTTCGAAGGTGGTGGGCACCCTGGCCGGGCGGCCCATCGCAGGCAAGTCCGGTACGACGGACAACAACCGGGCCTCGTGGTTCCTGGGGTACACGCCGCAGCTGACCGTGGGCGCGTTCATGGCCGACCCCGACTACATCTTCAACCCCGTGGGCACGGGCAACACGTCCACCTCGAAGGAGACCGTGGGGAAGATCTTCAGAGACGCCTTGAAGGGCGAGAAGGTCATCCCGTTCAAGCCGCCCTCACGCGACATCATGTACGGGGACTAGACCTCCTCGGACGCAGCGGCCTCCGGCTCACCGCCGGGGGCCGCTTCCTTCTCGGCCTCGTCCATCTCTTTGCGCTCGCGGCGCACCAGGACGGACCAGCCGACCGGGACCATGGCCGCGAACAGCGCCCACTGCACGGCGTACGAGTAGTTCTGCCAGTCCTTGAACGAGGGCGTCTCCAGCGCGGTGAAGCCCTCGGCGGGCTCGACGTCGGCGACCCACGCCCCGCGCAGCTCGTAGTCGTAGTGCCCCTCGAGCATCTCGAGGCTGAGGCGGCGCGACTCCAGGTGCCCGTCGACCTCGGTCACCGAACCGCCCTCGGGCTCGGACTCGTAGAGGCGGCCGGTCACCGTCACCTCGCCCGAGGGCGGGGCCGGGTAGTCGGGCACGTGCCCGGTGCTCTCCGAGGCGACGAAGCCGCGGTCGACGAGAAGCGCGCTGCCGTCCTCGAGGACGAGCGGCGTGACGATCTCGAACCCGTTGACGCTGTCGTTCGTCTGCGCGCGCAGAACGACCTCGTGCTCGGCGTCGTAGACCCCGGTGGCCTCCACGAGGGTCCAGCGGTCCGCGTCGTCCAGTGCCGCCCCGGCGGGCAGCACCTCCTCGACGGGCGCGGCGACGCGGCTCTCCTCGATCACCTCGTTCGCGGCGGCGCGCATGACCGCGCGGTCCCACTGCCACTGGGACAGCAGCCCGCACACGACCATCACGACCAGGCCCGCCGCCGTCAGCAGGAGCCAGCGCGGTGCGAGGACGAATCGGAAGCGCTGCATCACGCCGCCGAGTCTAGACCCGGCATAGGATTGCGCTCCATGAGCGATGTTGTGAATGCGGTGCGCGCCGCCATGCCTGCCGTGCGCGCCGATCTGGAGGCCCTCGTCAAGATCCCGGCGATCGCCTTCGAAGGACTCGACCACGAGCCGGTCCGACAGGGTGCGAACGCCGTCCAGCGGCTCCTCGAGGAGGCCGGCGCCGCCGAGACCAGGCAGCTCTCCCACGGGGGCGGGCAGCCGAGCGTGTACGCGCACTTCCCCGCGCCCGCCGGCCAGCCGACGGTGCTGCTGTACGCCCACCAGGACGTCCAGCCGGTCGGCGACCTCTCCAAGTGGGAGCAGCCCGACCCGTTCACCGTGGTCGAGAAGGACGGGCGGCTGTACGGCCGCGGCGTCGCCGACGACAAGGCCGGGGTGATGGCGCACATCGCCGCGCTGCGCGTCTTCGGCGGGAAGCCGCCGGTCGGCGTCAAGCTCCTCATCGAGGGCGAGGAGGAGTTCGGCTCCCCCACGCTCGAGGGCCTGCTGCGCGAGCACCAGGACCTGCTGGCCGCCGACGTGGTGGTCATCGCCGACTCGCAGAACTGGCGCACCGAGGTCCCCGCGCTCACCACGACCCTGCGCGGGGTCATCAACGTGTACGTGGAGGTCGCGGTCCTCAAGGGCGCGGTGCACTCGGGGATGTTCGGCGGGCCGGTGCCGGACGCGCTGACCGCGCTGGCGCGGCTCGTGGCGACCCTGCACGACGAGAACGGCGATGTGGCCGTCGCGGGCCTCGCGACGGGCCGCAGCAGCGACCTCGACTACGACGAGGCGGCGCTGCGCCACGAGGCCGGGATGCTGCCGGGGGCCGAGTTCATCGGCACCGGGCGGCTGACCGAGCGCCTGTGGTCGAAGCCGACCGCGACGGTGCTCGGCATCGACGCGCCGGGCGCGGCGGAGTCGGCGAACGCGTTGCAGCCCAAGGCCCGTGCGAAGGTCTCGTTCCGGTTGGCGGCGGGCGACACGGCGGCGAACGCGCTGAAGGCGGTCACCGAGCACCTGATGGCGAACGCCCCGTGGGGCGCCGAGGTGACGGTGACTCCCGAAGGCGGCCTTGGCGACCCGTGCGCGATCGACGCGACCGGTCCGTCCTTCGACGCGGCGCGCGCGGCGTTCGCGGAGGCCTGGGACGGCACGGAGCCGGTCGAGATCGGCGTGGGCGGTTCCATTCCGATGATCGCGACCTTCCAGGAGCTGTTCCCCGAGGCCGCGATCCTGGTCACGGGCGTCGAGGACCAGTACTCGAACCCGCACGGCCCCAACGAGTCCCTCGACATCCGGATGTTCGAGCGGGTGTGCGTGGCCGAGGCGCTGCTGCTGGAGAAGCTCAAGCGCTAGCGGCGGAAGGAACGGGCTCCATCCTCAGCGGATGGAGCCCGTTCCGTTCGCCTAGAAGCCTTCGCGGACCTTCCGCAGGACCTTGGCGAGGGGGTCGCCGGAGGCCTGGAAGGCGTGCCGGTACGAGTTCGCGGCGGCCTTGGCCTCGGCCGCGATGGAGGCGTCCTTGTCGTCCTCGCGCTTGGGGTAGTCCCCGGCGAGGTAGTCGCGGTACTCGCCGTCGTCGATCCAGGACTTGACGGCGGCGGCGCGGGCCACGGCGAAGTCGTGGCTGCGCGTCTCGAGCAGCATGAGTTTGAGGAAGCTGTCGCGCAGGTCCCCGCCGGTCTCGAACTCCTTGGCCTGCTCCAGGAACGCGGCGGTGTCCACGTCGTGGAGGTCGCCGCCGCCGGCGAGCTTCGCCATGACGCGGATGGCGGCTGCCGGATCCTGGACGGCGAGCGCGCCGGCCCGGTCGGCGGAGAGCTCGGACTTGCGGGCCCATTCGTAGAGCGCGGCGGTGATGACCCGCAGGCCGACGACGCCGACCGGGACCCAGGCGACGGAGGTGGTGAGCCGCACCAGGACCATGAGGAGGGTGCGGTACAGGCCGTGCCCGGAAAGCGCGTGCCCCAGCTCGTGTGCGAGCAGGAACCGCAGTTCGGCCTCGTCGAGCACGTCGAGCGAGCCGGAGTTGATGACGATGACGGGCTTGTCGATGCCGATGCACATCCCGCCCAGGTCGGGGTCGCGGGTGATGTACAGCTCCGGCAGCTCCTGGGCGTCGAGCACCGCGCCGACCTGCTGATAGGCCTCGTAGACGCGCGAGTACTGGTGGCGGTCGACGCGGATCGAGGAGCCCATGAGGCTCAGCCGCAGGGCCCGCTCGGAGACCATCCCGGAGACCTTGCGGAGGACGACGTCGAAGCCGCGCAGCTCCCGCAGGGCGACCAGCGCGCCCCGGTCGGCCGGGTGCTCCCAGGCGCGAGTCGATATGCCGCGCAGAATGACCGGCCCGCGAGCCGCATCCCTGGTCTCGACCGGACCGCCTTCGGCCGGTGACTGGTCGTCGCTCATGCCCGCTCCTCACGGTTGGCTCTGGTGCAAGTGTGGCACGGCGGCGCCAGCGCCGGAGTCCGCTCGGGAACGGCAGGGCCCCAGGCCGATCCGGCCGCGGCGGTGAGCGGCGCCGCGCCGCGGTGTCGGATTTCACCCGGGAAGTCCGCAAGGGCCCCAAGCAGTCACGACGCATAGCGGGCATTGCCGCCCACAAGGGGGCGAGATAACGAATCGGCGTCAACACGCCGCACGGCGCTTGACACTCACGCCCGCAGGCACTACTCATTGATACGGGTCAGCAATTCCGGGGCGTCGTGGAGAATCGTTTGGGGTGTTCTTGCGACGCCCCGTATCCATGCCCTCCGCAGGGCTCCCGGGTCCCCCGAGGGACCGGTCTCCGGGTATTCTTAGCGCTGGCGCGGTGCCCTGTGCGACGTCGCCGTGCCTCAGTAGCTCAGCTGGATAGAGCACCGGACTTCTAATCCGATGGTCGCAGGTTCGAATCCTGCCTGGGGCGCTCAAGCCCTCCGTACCGCTAGGCGCCCGAGTCCTCCTCTTCGCGGTAGATCACGTGCTCGATGCCCTCGATGGCCCGCAGTTTCACGGTCAGTTCCGCGACCACGCCGCGGCCCGTGAGCACGAAGTCGGTGGTGCGCACGACGCCCTGGCCGTTCTCGCCCTGGATCTCGGCGACCTTGAACCCTTCCTCGGTGCATCTGGCGAGCGCGGCGGTGAGCGCGGCCGAGCTGGTGTAGCGGATCTGGAGGCGGCCGGCGTGCTTGGCGTGCCGGGCGATGACATCCTCGACCGGGGCGAGCCCCGCGACGATCACGAGCTGCGCGGCGGCGACGGCGACGGCCGCCCAGTACAGGCCCGCGCCGCACGCGAGCGCCATGGCGGTGGTCGACCAGATCGACGCGGCCGTGGTCATGCCGTGGACGATGTTCCGGTTGAAGAAGATGACGCCCGCGCCGAGGAATCCGATGCCGGTCACGACCTGCGCGGCGATGCGGGCGGGGTCGACGCCGGGCGTGCCGGGCACGGTCTCGGGGAAGCCGTAGCGGCCGGCGAGGACGAACAGGCAGGTGCCGACCGCGATGAGGGCGTGCGTGCGCATGCCGGCGGGTTTGCCCTGCCATTCGCGTTCGGCGCCGACGGCGAGGCCGAGCACCAGGGCCAGCCCCAGCGGTCCGAGATAGGTCCAAGCATCCATAGCTGGCGGGGGTACCCCGATCGGCGTCCGCGGAATCCCAGGTCAGGCCAGCAGGTCGGTCTCCCAGTCGGCTCCGGGGCCGCGCTCGCCCCTGACCAGGCGGTAGTGCTCGGCCGCGAGGGCCTCGTCGCCGAGCTTGTCGCCGAGCACGTCGAGCCAGTCGCCTGGGGCGATCTGGGTGGCGTAGGCCGCCATGGCGGCGCGCTTCTTGGCGGTGTCGGCGGCGTCGCCGGTGACGCAGGCGTCGATCTGGTCGTCGGGGACGCCGAAGGGCAGCTCGTCGGCGGAGGCGACGCCGGCGAAGGGGTTGTCGGTGGCGCCGGTGAACGCGTCGAACTGGGCTTCGATGATGCTGCGGGGCATGGTGGTCCAGTAGACCTTGCGGATCTGGTGGGCCGCGCCGAGGTCGGGCCGCCACGCGGGGTCGGCGGCGAGGTCGGCGGCGCGCATGGCGACGCGGTGGGCCTGGATGTGGTCGGGGTGGCCGTAGAAGCCGTCGGGGTCGTAGGTGACGAGCACTTCGGGGGCGCGGTCGCGGATGACCGCGACGAGGTCGGCGGCGGCCTCGTCCACGTCGGCGCCCCAGAACGCGCGCGGGTGGTCGTTCGAGGGCAGGCCCATCATGCCGGAGTCGCGGTAGCGGGCGACGCCGCCGAGGAAGTGGGTGTCGGTGACGCCGAGCGCTTCGGTGGCCTGGCGGTACTCCCAGTAGCGGTAGCCGCCGAGCTGGTCGGCCTCGCCCGCGGCGAGCCCGGCGAGGTGCGGGACGCGGACCTCGCCCTCCTCGCCGAGGGTGCAGGTGACGACGGTGACGTGCGCGTCGGGCCGGGCGGCGTAGTGGGCGACGGTCGCGCCGGTGCCGACGGTCTCGTCGTCGGGGTGGGCGTGGACGAAGATGATCCCGCGTGCGCTCATGGGTTCAAGCCTAACGGTGCGCCCGCGCCACTCGCGCCACAAGAGACGCGAGGAGGCCTCAAGCGAAACTTTGCAATCTACTGTCCCAGTCAGAGAAAAGCTCGTAAATGTGATGTACCCCATGGACTTACGTCACAGGTTCAGCGATATCCTGCGCTGATGACCACGACCGAAGACAGTGCCGTCTCGTCGCCGCCCCGGGCCGCCATCAAGGCCCGCAACCTGCGGACCGACAACTGGCGGCGGGGCCCGATCCTGACCGTTCTCGGGATCACCGTCTGGGTCGCGTACGCGACCTTCCGGGTCTTCTACCAAGGCGACTACTGGGTGGCGGACTACCACTACCTGACGCCGTTCTACTCCCCTTGCGTCTCAGAGGGGTGCGTCCCCGAATCCGCCCACTTCGGACGGTTCCTGCCGGACCACCCGCTGATCCCGTACGCGGCGCTGAGCCTGCCGTTCCTGCTGGCGTTCCGGCTCACCTGCTACTACTACCGCAAGGCCTACTACCGGTCCTTCTGGCTCTCGCCGCCCGCGTGCGCCGTCCCCGACGGGCACCCGCGCTACACCGGCGAGACCCGCTTCCCGCTGGTCCTGCAGAACTTCCACCGGTACTTCTTCTACCTGGCGTTCGCGATCTCGCTCGTCAACAGCTGGGACGCGATCCTGGCCTTCCACTCCCCCGACGGCTTCGGCATCGGCCTGGGGAACGTCGTCCTCCTGGCCAACGTGCTGCTGCTGTGGTGCTACACGCTCGGCTGCCACTCGTGCCGCCACGTCATGGGCGGGCGGATGCGGCACTTCTCGAAGCACCCGATCCGCTACCGCCTCTGGACGTTCTCCAGCGTGCTCAACGCCCGCCACATGATGTGGGCCTGGATCACCCTGGCGTCCTTGGCGCTCACGGACTTCTATGTCATGGCCGTCGCCGCCGGCTGGATCACCGACCTCCGATTCGTCGGATAGAGGGGCAGACCATGAACGACATCAACGAGGTCGAGCACCTCTCCTGCGACGTCCTCGTCATCGGCGCGGGCGGGGCCGGGCTCCGGGCCGCCGTCGAGGCGCGGCTGGCGGGCAAGAGCGTCATCGTCATCTCCAAGTCCCTGTTCGGCAAGGCGCACACCGTCATGGCCGAGGGCGGCGCGGCCGCCGCGATGGGCAACGTCAACTCGAACGACAACTGGCAGGTCCACTTCCGCGACACGATGCGCGGCGGCAAGTTCCTCAACAACTACCGGATGGCCGAGCTGCACGCCCAGGAGGCGCCCGAGCGAATCTGGGAGCTCGAGACGTACGGGGCCCTGTTCGACCGGACCGCCGACGGCAGGATCAGCCAGCGCAACTTCGGCGGCCACGAGTACCCGCGCCTCGCGCACGTGGGCGACCGCACCGGGCTCGAGCTGATCCGCACCCTGCAGCAGAAGCTCGTCTCGCTGCAGCAGGACGACGAGGCGGCGGGCGAGACCGAGCCGAAGCTCCAGGTCATCGATGAAACGACGATCACCGAGCTGTTCACCGCGGGCGGCGCGGTGAAGGGCGCCTTCGGGTACCGGCGCGGCACCGGGCGGTTCATGGCGGTCGCCGCGCCCGCGATCGTGCTCGCCACGGGCGGCATCGGCCGCTCGTTCAAGGTCACCTCGAACTCGTGGGAGTACACCGGGGACGGCCACGCGCTCGCGCTGCGGGCCGGGGCGAAGCTCGTCAACATGGAGTTCATCCAGTTCCACCCGACCGGGATGGTCTGGCCCCCTTCGGTGCGCGGCATCCTCGTCACCGAGTCGGTGCGCGGCGACGGCGGGGTGCTGAAGAACGCCGAGGGCAGGCGGTTCATGTTCGACTACATCCCCGAGGTGTTCAAGGCGCAGTACGCCGACAACCCCGAGGAGGCCGACCGCTGGTACACCGACCCCGACCACAACCGCCGGCCCCCGGAGCTGCTGCCGCGCGACGAGGTCGCGCGGGCCATCAACGCGGAGGTCAAGGCGGGCAGGGGGACCGAGCACGGCGGCGTGTACCTCGACATCGCGTCCCGGCGCAGTGCCGAGTACATCCGCGGACGGCTCCCCTCGATGCACCACCAGTTCAAGGAACTGGCCGATGTGGACATCACGACCGAGCCGATGGAGGTCGGCCCGACCTGCCACTACATCATGGGCGGCATCGAGGTCGACGCCGACACGACCGCTTCGGCCGTCACCGGCCTGTTCGCGGCCGGGGAGGTCTCGGGCGGGATGCACGGCTCGAACCGGCTCGGCGGGAACTCCCTGTCGGACCTGCTCGTGTTCGGCAAGCGCGCGGGCGAGTACGCGGCCGCGCACGCCTCGGCGGCCGAGCCGCCGAAGCTCGGCGACGACGAGATCGCGGCGGCGGCCGAGGACGCCTTGCGGCCCTTCGGGAACGACGGCGAGAACCCGTTCGCGCTGCAGAACGCCATGCAGGCGATCAACGGCCGCCTCGTCGGGATCATCCGCCGGGCGGGCGAACTCCAGGAGGCGCTCCACGAGCTCGCGGCCCTCGAGGAGCGGATCGCGAACGTCAGCGCGACCGGCGGCCGGGCCTACAACCCCGGCTGGCACCTGGCGCTGGACCTGCGCAACATGTACCTCTGCTCGGTCGCGACCGCGATGGCCGCGCTGGAGCGGGACGAGTCGCGCGGCGGGCACACCCGCGAGGACGCGCCGGGCATGGACCCCCAGTGGCGCAAGGTGAACCTGGTGGCCTCGCTCGATGGCGGCGAGGTGCGGCTGGAGCGGCAGGCGGTCCCGGCGATGACCCCGGAGCTGCTGGGCCTGTTCGACGAGGCCGAGCTCGCCAAGTACATGACCCCCGAGGAATACCGGCCCGGAGCGGCCGAGGAGGAGTCCCGATGAGCGAGCGGACGTTCAGGGTGTGGCGGGGCGACGCCGGAGGCGGCGAGTTCGCCGAGTTCGACGTCGAGGTCAACGAGGGCGAGGTGATCCTCGATGTCGTCCACCGCATCCAGGCCGAGCAGGCGCCCGACCTCGCCGTGCGATGGAACTGCAAGGCCGGCAAGTGCGGTTCGTGCTCGGCCGAGGTGAACGGCATGCCGCGGCTGATGTGCATGACCCGCATGAACCTGTTCGAGGAGGGCGAGGCGGTCACGATCACGCCGCTGCGGACCTTCCCGGTCGTGCGCGACCTCGTCACCGACGTGTCCTTCAACTACGAGAAGGCGCGGCAGATGCCGGCGTTCGCGCCGCCCGCCGACCTCAAACCGGGCGAGTACCGGATGCAGCAGGTCGATGTGGAGCGGAGCCAGGAGTTCCGCAAGTGCATCGAGTGTTTCCTGTGCCAGAACACCTGCCACGTGGTGCGCGACCACGAGGAGAACAAGCCGCCGTTCTCGGGCCCGCGCCTGTTCATCCGCGCGGCCGAGCTCGACATGCACCCGCTCGACGCGCGGGACGACCGGCGCGAGCAGGCCCAGGACGACCAGGGCCTGGGCTACTGCAACATCACCAAGTGCTGCACCGAGGTGTGCCCCGAGCACATCAAGATCACCGACAACGCGATCATCCCGATGAAGGAACGCGTCGCCGGGGACCGGTACGACCCGCTGGTGTGGCTGGGCCGCAAGATCTTCCGCAAGTAGGGGAAGGGGTCCGCGCCGTCCGGCGCGGACCCCTTCCTCCTCACCCTGCTCAGGCGGTCTGGACCAGGTCGACCTCGACCTGGATGTTGCCGCGCGTCGCGTTGGAGTAGGGGCAGACCTCGTGGGCCTTGGCGACGAGGCTCTCGGCGACCGAGCGCTCGGCGCCCGGGGTCGAGACCTCGAGGACGGCGCTGAGCCCGAAGCCCTCGCCCTGCTTGTGGATGCCGACGGAGGCCTCGACCGTGGAGTCGCCGAGGTCCACCTTGGCCTGGCGGGCGATCATCTGGAGCGCGCTGTGGAAGCAGGCCGCGTAGCCCGCGGCGAACAGCTGCTCGGGGTTGGCCTTGCCGCCGGGGCCGCCGAGCTCCTTCTGGATGGCCAGGTCGAGGGCGATGATGCCGTCGCCGGTGGTGACGTGCCCGTTGCGGCCTTCGCCGGAGGAGACGGCGTTCGCGACGTAGAGCGCTTGTTCCATGTGTTTTCCCTTGCCTATTCGGTGGTTTCGCGGGTGCGGATGGCGGCGGTGAACTCGTGGAGCTTGTCGCGCAGGGCGACCAGTTCCTCGTAGGACATGTCCGAGGCGGTGCCGACGACCTGGGTGACCTCGCAGCCCTCGCGCTCGAGCGCGGCCCCGGCCTCGGTGAGGTGCACGGTGACGCGCCGCTCGTCGTCCGACTCGCGGCGGCGCTCGACGAACCCGGCGGCCTCGAGCCGCTTGAGCAGCGGCGAGACGGTGCCGGAGTCGAGCTGGAGCTCGTCGCCGAGGGCGGTGACGGTGAGGCCGTCGGTCTCCCACAGCGCCATGAGGACCAGGAACTGCGGGTAGGTCAAGCCGAGCTTGTCGAGTAGCGGCCGGTAGAGGCCGGTCACCGCGCGGGAGGCGGTGTACAGCGCGAAGCAGGCCTGCTCGCGGAGTCTCGGTGTCCTGTCCATGGTGACGACGATAGTGCACAACTCAGTTGTGCGCAACCTAGTTGTGTGTGACTTGGACGCTAGGAGTGCTTGCCGAAGCGGACGTGGGTCGCGATCTCCCGGAGCGCGGCCTCGGGGTCGTCCTTGACCACCTGCGGGAAGTTCCCGCCCATGAGCAGGCCCGCGAAGCCGTGGACGAGGGACCAGGCGCCCAGCGCCTCGGCGTTGAACGCGGCGTCGGGGCGCTGCGCGCCCGCGCCGCGCACGAGCGCGTCGTTCGAGCGCGACTCGGCGCGCTGCAGGTCGGGGTCGTCCTCGTGGAGCAGCTCGGGTCGGAACATCGTCTCGAAATACGCCTTGTTGTCGATGGCGAAGCGCACGTAGGCGACGCCGACCTCGACGAAGTCGCCGGTCGCCTCCCACGCCCGCTCCAGTGCGTCCGCGAAGCGGTCGTAGCCCTCGGCGGCGACCGCCGTCAGGAGCCCGGCCTTGTCGCCGAAGTGGTGGGCCGGGGCGGCGTGCGAGACGCCCGCCCGCTTGGCGACGGCCCGCAGACTCAGGGCGCTCGGCCCGCTCTCGGCGATGGCCTCGACGGCGGCCGCGATGAGCGCCCGGCGCAGGTCCCCGTGGTGGTAGCGATCGGTCACAAGCGCCACTGTAGCGCGGATCTTGACAGTGTCAAACACCACTGCGATCATCGAGGCAACCAACTTGACACTGTCAAGACTCGCGCGTACGTTGGGTTTCCACACCTTCACGATTGGAACCCCCTGATGTTCGAGTCCACTCTCGCCCTCAGCGACGCCTCCCGCATCATCGCCGGCGTCGTCCTGCTCACCATCGTCACCATCGAGTTCGGCGGCACCTTCCTGCTGCGCATCGCCGCGGGCAAGGTCCCGCTCACCGACTTCCAGAAGGCGTTCTCGCGCGCCGGGCACGCCCACGCCGGCGTCCTCGTCATCCTGAGCCTCGTGACCTTGATCCTCGCCGACGCCACCGGACTCGAGGGCCTCTGGGGCTGGGTCGGGCGCATCGCGGTCCCGGCCGCCGCGGTCCTCATGTCCGGCGGGTTCTTCGCCGCCATGGCCGGAGCCGGGCGCACCGTCCCCAACCGCAGCATCGCGCTCGTCTACGCCGGCGCGGCGAGCCTCGCGCTCGGCGTCGTGACCCTCGGGATCGGCCTGCTGACCGCCTAGCGCACATCACCAGGTCGCGCCGTGCGGCGGCGGCGCGGCCCCGCCTAGACTTGACCCTCGTGAAACTCAGCATCGGCATCGTCGGCCTGCCCAACGTCGGCAAGAGCACGCTCTTCAACGCGCTGACCCGCTCGGAGATCCTGGCCGCGAACTACCCCTTCGCGACCATCGAGCCGAACGTCGGCGTGGTCGCCGTCCCCGACGCCCGCCTCCCGAAGCTGGCCGAGGTCTACGAGTCGGAGAAGATCCTTCCCGCCACGGTGACCTTCGTCGACATCGCGGGCCTGGTCAAGGGCGCTTCCGAAGGCGCGGGCAAGGGCAACCAGTTCCTCTCCAACATCCGCGAGACCTCGGCCATCGCCCAGGTCGTGCGGGTCTTCGAGGACGGCAACGTCACCCACGTCGACGGCAAGGTCTCGCCCGTCGACGACATCGAGACGATCAACACCGAGCTGATCCTCGCCGACCTCCAGACCGTCGAGAACGCCCTCAAGCGCCTCGAGCGCGAAGCGCGCATGAACAAGGACGCCAAGGCCAAGCTCGAGGCCGTCCAGACCGCGCAGCAGGTCCTCGACTCAGGCAAGACGGTCTTCGCCGCCGGACTCGACACCGAGCTGCTCTACGACCTGCACCTGCTCACCGCGAAGCCGTTCATCTACGTCTTCAACGTCGACGAGGACCAGGTCGCCGACGAGGAGCTGGCCGCGAAGCTCCGTGCGCTCGTCGCCCCCGCCCAGGCGGTGCTCCTCGACGCCAAGTTCGAGTCCGAGCTCATCGACCTCGACGAGGCCGAGGCCCGCGAACTGCTCGAGTCCACCGGCCAGACCGAGCCGGGCCTCGACCGCCTCGCCAGCGTCGGCTTCGAGACCCTGGGCCTGCAGACCTACCTCACCGCGGGCCCGAAGGAGACCAGGGCGTGGACGATCAAGAAGGGCGCGACCGCCCCTGAGGCGGCCGGCGAGATCCACACCGACTTTCAGCGCGGCTTCATCAAGGCCGAGATCGTCTCCTTCGACGACCTCATGGAGGCCGGCACCATGCAGGCCGCCAAGGCCGCCGGCAAGGTCCGCATGGAGGGCAAGGACTACGTCATGGCCGACGGCGACGTGGTCGAGTTCCGCTTCAACGTCTGACCACGGCAGCGTCTGAACACCGCCACGGGCGACCTCGGGGTTTAAACACGCCTTTCCTTGAGCACTAAGGAATCTGACGCCGCGACGATCGGGTCGCGGCGTCTTCGAATTCGGAGGTGGGCCATGAGCCGTGAAGTGGCGGTCGTGACCGGCGGCGGGCAGGGCATCAGGAAGGCGATCGTCGAGCGGCTGCTCGCCGAGGACCGGGGCGTCGTCGTCGTGGAGATGCGCGACGAGCGGCTCGAATGGCTCGACGAGGCGATCAGCGAGAGCCGGGCCTGGGTCGTCGTGGGCGACGCGGGCGAGGACGCCGTCGCCGCGCGGGCCGTCGCCGCCGCCGAGTCCCTCGGCGCGCTCACCGGCTGGGTCAACAACGCCGCGCTGTTCCACGACGCCTGGCTCCACGAGGTGGGCGGCGCGGGGGTCATGGAGCTGGTGCGGCGCAACCTCCAGCCCTGCCTCGCCGGGGCGGCCGCCGCCGTGGCCGCGTTCCGGGTCCAGGGCGTCCCCGGCAGCATCGTCAACATCTCGTCGCATCAGGCGCAGCGGGCCGTGCGCGGCGCGCTGCCGTACGCGACGGCGAAAGCCGCGATGGAAGGGCTGACGCGGGCGCTCGCGGTCGACTACGGGCCTTGGGAGGTACGGGTGAACGCGCTGGCGCTGGGGTCGGTGGCGACCGAGCGGCTGCGTTCGCTCGAGGAGTCGGGCGCCGAGGCGTACGCGCGGGTCGAGGCGGCGATCCGGGACCTGCACCCGCTCGGGCGGGCGGGCGAGGCGGCGGAGGTGGCCGAGACGGTCGCGTTCCTGCTCTCGGCGCGGTCCTCGTTCATCAGCGGCGCCGTGCTCCCGGTCGACGGCGCCCGCGCGGCGCAGGGCCTCGACCCCGAGGCGGGAAACCCCGGGTGAACGGCGGTGCCGCCGAGGGCGTCACTCCCACCAGAACCGCTCGCCCAGGATCACGAAGGCGAGCAGCATCGGCAGCGCGCCGAACGCGATCCAGCGCGCCCCTCTGGCGGCGGGCGCGTGCCTCGCGGCGATGGCGAGCGTGAACGCGCCCATCGCGGCCAGGAACGCGACGAGCATGATGAGCCCGACCACGACCCCCCGCCAGTTGTCGTCGAGGGCGTTCGGGCCGTCGATCGCCACCCAGAGGTAGTACCAGGCGATCGCGGTCGGAGGCCCGGCCAAGGCCGCCACGCCGAGGCGGAACGCCCAGCGGAAGCTGCGGCCGGCACTGTGGCGGATGAGCGGGTCGCCCGCCGGAATCGGTCTGAGCGCCATCGGAATCGCCTCCTATGGGTCCGATTCGTCTCCCATAGGCCGATTCTCGCAGGGTTCGTGCGCAGGTGAAAGAGGCCTAAAGTCCCTCGAGCCGGGACTTCGGCCCGGACACGCGAGCGGCGGACCGAAGGGGAGGTGGGGTCCCCGGCGGTCCGCCGTGCGGGTTCGTCTATTCGCCGCGCCGGAGCCAGCGGAAGCGGCCCTTGGAGGAGTCCTCCGGGGCGGCGAGTTCGCCGGCGATGGTGATGTAGGCGGTCTCGACGCGGCCCGCGAAGGTCACGTCGGTGAGGCTGAATCCGCCTTCTCTGGCGAGCACGATGAGCGTGGCTTCATCGGTGCGCGACACGTCGGGCCTGACCCCGAGCGTGTCGGCGAAGATCTTGATGTGTTCGGCGAGCTCCGCGTGCTGGGAATCGTCGAGCGGCAGCGACCGCGAGAGGCGGCCGTCGCCATCCGCTACCCAACCGTTGAGCTCCCTCAGTGCATCCAGCAGCACGTTGTCGTCTTGCTCCGTTCTCCCCATATGGCACCATCGCCATTTCGTCCTGGCCGCGTCCGGCAAAGCGGTGCCCTGCCGAAGCAGGGCCGCGACCGATCAGTAAGGTTGGTCTGATTCGGCTCCGACGGACACGGGGGCTTCGTGTCTGAATTGTCGCCGGATCTTTATCGTTTCTGAACCGAGTCTTGCGCGTCTCCCAGTTTCTGTCCAGACCGGCAAATGGGATCAATCGGTAATACCGGATGCGGCAGTACAGTTCTTGTCTGGTTTTGTGCTGGCGGACACGATTCCTGACCGTAGGGTCTACCACGCATCATCCGAACGTATGAACAACACGTTGCTCATTAGCGGTCACTGCTCGTGATCCGACGCGCCAAAGATAACGAAACGCCCTCAACCCGGCAACGGCCGCGAACCACGGGCGGCCGCGCGGCGCCGATAAGCTCTTGCGGTGAACGAACCGAAGGTCGTAGTGGGCGCCGCCATCCGCGCCGGCGACCGCGTCCTCGCGGCCGCGCGCGCCTACCCGCCCGAACTCGCCGGGCTCTGGGAGTTCCCCGGCGGCAAGGTCGAACCCGGCGAGACCGAGGCCCAAGCGCTCGTGCGCGAATGCCGCGAAGAGCTCGGCGTCGAGATCGCGGTCGGCGAGCGCGTCGGCGGCGACCTCGCGACCGGCGGCGGCCGGTACCTCCTGCGCGTCTACTTCGCCGAACTGACCGGGGGCGAGCCGCACGCGAAGGAGCACGCCGAGCTGCGCTGGCTCGGCCCCGCCGAGCTCGACTCGGTCCCCTGGCTCCCCGGCAACCGCCCGGCCGTGGAGACGCTCAAGGCCCTCCTGAGCGCCTGAACGCCGCCTCCCGAGGGCCGAGACGCGACTGGTGGCGACCCTCTGGCCTGCATAGACTGACGCTCCGTGCCGTATGGGGGAGGTCGCCGAGTGGCCGCAGTGGACATCGTGATCCGGGGAGCCGAGATCGCCGACGGGACCGGTGCGCCCCGGTTCCGGGCCGACGTAGGGGTCGACGGCGGCCGGATCGCGTCGATCGGCGAGCGCCTCGACGGCCGCCGCGTCATCGACGCGGGAGGCCTGGTCCTCTCCCCCGGCTTCATCGACATGCACGCGCACTCGGAGCTGGCGGTCCTCGCCGACCGCGACCACCTCGCGAAGCTCGGCCAGGGCTGCACCCTCGAAGTGCTCGGCCAGGACGGCCTCTCGTACGCGCCGGTCGACGAGGCCACTGCGCCGCAGATGTGGGAGGCCATCGCCGCGTGGAACGGCCGCCTCGACGTGGAATTCGACTGGCGCACGGTCGGCGAGTACCTCGACCGCCTGGACCGAGGCATCCCGACGAACGCGGCCTACCTCGTCCCCCACGGCACCGTGCGGATGCTCGCGATGGGCTGGGAGGACCGCGAACCGGCGCCCGCCGAGCTCGAGGCCATGAAAGCCCAAGTCGCCCAAGGCATGGCAGCGGGTGCGTTCGGACTCTCGGCGGGTCTGAGCTACGCCCCCGGCATGTACGCGAACACCGCGGAGCTGGTCGAATTGTGCAAGGTGGTCGCCTCCTACGGCGGCTACTTCAGTCCCCACCAGCGCAGTTACGGCGCTGGCGCGATGGAGGGCTACGCCGAGATGATCGATATCGGCCGCCGGGCGGGCTGCGCCCTGCACCTCGCGCACGCCACCCTGAACTACCCGGTCAACGAGGGCCGCGCCGCCGAACTCCTCAAGCTCATCGACGAAGGCCTCGACGAGGGCCTGCCGATCAGCCTCGACACCTACCCGTACCTGCCGGGGATGACGATGCTCGCGGCGCTACTGCCGAGCTGGTCGGTCGCGGGAGGCTATGGGGCCCTTGCCGAACGGCTGCGCAGCGACGAGCAGCGGGCGCGCATCCTCCACGAGCTCGACGTCGAGGGCACCGACGGGGCGAACGGCGTCCCCGTCGACTGGTCCAAGATCGAGATCGCGGGCGTCGCCAAGCCGGGCCTGCGGCACCTGGTGGGCCGGCGCGTCGCCGAGGCCGCAGGGGCGGAGCGCCCCTCGGCGTTCTTCCTCGACCTCATCACCGAGGACGACTTCAGCACCGCCTGCCTCATGCACGTGGGCAACGAGGAGAACGTCCGCGCGATCATGCGCCACGGCGTCCACACCGGATCGACGGACGGCGTCCTCGCGGGCGACAAGATCCACCCGCGCGCCTGGGGCTCGTTCGCCCGCTACCTCGGCCACTACACGCGCGACCTCGGCCTCATGACCGTCGAGGACTGCGTCGCCCATCTCACCGGCCGCCCCGCCGCGACCCTCGGCCTCACCGACCGGGGCCTCGTCAAGGAGGGCTTCGCGGCCGACCTCGTCCTCTTCGACCCCGAGACCGTGGACGCCCGCTCGACCTTCGAGGAACCGCGCCGCCAGGCGGCGGGCATCCCGTTCGTGTTGGTCAACGGGCACATTGCGATTGACGAGGGAATTAGGACCGAGGCTCGCGCCGGCCGCGCGATTCGACGCGGCGGCGATCAGCGCTGAACCGTCGGCTTGCCGGTGACGAGATCGGCGAGGTTCACGCGGCGGCGACGACAGGGTCCCGATCGAGCACGGTTGCGGAGGCGGCGTCTGCGCCGTGTCGGTTGCGGTCAGAGCGGGCAGCGACAAAAGGGCCTGAGGGCGGTCGGGGTGTGCATTGCGGCCGAGGCGCAGCGCGGTGCGAGACGGCGCTCGCGAAACGACGGTCCGCGTTGCACCCCAAGTCATTCGGGGCGGGACGCGAGTGTCCCTCATGGATTATTCACCCCTTTGAGTGATGACACCGATACGCTCGCCTGTCATCATTGAAGTACGAACGCGCAAGCGAAAACAGTCAGACCATTCGAGAACGGTGGAAGGAGGCGAGCCCCCGATGAGCAGCTGCACCCACACCCACACCCCGGGCTCCGAACGCGCAGCCGCCATCCGCTCCGCTCTCGATGACGCCGCCTCTTTGATCAACGCCCAGCACGCCCAGGTCCTCTCCTGGGTGATCGAGATGAAGGAGCAGGGGCTCCACCGCTCGGCGTTCGGGTTCTCCGCCCTGCGGGATCTGCTGGTCTCCCAGTTCGACTTCCACAACCGCACCGCCGCCGACATCGCGGCCATCGCCCGCCTGTCGGGGAAGTTCCGCCTCCTGGCCCAGGCGGCGGTGTCCGGAGCGGCGAGGATCGACCAGGTCGCCTACGCCGTCCGCCAGCTCGAGCAGACCCCGGCCATGCGCCTGTTCGCCCGCACCCCCTTCCAGACCCCGGCCCCCTCCCCCTTCGACCCTGAGACCCTGTGTGCGACTCCTGAGGCCATGGTCGCCCAGTACTGTGCACACGCCACCTTCACCGAGCTGCGCCGCCACCTCGATGAACTCTGGACCTCGATCGCCGAAGCGACCGAACTGATCGATGCACTGGGCGAGCAGTCCATGCAGCGCCTCGAACTCACCCCGCAGAGCAACGGCATGTGGGCCTTGGAAGGCCAACTGTGCGAGGCCACCGGGCGCCTGCTCGACAAGTACCTGAAGACCGCCTGCCCGCCCCCGCGCCAAGAAGACCAGGACCAGGACGCCGACGGTGGGGGTCTGCTGCCCGCGCAGGCGAACCGGCACGCCGAGGCTCTCCATCAGCTCCTTGCCGGGTACGGGTCCTCCCCCCAGGCCGCGACCCGCCACGGCCACACCGCCACCCTCGACCTGACCGTGGACATCGAGACGCTGCAGGGCAAGGACACCGGCCGCCTGCCCCTCCTCGAGGGCCAGCCCATCTCGGTCGCCCGCGCCCGCCTCCTCGCCTGCGAAGCCGCCATCATCCCCTCGGTCTTCAACTACCAGACCGGCGAAGCGGTCGAGCTGGGCCGTGCCCTGCGCCTGCCGAATGCGGCCCTTCGCCGCAAGCTCGAACTCGAACAGAGCGAGGGTTGCGCTTGGCAGGGCTGTGACCGGCCGGTGGCGTGGACTGAGGCGCACCACATCCAGCATTGGGCCGATGGCGGGCCAACGGTCGCTGAGAACCTGATCCTGCTGTGCCGGTTCCATCACGGCCGCATACATACTGCGGGCTGGAGCGTGGAGAAGACCGGCCCCGGCCAAGCGGTCATCACCCACCACGACGGCCACAAGATCGCGAGCGCCCCCGTGGAGCACTCCGGGTGCGGCTGCTCGGACTGGCGCACCGATGCCGACATGGATGCCGAGAACGAGGGCACCGAATGGGATGTGTTCCCCACCGGGCTCTACCGGACCGAATGGTCCGAGGCCATGAAGCCCGACCTGGACGCCGTCACAGAAGCGATCGAGAGGGATCGGGCGATCAAGGCCATGCGGACAGCCAGGGCGAAATGCCGAGAGCGGTTCGCGGCGCCCACGCCAGTGCCGGTCTTAGGCTGCCCCAGCGGGCGACTGCTGGGGGAAGCGCAGCACGCATCAAGCAGCGCAGCCCGACCCGCATGGGTTCGGGCCCCTCCGCATGCCCAGAACCGGAAACCAACCCCCGCCCCACACCCTCCCCTCGCCGCCCGACCGAACCCCAACCCGATCGGGCCGGGAACCGCAAACGGCCCCAGTGCCTTCCCTGCCTCGTCATCGCTGCCCGCTGTCAGTATTGGGTTGTGCCGGTTAAGCCATGATCGGTGCACCGGGTCGGATCTGACCTAGCTGCCTGCTGGCTCCGTTGGATG